>JAHFCH010000337.1 GCA_023249635.1 Fibrobacterota bacterium
ACCACGGCGGTGGCATGGTCAGGGCGCAACTCGATGGCCTTGCGGGCGTACTTCTCCGCGTCCGAGGGCTTCCTTAGTTTGAGCAGAACACGGGCCAGGATGCTGTAGGCGTCGGCAGAGGGATCGGCGGCGACGGACTTCTGGAGGAAGTTCTCGGCGGCCTCGAATTTCTTCTCGGACTCGAAGGCCATGCCCAACCCGAGGAAACCCTTGGACTGCCATACGGCTCCTGTGTGCTGGGAAAGCTCCTTGAAGTAATTCTTGGCCTCCACCGTGCTCCCGTCTTTCAACAGGCACACGCCGGTGAGATAGACCGCTTCCATGTAGTCCGGGTTGTATTTCAAGGCCATATCGAAATCCTTTTTGGCCTTGCCATAATTCCGCTCCTCGAAGTAGCTGAGTCCTCGGACATGGTAATAGCCGGCATGGTACTTGTTGCTGCGGAGTAGGCTTTCCAGGATTTGCCGGCCCTTTTCCAGGTCATGGTTGGCGATGCGGGCCTTGGCCAAGGCGAATTGGACCGCGGTGTCGGACTTGTACTCCGAGTTTTCGATGGTCTTGATCGCCTCGCGGGTATTGCCCTTGTTGATCTGCAGCTCCGCAAGCTTGGCTAGCACCTGGGGGGAGGGTTCTTTGGCGAATAAGGCGTTGAATTCGGACAAGGCAGCCTCGTTGCGCCCTGTCTTCATCATGATGTCGCCGTACATCAGGCGGCCTTCCATAGACAGGCTTGCGCGCACCGGCTCCAGAAGCCTCGCTGCCTGGGCGTACTCCTCCTTGTTGTAGTTCATGCGGGCGACCGCCTCGCAATAATCCGGGTTCGCCGGCGTCAGGGCCAAAGACTTCTTGAAGTAGTCCTCGGCTACGCCCGGCTGATTGCGGTCAGAAGCCAACTGCCCCAACCAGTAATAGGCCAAGTGGTTGCGCGGGTCTTTCTTGACCATCTCGAGAAGCAATTTCTCCGCCTGTTCCGCATTACCCTCCTCCTTGTAGATGCGGGCCAGGCTGGTCATCAGCTTCGGATTCTTTTCGCCCAGATCCACGGCCCGCTGCAAGGCCTTCTTCGCCTTGTCGATCTTCTTTATCTCGAGGAGGGAGTACCCGTAGTTGGACCACACCTCCTTGTCGCTATTCTCATCGGAGGCCACCACCCGGGCGTACAGGGCCGCCGCGTCCTTGTACCGCTTTTCCTGGAAGCGGATGGAGGCCAGGGCGGAAGCCGCCTCCGCGTTGTTGGAATCCATGCGCATCACGTCGCTGTAGGCGACGGACAGGTCCTCCGCGGAGTTCACTTCCTTGGCCAGCTGCATCCTGGCGATGGCGATGCCCAGGTTCTGGGGCATCAGTTTGGAAGCCTTCTTGTAGGCCTGCAAGGCGGGACCGGGCTGCTTCTGGGCGCGGTAGGCATCGCCCAGGTTGCGCCACCCCCCGGCGCTGTCGGGGAACTTCGCCAGTCCGATGACGAGCATGGGAATGGCGCGCCCGTGTTCCTTCCGGACCGCCAGGATCATGCCGTAATTCATATTGGCGGAGGGGAGGGTCGGCATCTTCTTGAGGATCATCTCATACTGGCCTTCCGCCTTCTTGGTGTCACCCTTGATGCGGTAGATTTCAGCCAGTTCCACCCGGTGGTCGTAATTTCCCGGATCGGCGGCGATCAGGCGCTCCAGGATAGCCCGGGTGCCCTCCACGTCGTTGGTCTTCTTATAAAGTCCATAGAGCTCGGCCAGGACCTTGGGATCCTTGGTCTTCTTGTAATAATCCTCATAGGCCTTGATGGCGCCTTCCGGCTCCTTGTTCTGGATATAGGCCTCGCCCAGCAGCCTCAACGCGTCAGGGCGGGACTCGTCCGCCCGGTTCAAGCAGTTGATGGCCAATTGCCAGTTCCTCTCTTCGAAGTAGACCTTGCCCAGATAATAGAAAGCCTCTTCGGAGGGATTCTTTCGGGTATAGGCCTCCAGGATCTCCTTGGCCTTGGCCTTGTTCTTCATTTCGAAGAAGAGGATGCCCAAGGGCAATGATTCCCTGGCTTCCTGGGGGAATTTGCGGACCAACTGGGGAGCCATGGCTGCCGCGCGGTCGCGCTGTCCCAACTTGAAGTAGCAATCCAGCAGGAGGAAGGACATCTCGGCATCCAGGGAGTCCTTGATGCCGGGCTTCTCCAGGATACGGGCCGCCTCGGTGGGCTGCTTCATGTCGGATTCGAGGCGGGCCAGATTGAAGGCGTAGACGCGGTGATTGGGCTTCAGGCCATGCAGGGTGCGCGCGCGTTCCCGGGCCAAGCCGTTGTTCCTCTCCAGCATGTGGATGGCGTACAGGGCGCCGGAAATGCCCTCGTCGGGTTTGATGGTCTTGTCGGCGATGAGCAAGGGAGCCTTGGCCTTGGCCAGTTGGCCGCCGAGGTAAAGCTGCAGGCCGAATTCCCGCTGAAAGCCCGCGTTGGTTGGGCTCAGGGCCACCGCCTTGGTGATGAGATCAAGCGCCTTGTTCTTGTTGCCTGTCCGCTTGTAGGCCATGGAAGCCTTGTAGGCCAGGTTACCATCCCTGGGGTTCAAGGTGGAGAGGTGCTCCAGGGCATCGCCCAGCTTGGCATCGTTCTTGGTCTGGGTGTAATAGTCGACCAGCAGCGTCCAGGGCCGGACTTCCTCGGGTTCGAGGACGACCCACCGCTGCAGGAGGTTGGCTGCATCCGGCTTGCTGAGGATCACGGCTATCTCCGCGGCGTTCTTCAGGGCGGGCAGGTTGTTCTCCTTCTTGGCCAGGATTTCCATGTAGATATCCAAGGCCTTCTGGGTCTTGCCCAGGGTTTGGGCGAAATCGTTTTTGAGGCCCAAATCGTCGGAGAAGGACTCATAGCCCTGCTTGAGGATCCCGGCGCGGTAGGGGGATTCATGGTCCTTGGCGAAGCGGTAGACCTTGTCGAACAGGGGGCGGTCCTTGCGATCGAAGCGCACGGCGTCGAAATAGACTTCGTTGGCGAATTTGTACTTCTTCTGGAAGGCGTAGAGGTCTCCCAAGGGCTCGGACAAGGACTTGTCCTGCTTGGACTCCTCGGCCAGAAACCTCTCGAAGACGGCCAGCTTGGCCACCATTCCCTTTTTGTAATACTGCTTGATGAGGATGATCTTCCCCTTCCGGTAGGTGGGGTAGGTCTTGACCAGCTTCTCGATGCCGGCGATGTTCCCGGAGCGGACATATTCCAGCTCGGCGAGCTGGAAGGCGTAGGCCAGGTCGGCCCCTTTCAGCCGGTTGAGCTTGACCAGCGCCTCCATGAGATTGACCGTATCCTTCAGCTCCTCGGCTAGGCGATGGGTGGCCTTCAGCGCTACCTCATCCCCGCCATTACGGGAAATCCACTGGCTGTAGTTCGCCAGGGCGGCTTTGTAATCCTTGGACTTTTCCTTTTCGACGGCCAGCACCAGCTGGTAGCCCTTGTACTTGGGATCCACGGCCACGATTCTCTCCACGGTCGCCATGTAACCCTTGGTGTTGCCCTCCTGCTTGTAGATGTTGGCCACGGTTTCCAACACCGTGATATTGTTGGGGTCGGTCTGCAGGCGCTGCTCGTAGAGGCCGCGGGCCTTGGCCGTCTGGCCCGAGCGCATGTAGGCGTCGGAAATCATGGGTTCGACGGAAGCCAGTCCCGGATCCCCCTTGAGGAGCCAATCCCATTCCCGGGCGGATGCGGCGTAGTCGCCGTTCAGGAAATACGCTTGAGCTAGCTTTTTGCGCTCATCCACGCTGGGGGAGTTCTGGGCCAGTACCTTGAACAAAGGCAGGTTGACCTTGATTTCGTCCTTGGTGTCCACTCCGCGCGAATAGGTGCGGGCGTAATCGATGTTGCTGGGCTCAAGCTGATAGGCCCGATTGAATTTCTCGGTGGCCTCCTTGTCCTTGCGCATCTTCATCAGGGTCTCACCCAGGCGGTACCAGAGGGCGGCACTGGCCGGGCTCCCCTTGATGGCGATGAGCAGGGATTTCTCGGCGTCCTCGTAGTCTCCCCTGTTGAAGTAGAGGTTGCCCAGTTCCATGTCGTACTTGGCCCGGTTCACCGGATCGGACTGCACCAGCTTCTCCAGAGTCTGGATGTAGGCGTCTTCCTGGCCGGGCCGCTTGGCCACCAGGGGCAGGAGGAAACGCCAACCTTCGGTACCTTTGGGATTCTTGCCCAGCCAGCCGCGGACATGATCGATGGCGGCGGTGGTGTCCTTGGCTTGGAGGTCAAGCTCGGCCAGGCGCATCAGCCACTTGTCTCCCTCGGGATCGACGGCGATGAG
>JAHFCH010000170.1 GCA_023249635.1 Fibrobacterota bacterium
AGACCTACCGGACCATGTACCCGGAGATGGTGCTGGGCCTTTCGGACCACACGCCAGGCCATACCACGGCGCTGGGCGCGGTGGCGTTGGGCGCGCGGGCCATCGAGAAGCATTTCACCGACGACACGCGCCGCGAAGGCCCCGATCACCCCTTCTCCATGGATCCCAAGAGCTGGAAGGAGATGTGCTACCGCACCCAGGAGCTGCAGGCCGCCTTGGGCGGTGCGGTCAAGCGCGTCGAGGAAAACGAAAAGCAGACGGTGGTGGTGCAGCGTCGCTCGCTGCGCGCGGCCGTCACCCTCAAGGCCGGGGACGTCATCCGTCCCGAGCACTTGGTTTCCCTGCGGCCTTGCCCCAAGGACGCCCTGGAGCCATGGCACACTACCGAGGTCCTGGGCCGTAAGGCCCGTCACGAAGTAAAGGAAGGCGAAATCGTCCGATGGATCGATCTCGAGTAGGCATCGTAATACCCGCGTACAACGAGTCGGCGACCATCGCCAAGATCGTCGCGGCCGCGCTGCCCTATGGAATGCCCATCGTCGTGGACGATTGTTCCAAGGATGCGACCGCCTCCCTTGCGGAGGCCGCCGGCGCGCTCGTGGTGCGCCATCAGGTCAACCGCGGATACGACGGCGCGCTCAGCTCCGGTTTCGTGAAGGCCGATGAGGCGGGTATGGAAGCGGTCATCACCATGGACGCCGACGGCCAGCATAATCCCGGCATCCTCAAGGATTACATCGCGTTGCTGGAAACCTCCGCTGACGTAGTGCTGGGAGTGCGGCAACGCCACCAGCGCATTTCCGAATCCATCTTCGCGTGGACGGCCAATCTGTTCTATGGCATCCGCGATCCCTTGTGCGGGATGAAGGGCTACCGGATGGAGCTGTTCCGCGAACTGGGGCATTTCGACTCCTACAAATCGATCGGCACCGAGCTCGCCCTTTTCGCCGCCAAGCGCAAGCGCCGCATCAAGCAGATCGACATCCACATGGCCGACCGTCAGGACGGCAAGCCGCGCTTCGGGAAAATCGTGCGGGCGAACCTGATCATCCTCAGGGCCATGTTCATCGGACTTACCAGGAAGCCTACATGAAACCAGGAATGCAGCCGGAAACCATGGCGCCCGCAGAGGCGAAGTTCAAGCTTTCCGTGGTCGTTTGCGTGCGGAACGAGGAAAGCCGCCTACGGGCGTGCCTGGAAACCGTCTTCCAGAACCACCCGGACGAGGTCATCCTCGTCGACGGCAATTCCAGCGACGGCACCGTCGCCATCGCCCGCAGCTTTCCCGGGATCCAGATCATCGAGACCCGGAAATCCAACCTGACGCGGGATCGGCAAATCGGCATCGATGCGGCGAAGAACGAGCACATCGCCATGATCGACGCGGACCACCGGCTGCTCCCGGACGACCTCGAATCCCTTTCCCGCGACATGCAGGAGTTCGGGTTCGACATCGTGCAAAGCGGCCTGCTCTCCTTCGAGAACCACGGTTTCTGGGACGCGGCCGAAGAGGAAACCTGGAAGATGAACCAGAACATCCCCGGCCCCCGCAGCATGGTGGGCACCGCGCCGGCGATATTCCGGAAGCGCGTCTTCAATTTCGCCCGCTTCAGCGACGAGGTCACCAAGACCATCGATGATACGGATTTCATCTACCGTCTCTCGAAATTCCCGGAAATCAAATTCGGGATCGGGCGCACCAACATCCGCCAATACCATTTCGCGGACTTCCGGACCTACGTGAAGAAGTTCCAATGGTACGGCAAAGGCGACGGCGAATTCTGCCGGAAGAACCCCAACCGTATGCCTTCCATGGTATACCACCTGGTCATCCGTTACCCTTTCGTCTACTCCTTCCGGGCCTTGACCAAAGGGTACTTCCGTGCCGCGCCGTTCTTCGTGCTGCAAGGCGCGATGCGCTTCACCGGGCTCGTCAGGTATTTCCTCAAGGCCATCTAGCATGTTGAACCATTCACCAGGGAAAAGCCATTGAAAGCAGTGATCCTTGCGGGCGGATTAGGGACGCGCATCAGCGAAGAAACCCATCTCAAACCCAAGCCGATGATCGAGGTGGGCGGCAAGCCCATCCTCTGGCATATCATGAAGATCTATTCCGCCCATGGCATCAATGAGTTCATCATTTGCCTGGGTTACAAGGGGTACCTGATCAAGGAGTACTTCCAGAATTATTTCCTGCACATGTCGGACGTGACTTTCGATATGGCGCAGAACAAGATGGAAGTGCACCAGCGCAAGGCCGAACCGTGGCGCATCACCTTGGTGGACACGGGCGAAAGCACCCTCACCGGAGGCCGCCTCAAACGCGTCGCCGACTACATCAAGGACGAGAAGGATTTCTGCTTCACCTACGGCGACGGGGTGTCGGACGTGGACATCACCGCGCTCACCGCCTTCCACAGGCAGCACGGGAAGCCCGTCACGGTTACCGCCGTGCAGCCTCCGGGACGGTACGGGTCCCTGGACATGCAGGACAACCGCGTCCGCGGGTTCGTGGAAAAGCCCAAGGGCGACGGAGGGTGGATCAACGGCGGGTTTTTCGTCCTTTCCCCCAAGGTGCTGGATTACCTCGCCGGCGATGAGACGAGCTGGGAAGGGGAACCGTTGATGCGCCTCGCCGCCGATCAGGCCGTGATGGGCTTCGAGCATCACGGGTTCTGGCAGCCTATGGATACCCTCCGCGACAAGAACAACCTCGAGGCCATGTGGGAGAAGGGCACGGCGCCCTGGAAGATATGGTGAAAGCAACGGGCTTCTGGACGGGCAAGAAGGTTTTCCTGACCGGGCATACCGGTTTCAAGGGAGGCTGGTTGGCGATGTGGCTGTACCGCCAAGGGGCCCTGGTCCATGGGTTCTCCTTGGAGCCGCCTACGGCCACGAGCCTGTTCGGTACGGCGTGGGTGTCCAAGTCCCTCGCCAGCGATACCCGGGCCGATCTCAGGGACTTCCCCGCATTGTCCCAAGCGCTCGCGAAGGCCGCGCCCGATGTCATCCTCCATCTGGGAGCCCAGGCGCTGGTGAGGTTTTCCTACCGTGAGCCTTTGGCGACCTTGGCCACCAATGTCCTGGGTACGGCCAACCTGTTGGAAGCCGCGCGCGGCGTAAGCGGGATCAAGGCCATCGTATCCGTCACCACGGACAAGTGCTACGATAACAAGGAATGGGTTTTCCCCTACCGCGAGAACGACAGCCTGGGCGGGCATGATACTTACGCGGCAAGCAAGGCTTGCGCCGAAATCGTCACCGCCTCCTACCGCGCCAGCTTCTTCGGCGATAAGCATGCGCCTGCCATCGCCACGGCCCGGGCGGGCAACGTCATCGGCGGAGGGGACTGGGCGGAAGACCGGCTGGTGCCCGATTGCGTCCGCGCCTTCATCGAAGGCAGGAGCGTGGAGCTCCGCTACCCCGATGCGGTACGCCCTTGGCAGCACGTGCTGGAGCCCCTATCGGGATACCTCGGTCTCGCGGAAGCGTTGTGCGGCCCGGACTCGGCCCAATTCCGGGAAGCCTGGAATTTCGGTCCCGATGCGAGCGGCGATGCCACCGTCGGGGAGATCGCCCGCAAGGTGGCTTCGGCCTGGGGCGAGGGGAAAGTCGTAACGCCCCCGATGGAGCATCGGTTGCACGAGGCGGGACTGCTGCGGCTGGACGTCACCAAGGCCCGCAGCCGGTTGCACTGGAGCCCGCAATGGACCATAGGCCGCGCCCTCGATGAGACCGTCGCTTGGTATAAGGCCTGGCACGCGGGCAAGGACATGCACGCATTTACCATGGCCCAGATAGATGCCTTCGCGGGCGGGGTTTGACCATTCCGACCCGCTTCGATATCAATCCCGCGCCGCTGGCCGGATTGAAGACCATCATCCGGAAACCTTTCGAGGACTCGCGCGGGTCCTTCGCGCGGATGTTCTGCGCCCGGGAGCTTGCCGAGCTCGGCCTGAGTAAACCCATCGTCCAGATCAACCATTCCATCACCCGTAAGCGGGGCGCCGTACGCGGGTTGCATTTCCAGTACGCCCCGCATGCCGAGGCCAAGATCGTCTCGTGCCTGCGGGGAAGCGTTTTCGATGTGGCCGTGGATCTCCGCCCCGATTCCCCGACCTTCCTGAAGTGTCACGGGACAGTCCTCTCCGCCGCCAATCGCACGGCCTACTGCATCCCGGAAGGCTTCGCGCACGGGTTCCAGACCCTGGAAGAAGACGCGGAATTGCTCTATCTTCACACGGAATATTACGAACAGCCTATGGAAGGCGCCTTGAACGTATCGGATCCGCGCCTGGGGATCGCGTGGCCCTTGCCGTTCTCGGAGATTTCCGACCGCGATCGGAACCACCCTTTCCTGACCACCGGGTTCGCGGGAGTAAGACTATGAAATGCCGGCACTGCCAAGCTGAACTCACCCTGCCTTTCCTCGATCTCGGAAGCGCGCCACCTTCCAACGCGTACCTGACGGCCGCCACCCTGAAAGCGCCGGAAAAGTGGTTCCCCCTGCGGGTACTCGTATGCGGGGAATGCTGGCTGGTGCAAACCGAGGATTACGCGGGCGCGGACGAGCTGTTCGACGCGGACTACGCCTACTTCAGCTCCTTTTCGACCTCCTGGTTGCGGCATGCCGAAAGCTACGTAGTCCGTATGGCGGAACGGTTCGGCCTGGGAACGGGCTCCCACGTGGTGGAGGTGGCGGCCAACGACGGTTATCTGCTGCAATACGTGAAGGCGCGCGGCATCCCTTGCCTCGGCGTCGAGCCGACGGCCAGCACGGCCAAGGCGGCCCGCGAAAAGGGTATACCCATCGTGGAGGATTTTTTCGGAATCCGTCTCGCCCGCGATCTCGTCGCCCAGGGGAAGCAGGCCGACCTGACCGCGGCGAACAACGTGCTCGCGCATGTTCCGGATCTCAATGATTTCGTGGCCGGCTTCGCCGCCCTGCTCAAACCCGCGGGGGTCTCGACCTTCGAGTTCCCGCACCTCATGAACCTGGTGGCGGAAAACCAATTCGATACCATCTACCACGAGCACTATTCCTACCTGTCCCTGAGCGCCGTGAACCGCTTCTTTGCCCGTAACGGCTTGACGGTCTTCGACGTGGAAGCCCTGCCGACCCACGGCGGCAGCCTGCGGGTCTACGCCCAGCGCAGCGACACCGGCGCGCGTCCCGTTTCGGCCGAAGTGGGCAAAGTACTGTCGCGCGAAAAGGAGGCGGGTATCTTCACCCCCGCTTTCTACGCCGGTATCCAGGCGCAGGCCGACAGGATCAAGTACGATTTCGCATCGTTCCTCATCGAGGCGAAGCGGGCGGGCAAATCGGTCGGGGCCTACGGCGCCGCGGCCAAGGGGAACACCCTCCTCAATTACGCCGGCATCCGCGGCGATCTGCTTCCCTACGTCGTCGACCGCAATCCCGCCAAGCAAGGGAAGCATCTTCCGGGCTGCCGCATCCCGATCGTGGACGAAGAACACCTCAAGCGTGCCAAGCCTGCCTACGTGGTGATCATGCCGTGGAACCTGCGGGAAGAAGTGACGCAACAACTGGCGTACATCCGGGAATGGGGCGGCAAATTCGTAACCGCCGTGCCTTCCCTAAAGGTGGCCTGAGGCGCGATGGGTCCCATCGAATCCGAATCCATGCGGGGGAAGCCGAAGTGAACTCCACGGGTCGATTGAAAATCGCGGTCACGGGTGCGGCCGGTTTCGTGGGCCGGTACGTGATGGCCGAGCTGGACGCCCGCGGATTGGGCGGGATCGCCGTGACCCGCGAGGCGGGCCGCCTGGCGGATCGCTTATCCCGTGAACGCATCGTGGAGATGGATATCTCCGCGCCCGGCGGGGATGCCTACGAAAGGCTGGGCCGGCCGGACGTCGTGATCCACCTTGCGTGGCAGGGCCTCCCCAACTACAAATCGCTGCATCATTTTGAAACCGAGTTGCCCATCCAGTACCGCTTCCTGAAGGGTTTGATCGACGCCGGTCTGCCCAGCTTGCTCGTCACGGGCACCTGTTTCGAGTACGGGATGCAGAGCGGCCCGCTTTCCGAATCGGCGCCGGCCAAGCCCACCAATCCCTACGGCTTCGCCAAGGATGCGCTGCGCCAGCAATTGCAGTACCTCCAGGCCTCCAAGGCGTTCAATCTCACCTGGGCGCGGCTGTTTTTCGTTTATGGGGAGGGCCAGCCCAAGGGTTCGATCTATCCCCAGCTCAAGGAAGCCGTCGGACGCGGCGATGCATCGTTCAACATGTCCGGCGGGGAGCAGTTGCGGGATTTCGTCTCCGTGGAGGAAGTCGCGCGGCAAATCGCGAGGCTCGCCGCGACCGGGACCGGGCACGGCATCCTGAATATCTGCACGGGCAAACCCATTTCCGTCCGGAACTTCGCTGAGCGTTGGCTGCGCGAGAAGAACTGGGACATCAAGCTCAACCTGGGCCATTATCCTTACCCCGATCACGAGCCGATGGCGTTCTGGGGCACGCGGGACAGGCTCGATTCCATCCCAGATTCCCGCGCGGCGGGATAACGGACCACTCATCATCAAAACCCAACTAGAAGGCGGTTCCCAATGGATTTCAATCAGGAAGTGAAAGATCGGCTTGCGGCCAACGGCGGGAACCCGGAGTTGAAGGCGGCATCGCATGAATTCATGAGGGCGTCGATCATCCCCCAATACTCGTACAACTTCTCCTGGCTGGGAAGGCCCATCATCCAATACCCGCAGGATATCGTGGCCATGCAGGAGCTCATGTGGCAGGTCCAGCCGGATCTCGTCATCGAGACCGGCATCGCCCACGGCGGCTCGCTGATTTTCTTCGCGTCCATGCTGGAGTTGATCAAGGCCTGCACGGGCAACGAAGGGGAGGTCCTGGGCATCGACATCGATATCCGCGCCCATAACAAGAAGGCCATCGAGGAACATCCGATGAAGAAGCGGATTTCCATGATCCAGGGCTCTTCCATCGCGCCCGAGATCATCGCCCAGGTCGCCGCCAAGGCCAAGGGCAAGAAGCGGGTCCTCATCAGCCTGGATTCCAACCATACCCATGAGCACGTGCACGCCGAACTGGAAGCCTACGCCCACTTGACGACGGTAGGCAGCTATTGCGTGGTGTTCGACACCATGGTCGAGGATATGCCCAAGGCGCAAGCCGGGGATCGGCCTTGGGGTCCCGGGAACAATCCCAAGACCGCCGTGAAGCAATGGATCAAATCGCATCCCGAATTCGAGATCGACAAATCCATCGACAATAAGCTGATGGTTTCCGTGGCCCCCGACGGGTACCTAAAGCGCGTCCGCTGAGGCGGCGGCTTTCGCCGTAAGCAGGTTTTGCAGCGGGCCTAATTTCGGGTCCGCCGCCGACCGGGCCTGGATCCTCGCGTTGCGGCGGCCCAAGGCCCGTTTCAGCGGGCCGAAAATGAAGGGCGCGATCAGGGTGATGCGGACCAGGGAAGTCAGCACGAACAGCTTCCGGTCAAAACCGCCAATCGATTTCGCGCGCCACCCGCGGAGCCATGCGAAATACTCGAGCACGGGACCCGGGTTGTCGCTGCCTTGGACCAACCGGGGCCACATCCCGAATACCATGTTATACAGCGGCGCTTTCACCGTCCCCGCGATTCCCGCCTTCATGCCCGGTTCGATCGCTGACCGCGTTACTACGAGATCGATCATCTCGGCGGTCTCATCCGCGATTTGCTTGAAGCTCATCTGGGAGTAGGATGAGGGATGGGACCGGAAGGCGGCCCCGGGCCGCGCCGTCACCGCGAAAGGCCCCCTCAGGACCAGGCTCAGCTGCGCGGCGAGATCGGAAACCACCTCGTATCGCTCCATCAACCCCGCGAAATCCGGCATCGCGGACTTCGCGAAGACGATGCCGGTCCAGATCAGGTGCCCGTGTGCGCAGAAGGCGTCGATCCCGGGCTTGCCCGCGTAGTACCCCGTCGGCCAACCGTCCCCGGTTATCGCCCAGACCCGATCGTCATTATCGATGTTGAGGCTCTGCAAAGCCGAGAACAGCGCGGAGGGATGTCGGTCGAACGCCTCCATGGCCGTGGACAGGAAGCCGGGCAGCATCAAATCATCATCCGAGAGGAAGCAGAAAAAGGGCGTGTCCACCTGCAGCAATCCGAACAGGAAATTCGCGCGCGCGCCGATGTTCTTCTCGTGGCAATGGTAGCCGACGTTTCCTCGGATGCGCGCGAACTCTTCGACCACGGCGGCCGTGCCGTCCCCGGAGGCGTTATCGTAGACCCGAATCGTAAAATCGGCGAAGTCCTGGGCCATGACGCTTTCCAGCGCCTTACGGAGGAACTCGGGACGTTTATAGGTGGGGAGGATTACGGTAAGGCGGGTTCGTTCAGGGGGCATTTTTCCTCGTAGGGATCTCGGCGCTTAAGCCGTTTCCAAAGTTAACCCGTCATAGGCGACGTGGATGCCCGGCGGCAGCCGGCTTCCGGTTTCCGCATGGTCCAGATCATGGGTAAGATGGATGAGGTAGGTGCGCTTGGCCTTGATGCGCAGGGCGTATGCCACGGCCTGGTCGAAGGAAAGGTGGGTGCTATGGGGCGCGTCCCAAAGGCAGTCGAGCGCGAGCACGTCCAGGTTTTCCAGAAGCGCCAAGGTGGAGTCGGGGATGGCCGTGACATCGGTGACCATGGCGAAATCGTTGACACGGTACCCCAGGATCGGTTCCGGACCGTGCATGACGGGCAAAGGGGTGATCCGCCAGCCTTTCTCGATGAAGGGCGCATCGACCTCCCGCAGTAGGAACCGGGGAATACCGCCACCGTAGCCTTTAGGGGGATTGAAGGCGTACGCGTAACGGACGCGCAATTCCTCCAGGGTACGCTTGTCCGCGTAGATGGGCATGGGAATGCCGGATGTAAGGGTAAATGTACGCAGGTCGTCGAGCCCGGAAATGTGATCGGAATGGGGGTGCGTCAGCAGCGTGAAATCGACCCGCTTGAGGCCGTTGGCCAGGCAGGCGTGGCGGAAGTCGCTGGAGACGTCGATGACGCAGGAGACCCCGTCGGAAGGATCGGGCTCCCGACGGACCAGGCCGGCCACCTGGGAGACGTAAGGAAGGGCCTTTTCCGTCAGGTCCCGATCGGACTGGGACGGGCCGTCATGCAACCAGACGCCGATCCGGTTGCGGCGGTTCCTGGGATCGGGGGAGCGGCATACGGCGCAAGAGCATCCGATGACCGGCGTGCCGAAAGACGCGCCGGTGCCTAGGAAAGTGATTCGCATGCGGGAGGCCGAAGCCCGGGGTTACAGGGCCTTCACTTGGACACGATTTCCAGGGAGGGGAGGGGGAATACCAGCTTCCCACCCTGCTCGATGAACCTCTTCACATGGGGCAACTGCAGCAGGAAGTCGCGGAAATGGTAAGGGCCGACCACCAGGTAATCGGGCTTCATGTCGAAGATTTCCTTCTCCGACACGATGGGTATAAGGCTCCCCGGCGTGGTGCAGCCGAACTTGTCGGGATTCACTTCGCCGATTTTCGGGAGCAATTCGGGGGTGATCTCGCAGAACTGGAGGACAGCGTTGAACTTGGTGGAAGCGCCCAGTCCGTAGACCGATTGGCCCCGTTCCTTGATGCCCTGAAGCAGCTTGCGGAAGTTCTGCTTGTGCAGGTTGGCCGAGCTTTCGAATTGGCGGTAGATGGCCAAGCCGTCGAGCCCGAGGATCTTCTCCTGCTGTTCCAAGTGGAGGACGGAGGCATGGGGCGCCTTGTTCCGATCGTGCTCGGCCGCCACGCGGAAGCTGCCGCCGTTGCAATCGTTGAGCGCGACTTCGCGGATGGCGAGCCCCGCTTCCTTGAGTATGCGGCTGATATTGGCCAGGGAGTAGTACTCGATATGCTCCTGGACCGCGGTGTCGTACATGTTCTTCGCGAGCATCAGCAGCGAATAACTTTGCTCGAATACCCAAACGCCATCGGGATGCAGGACCCGTTTGATGTCTTTGGCGAAGGCGACCGGATCCTCCAAATCGTAGAAGCAAGCGATTGAGGTGATGATTTTCGCCTTGCGGTTCGGGTCGCGGAAATAAGCGAGGAAAGCTTTCGAATTGAAAAAGTCCGCGATGGGGATGGCGCGTTCGTCGTAGTACTTGCCGAATTTCTTGATGGTCGGATCCATGCCCACGAAAGTCACTTCCGGGGGAACCTTGGCGGCGGCGGGATCGGACGCCCCTTCGGCCTGCAATGCGAGGTAGGAGCGCAGGAGGGTGCCGTCATTGCTGCCGATATCCAGGACCAAATCGCCGGAAACCAGGCGCACCAGCGAGCTGCAATACTCGGACATCCCGCGCAGATGCTCGACCATGGATCGGTTGAGCCCGGAACGGTACCCGTAATTCTCCCCGTACATCTTCTCCAGGGAAACGCTGTGCTTGATCTGCACCAACCCGCAGGAACCCTCCCCGTGGCATTTCACCAGGACTACCGGAGTGGACTCGACCTCTTCGCCCGGTTTCGGGAATACTCCGGTCAAGGCCTGCATGCCCAAATCCAGGATGCTTTCCAATTTGGTGTTGCCGCAAATCCGGCAAGCCTGGATTTCATGATAAGACATTCCGTACCTCCGATTAGGCCGTTAAATATACAAATCGGGAATGGAACGGGTCGGTCCGGGGGTGCGGCCGAGGGACTTTTGGCCCAATGTTCATCGAATCACGGGGCCATCCGGTGGGGAAGGAAAATCCCGCGCGGCGGCGGGGCGCGATGGTTTGGAGCAGGTAGGGCCAATTGCTAGATTCCCTTGGCTCGCGCTCAGGGTTGGCCGAACCGTCCCGCCAGGGCGCCTGACCGGAATGGATTGGACAGATCGCAGATGAAGATAGTCGCCATCGTCGAAGCCAGGATGACCTCGAAAAGGTTGCCCGGCAAGCATCTCCTCCCTGCCGCCGGAATCCCCATGATCGCCCACCTGCTCCGGAGGCTCAAGCAGGTCCCCAGCCTGGACGAAGTCGTCATCGCCACGACCGTGAACGCGGCCGACGAACCCCTGGTC
Organism: Fibrobacterota bacterium; assembly: GCA_023249635.1. Lineage (GTDB taxonomy): Bacteria > Fibrobacterota > Fibrobacteria > UBA11236 > UBA11236 > Chersky-265. Next base: position 11,027 of record JAHFCH010000170.1, read on the forward strand.
GGGATCGCCAAAACCTTCGGCGTGTCCTATTTCCGGGGAAGCGAAGACGATGTCATGGAGCGGGTCCTGATGGCGGCGGAAGCGTCCGGGACCGACGTCATAGTCGGGATCACCGGGGATTGCCCGCTGATCGACCCCGATCTCGTGGAGCAGACCATCCAGGTTTTCCTGCGCAACAAATGCGCCTACGTCAGCAACGCCGAGATCCCGACCTACCCGGACGGAATGAATACCCAGGTGTACGGAATCGCGAGCTTGCGGAAATCCTTTTCGTTGACGGACGATCCGTTGGTCCACGAGCACGTGACTTTACACATCCGGAAGAATCCCGAATTGTTCCCGCCCATCTACCTGGTCGCGCCCCCGAGCCTTTCCTGGCCCGATTTGGCGCTGACGCTGGATGAAAGGCAGGATTACGAACTGCTCAAGCGGATCATCGAGCATTTCGGCGAATCCAACCCCTATTTTTCCTGCCGTGAAATCATCGAGGTTCTGCGCGCCAATCCGCAATGGGTCGCCTTGATCAAAGGCGTGGTCCGTAAGGGCGATGAATAGGATTCCCGCGGCGGTCATCGGCTTGGGCCAAATCGGCTTCGGGTACGACTCCGACCGGGATCGCGACGACAACGCCGTGCTCCAGACCCATGCTTCCGCCTTGCATGCCCATCCGGGATTCGAGTTGGTCGCGGCCGTCGATCTGGACGCCGGCAAACGGGAGGGCTTCGAGCGGAAATACGGGAAGCCGGCCTATCCTTCCCTCGAGGCCTGCGCGTCCCGGCATGAGCCCGAGTTGTTCATGGTAGGCGTGCCCACGGCCTTCCATCACCCGGTATGCGACTCGATCCTGCGCGGTGCGCCGCGCGCCATCCTCTGCGAAAAACCCTTCACGGGCGAGGTCGCCCTCGCCGAGGATCTGATCGCGAAATCCCAGCGGAGGAATTGCCTCCTGGCGGTCAATTACAACCGCCGGTTCATTCCGGCCATGGAAATCCTGCGACGGGAAATCGCGGTAGGCAAGTTCGGCGAGATCTACAAGGCCACGCTGTTCTACTGCAAGGGCATCCGGCACAATGGCTGCCATTTCATCGACCTGTTGGGTTACCTGTTGGGCGATTGCTCCGGGATTCGGATCATCCGCAAGGGTCGCGCGGCCGCGCATGGCGATTGGGAGCCCGACGTGGCCCTGCGCTTCGGGGAAACGGACTTGTACGCGCTGGCCGGTAGGGACGAATCCTACTACATGGGCGAGTTCGAATTGATCGGTACCAAGGGCAAGGTGGTATTCGTGGATGGGGAACCTATCCGTACCTATGTCTCCGCCGTGAACCCGCTGTTCCCCTCGGAGAACAACCTCCAGCCGCCCTCCGTCCTGGAAAACCCCGATTCCAGGGCGCTCTACCACGTCCTGGACAACATCGCTCTCGCCCTGAACCAGGGCTCACCCTTGAAGTCGACCGGAGAAACCGCCCTACGGGCACTGAAAACCCTGGACCGGATCCAAGCCGGAATTCTCGCACATACGGAAGCAATATGAACACGATTACCGCGAACGCGAAACAGAAATTGGCCCTGCTGGGCGGACCGAAAACCTTCACCGAAAAGCTCGAGCGCTACAATTCCATCGGCCCCGAGGAAGTGGAGGCCGCCAAGAAGGTGGTCGAGTCGGGCAACCTCTCCCAATTCCTGGGATGCTGGGAGGACGATTTCTACGGCGGCCCGAAGATCCGCGAGTTCGAGAAGGCCTGGTCGGACCATTTCAAGTGCAAGTATTCGGTCGCAGTGAATTCCAACACCTCCGGCCTCATGGCGGCCGTTGGCGCCATCGGCATCGAGCCCGGGGACGAGGTGATCGTGAGCCCGTGGACGATGAGCGCGACCGCCACCGCCATCCTGGTCTGGAACGCCATCCCCGTATTCGCCGATATCGAGGACCGCACCTTCAACCTCGATCCCGCCTCCATAGAGAAGAACATCACGCCGCTCACCAAGGCCATCATCGTCACGGACATTTTCGGGCATCCGGCCCGGCTGGACGAGATCATGGCCATCGCGCGCAAGCACAACCTCAAGGTGATCGAGGATAACGCCCAGGCGCCGAATTCCATGTACCGCGGCAAGTATACCGGCACGGTCGCCGATATCGGCGTTTTCAGCCTCAACTACCATAAACATATCCATACGGGCGAAGGCGGCGTTTGCGTGACCGACAACGACAAGCTCGGCGAGCGCTTGCAGTTGATCCGCAACCACGCCGAGGCCGTGCTGCGCGATCGCAAGGTCGACGATTATTCCAACATGATCGGATTCAACTTCCGGATGACCGAGATCGAGGCCGCCATAGGCATCGAGCAGCTCAAGAAGCTGCCTGCGTTCGCGCAGAAGAAGATCGACGTCGCGGCCAAGCTGGCTGAGGGCCTGCGTGACCTTCCCGGTTTGCGGCTTCCCGTGATCGAGAAGGACTGCACCCACGTCTACTATTGCATCCCCTTGCTCGTAGACGAGTCGGTAACGGGCGTTTCCCGCAACCGCATCCACGAGGCGATCGTGGCGGAGGGCGTTCCCGCCATCGGCAAGGCCTACGAGAACATCCATCTGCTGCCCATCTACCAGAAGCGCATCGCCTACGGCTCGCGCGGATTCCCGTGGACGGCCGATTTCTACAAGGGTAAGGTGAGCTACGAAAAAGGCATCTGCCCGGTCGCCGAGGGCATGAACGAGAAGCGGTACATGAATATCGCTGTCTGCCTGTTCGAATATAACGACGTGAAAATCGCCCAAACCATCGCGGGATTCCGGAAGGTCTGGGACAACCTGGATCAGCTCCGCTAGCCCGGCCCAGTGGAATTCCTGCTCGTCGCCCATGACGCCGGCGGCGCCGAACTCGTCTCTTCCTGGGCGCGGCGGCATCCCGAGAACAAGTACACCTGCCTGCTGGGCGGCCCGGCCGAAGCCATATTCCGGAAGAAAGGCGCCTCCTTCGCGACCTTGGACCCGGAGGCCATGCCGTCGGCGATGCCCGGCATGGATTTCGTATTGACCGCCACCAGCGCGTCCAGCCGGCTCGAAACCTCCGCCCTCGATTGCGCCCGCCGCAACAAGGTGCGTTCCGCGGCTTTCCTCGACTATTGGTGGGGATTCAAAACGCGTTTCGAACGCGATGAGAGCCTCCACCTTCCCGATGAACTCTGGGTGGCGGATGAATACGCCCGGAGAATGGCGGAAGAGACGTTCCCGGACCTTCCCGTGGTGCTGCAAGGCAATCCATACTTGGCGGACATGGCGGACGAGAAACGGAAGTTCCCCCCGCGCGCGCACGCCGTGGACGGGCTCTCGATCCTTTACCTCTGCCAGCCCATCAACGAGGCCCATGCGGACGGGAACGGCGCGAAGACCCTCGTCAACGACGTGGCTGCCTTGCGCTATTTCCTGGAGCTGGCGGGAACGCGCCTACCGCATCCCGGGATTCCCCTCAGGGTGCGGATCCGCTTGCATCCTTCCGAATCCGGGGAGAAGTACGCCGGCCTTGCCCGGGAATTCCCCGGCATCCCGATCACCATCAGCGGGTATGCGGGCCTGGTCGAGGACTTGGCCAACGCCGATTGGGCGATAGGGCTTTATACCATGGCGCTCGTGGTCGCGGTCTACCTGGGAACCCCGGCATTCGCCTGCCTGCCCCCAGGGGCCAGGCCCTTGTCCCGGGTCCTCCCCTTCGAGGAAATCCGGGATTTCCATACCTTATTAACCCCTCTCTAAAAGCACACGGAGTTACGATATGGCCCTCGCAATGGAAATCTGCACCGACAAAGCGAAGTGGGACGCGTTCGTCGCCTCCTCGCCCCAGAACAGCATTTTCTGCAAGACCGTTTTCCTCGACTCCATGGGGAACGACTACGACCTCCTTCTGGTTTCCGAAGGGGCGACCCCGCAAATGGGGGCCATCGTGATCAAGAAGGACGGCCAGCCCGCCCTTGCGCCCTGCGGCCCCACCATGTACCAAGGCGTGCTCAACTCCAAGGAACTGGAAGACGGCCCGTCCCATCGCTCCATCAAATCAGCGCTGGAAACGGCCGAATTCCTGTTCGCGCGCATGTCGGAAACCTACGGCCGCATGTCCTTCAGCCTCCACTACGGG
>JAHFCH010000312.1 GCA_023249635.1 Fibrobacterota bacterium
ATCCGTATTTTCCCGAACTGCCCGAAGACTTTGGACGCCAAGTTCCAGCAACTACGCACGGTTGGGGCCTTCCTTATCGATGCCCACCATACGTCAAGCAATACGATTGAGGACGCCGTGTTTGCATACAGTGAAGCGGGCAGTACCTGCAATTTCAAGAACCCTTGGCCGGGCGCCGCGATATCGGTTTTCGATGGGAGCGCAAAAGTCTCTACCACGGTAAAGAACGAGGTCCACACGTTCAATACTACGGCGGGGCATACCTATCAGGTTACCAAAGGCGCTACCTCTGCGCGCACTCCCTCCGGCCGGTCGAATGTGCTTTTCCCCGCTGCGGGATTATACCTAGTGGACGTTCTGTCGCTTGACGGGAAAAAGGTTCTTTCCCGTGAGTACCGTGCGACCGGGAAGGGACGTTTTTCGATTGGGAATCTGCCCAAAGGCTCGTTCCTGGTAGACGTCCGATCGGGCGATCGGATTGTTATGAGACAACGAGTGACAGTCAGTCGATAGATAGCTCTTTACCGGGGTAAAATCTTAAGAGGGAGGCAAAGGATCCTGATTTGATGCGGCAGGGGATCCAGTTTGCTGAAAAAGGTTCTGAAATCGTCGAGCAATGCCGAACATTTCGGCCCGGTTCTCCGTGAGGGGTGCCGGGCCTTTTTAATTTATCGGCTTTAACTGGTTCGGCTAAGAGAAAATCAGTGGAGACGTAAATATTTTGAAAGATCTATTTCGCGCATCGAGTGTCGTAATTGCCATGATAGGGACCATCCATGGCGCCGGATCATACGTCTACCATGCATACAAGACCAACGAGCGCATAACCCTGGACGGAAAACCCGACGAGCCGGTGTGGTCGCATGTCAATTCCGTCATGAAACTTTCCCTGGCCTCGGGGCAAGGCAGCAATGCGGTGGTAACCCACGCCGACAGCATTTCCAACATTTTTTGCAAGGCGGTCTGGGACAGCGCGAGCGTTTTCTTTTACGTGTGGGTGGACGAAAAAACCGTCTGGAATCAACGCAAGGGCAGGGATACCCTCGGGTTCTGGATGGAAAATGCGGTGGAAATCTATTTAGACGACATCGGGGACAATAAGAATTTCATGGAGTGCGATCTCGCGCCCAACGGATCGATCACGGACATTTTCAACGCCGCCAAGTATTCCGGTACCGGAAATAATACGGTGCTGGGCTACGATATCGCAGGCATCGCAACGGGAGTATGGGTACGTGGAACGCTGGCCTCGACCTATTCCCTGGCGGCGCCCGAGAATACGGATAAAGACAGCGGCTTCGGCATGGAAATCAAGATTCCTTTCGCATCGCTCAAGCAGATAGGCCCTTCGCATATCGACATCATGGGCAATAATTTCCATACCCCGCCGCATAACAATGATTCATGCCGGGTCAACCTCTTCTATACCTCATGCCCACCCAAAGCCGGCATTCCGGACAATAACGACCGGGTCAACTTTGCCTGGGATACCGATGTGGGCATTGATTTCCATGAGACCTCGAAATTCGGAAGCATGTTCTTCATCGATTCCCTCCTTCCAACTACGCGGATTTCACGCGCTCGCTTCGAGGAAAACCCGTCACTCCCGCGCAAGGGACGCCCGTTGAAAGTCAAGGCCTCCGGGAGCCATCTGGTTTTGTTTTCCTCACCTGCGGAAGTTGCCGAACCCAGGTGCAGGGTTTTCTCGGCGAGCGGAACGTGTGTAAAAGAATTGGCGCCTATTTCAGCCCGATGAATACCTGCCCCGGTTTCTGGTTCGCATAGTTCAGCCTGATCCAATCCGCCGAACGCGCCCTCGATTCGATGCGTATCTCGTCCACGAGACCGCTGAATTTCCCGTAGGCGGCATCCCCCACGTAGGCGCCAATCAGGACGTTCAATCCGTTCCGTTCCACGCCCGCCGCGAAATGCTGGGGGCGGGTCGCGACCAGGGCCCCGTCCCGGTACAGGGACATGGTCTCGCCATCATAGGTGCCGCATACCCAGGTCCAAGGCGCATCCCCTTGGGAGGAGACTGCGATGGGAAATTCGTTGCCGTCGGAGATCCCGAAGCTGAGACCGCGGTAGGTGGCATCGTTCACACCGTATTGTTCCAGGATATAGGCGAAGTGGGACTGGGGCGGATATCCGGAGGCGGGCTTTTGCACGATGGCCGCGCGGTAATTGACGGGATCGGTTCGGACCCAGGCGGATACCGTGAGCGGGCTGCCGATATCGACGGGACCCGCGTCCAGGTAGCCTTGTCCGGATAGGCGCAGGCCCGGCCCGAGCGCACCTTCGGTGGACTCGCTGCCGTCGAATGCCGCGGGAACCGCCCAATGCCCGTTCCCGCTCGCATCGGGCTGATCGCCGATGGCTTCGGCCAGATGCCAGACCGCTGCGAAGCCAGCGGCGGCGGTGAATACGGGGAGAGCCGACGCCGGGGCCGTTGCCCCGGCGGGCTCCTGACGCATCACGAAAGTCTGGGTATCGCAATTCCCTTGAACCGTATCCATTGCGATCCAGATCTCCGCTTTGCGCGAAGCTCCATCCCACCGTTCGATCTCGAAGGGGAGTGGGGTCCCGTCCGGCTTGGAGAAACGGATGCGGTTGCGGTCGGCCGTCTCCCCGCCGGATCCGAAATCGGCCGAATCCAACCGTAGCAGCAAGGGAAACCCATACGCATCCCCGTCTACATGCGCTCCCGTCGCGGTGGTATTGAGCGCAAAGGACCGGATGCGGGCGGTATCCTTCGGCAAGATGGCGGTGTCTTGCGCTCCCGTACGTAACTCAACGGTTACTCCAGGATCCACGGAGATGTCCCGCGCGAGCACGATCCGTTCGGATACAGGATTGCGGGCATAATCCAGGAAGGCATTGCGCAGCCTTGGTAAAGGGCCCAGCAGGATATGCCGATGTTCGCCGACCTCGGCGAGATAAGTGGAGCCGGGGATGAAAATTGCGCCGCCGCGGGCGCGGAGGCTATCGGGCAGAGTGACGGAAAGGTATCCGGGCAAGCAAAGCCGGATGGACCCGGCGTTGAGCCGCCCCCCGGTGTAATGAAAGGATTCCCTGCCGCCAACTTCACGATCGGCGGGGAGGCCCGCTTCCACGCGGTAGCTGCCGGGCCGGGGATTGCGGAACCGGTAACGGCCCATGGCATCGGTGGTATCGCACAAGGAGTCGGCGAAGATATCCCGCGACGGATCGAATCCGGATGCGACCAGGCGCACTTGGATACGGGCGGCGGCTTCGCCCTTGTCCGTGACGAGTACGCCCGCGATTTGGTTGGTCGTCTCGGAGGCCGTTCCGCCATCGCCCAAGCGGTTTTCCATGAGGCATCCCGCGCCCAGGAGCGCGAGCGTGGACGCGAGCAAGGCAATCCCGTGGCTACCCCGGTCTCGAGACCTGCGGCTCCCCGGTCTCATTTGTCCGCCTTGAATCGGCTGAGGGGAAAGAGCTGGATGTTGAGTTGGAATACCGCATCGGGCTTGGCGCAAAGCGAGGCGATATTGATGGCGGATCTGCGTAGGCCGGTGATGCGTTCACGGATGGCCTCCAGGTCCCGGGCGGCGATGGACAGGGTTACCGTGGAAACGTCCCGCTGCCCCTTAGGGTGGCGGACCAGCGATTCTTCGGCAAGCCGGATCATCTCCCGCTGGAATTGCATGACCGCCGCCGTCTGGAGATTACCTCCCGTGGTGATCAGGGCGTCGGTGGGCCGGAGCGCGCCATCGGAATCCTCAGCCGCCAGCTTGAGCCGCTGCAACAGTTCCACCGATTCCTGGGCGCGTTTTTCCGGGATGGGCGGGTTGAGGGCCTTGGCAAGCGCGGCCGCGTCCCCGCGATAGCGCATGTGCCCGAGCAGGGCGCGAATCCCGGAATGGTACCAGGCCGAATAGAACTCGAATTGATCCCGCTCGACGGGGTGTGCCTTCACTCCCGCCAGCGCCATCAGCTTGTCGAAAAGTATCGCCGTATCTTCGGGGTTACGGCTCTTGTTGAAGCGGACCAGGGTTTCGAAATATTCCCGGTCGCGTCCGGCCAATCCGCACAACGCGATGAACTTGCCCACGTGGCCTTCGGCCAGGTGCACTTTTTTCTGGAGCATACGCACCAGGTATCCGTGATCCATGCCCACCTTCTTCGCCATGTACCGATAGGAAAAGAAACAGGTTTCCCGCCGGCGGGCGGCATAGTAGGCGAGGAGGTAAC
>JAHFCH010000171.1:0-11471 GCA_023249635.1 Fibrobacterota bacterium
GGGGGAGAAATTCCCCCGGCTTCGGGTTATCCGCGGGACGCTTTGATGGCTTCGAAAAGGCGGGTGGCGAAGTCTCCCAAGGACGGATCGCGCGCCCCCATGGACACGACCCAATCCCCGGGCTTCGCTTCCGCCGCGACGGCGGCTATCACCTCGTCTTTGGTGGGCAGAAAGCGCGCGAACTTCCCGCCGGAGGCGGGCTTCAGGGCATTGGCCATGCGCGCCAGGTCGGCCGAGGAAATGCTTTTGTCCGCCGTGCCTCCGGCGTAATAGATCTCCGGGAAGAACAGCACGTCTTTTCCGTCGAGCGCATCGGCGGCGCCCTGGACCAGATCGGCGCCCATCAATTTCATGGGGGCGAAGCCGTGGGGATGGAAGATGGCCAGGATGCGCCTGGGGGCGCCGTCCATGGCGGCTTTCACGGTTTGCAGGCAAGCCTTGACCTTGGAGGGATTGTGAGCGAAATCGTCGACGACGGTGACCCTGCCCGCTTCGCCGATGCGTACATGGCGCCGCTCCACCCCGCGATAGGCGTCCAGGCCCCGGGCGCAATCGGCCAGGGAGATGCCGAGCTCGCGGCCGATGGCCAAGGCCGCCATGGCGTTGGTGAGATTGTGGCGGCCGGGAACATGAAGCAGGAAGCCGGTGCCGCCCAGCTTGAACTCGCTGCCCCAATCGCCCAAGCGCAGATTTACGACGTTGCCATCGGCCATGCCGGCGGAATGGAAGACCGCGTCCTGGGGCCGCCGCAAGGCCTCGCAATGCCAATCATCCCCGTTGAGGATTACCCGTCCCGTGGTCTGATCGCGGAAGCGCTCGAACAAAGGGATGAGTTCTTCGATTTCCTTATGATCCTTTTCCACGTTCAGGATCACGCCCATCTCGGGGGAATACTTGATCAGGCTGCCGTCCGATTCGTCCGCTTCGATGGCGAGCCATTCGCCCATACCGGCGACGGCATTGCCGAGCAGGCCTTCGTGCATGAGCGAATTGAGGTTCGCGCCCGTGATGAGCGAAGGCTCGAGGCCCCCGGCCTTGAGCACGTTCCAGACCATGCCCGTGACGGTGGATTTTCCCGAGGTGCCCGAGATGGCGATGGTGCGTTTGCGCCGCGCCAATTCGGCGAGCAGATCCGAACGGTGCACGATAGCCACGCCGAGCGCCTGGGCGCGTTGGACCTCGGGGTTGGTGGATTCGATGGCCGTGGATACGATCAGGCAGGAACACCCATCAATGCCGCTGCCGTCCTGGGGAGTCAAGCGCACCCCGATGCCTTCGAAGTAAGCCCGTTTGCCCGTCTCCGCCCCGCGGTCGAGGCTGCGATCGGATCCGGATACTTTTTCGCCTTGGAAGGCCAGGTACTGCGCCAAAGCGCTCATTCCCGTGCCCGCGATGCCGGAGAAGAAGGGACGGGAGAGGTTCATGGGGGAGCAAAAGCGAGGAGTGGAATGGAAGTAGCGAGAGGGGTGAGGCGGAGGTGCTGAGAGAAGCACAGCGTCGGGCGTCGGGCGTTTGGCGTCGGGCGTGAAGAGGGTTCGACAAAGTGGGGTGTCGCGGAGGGCGAAAAATATGGATGGCCAGTCGAATCCATCTTCTTGGTTTTTTCGCCCGACGCCCGACGCCCGACGCCCAACGAGATCTCAATCAAGCGCAAGAGATTCTTTAAACTCCACCCTTGCCCTGCGGATCTTCCCCTTCGCCCGATTCCCGGTTCTCCAAAATGTCTTCGATCTCGCTCATGATCAGGCTATCGTCCCAGATGGGATCGCCCGTCTTCTGAGCGGAGCGTTGCTTAAGGCAACTTTTGGCGACCAGGATGGCTTCGCGGACTTCTTCGCTTTGCTCGCCCGTTTCCACCGTCTTGATGATTTCGGGGAGGCGGGTGATGGGAGCCACGGTGCCCAAGGCCACGATGGCTTCGTAGCGGATGTCCGTGCTGGGTGATTTGCTCAGGTGGAGCAGGCGTTCCTCGGCTTCGTGCAATTCCAGCCCGGCCGCGGAGTGGATGGCCTCGAGCAGTACGGGTTCGCTGGTGGCGTATAGCTCTTCCAGGATAAGCCGCTCGAAAACCGCGTCCTTCACCAGGCCCATGGCGTAGAGGGCGCTGACCTTGACGTACGGGTTGGGGGCCTGATGGTAGAAGCGCATGACGACGGAGCGGACCTGCTGTTGGAAGGCGAGGTAGCCGAGGCCTTCGAGGGCCCGGCGACGCACTTCCATGCTTTCCATGGGCGCATCCACCTTCTCCAGGAGGAAATCCCGCACCTCGATATAGAACTCGCGGGTCACCGAGGCGTAGCCTGAGGGGAATCCCTGGGGCAATTGCTCCTCGAATTCCAAACCGTCCTGGATCACGGCGCCCAGGCAGGAGTTGGCCATGGCGCGGATTTCCTCTTCGGGATAATCATGCGCCATCTTGAAGATTTCCTGGAACAGGTTTTCGTCCGAAACGTAGTTGCTGGCGGCCTGCAGGGCCGAGAGCATGATCTCGGGATCGGAGGATTGGAGGTAGCCCTTCAACAGCTTGGTAACATCCACGCCGTCGAAGTCGCGATTTCCGATATCCTCAATGCGCTTAAGGATTTGGAGCTTTTCGTCCAGGGGGGAAGCATTTTCCATGACCCTAAAAGTAGGAAAATATCCCGGCGGCAAGCCACCGCGCGCCGGCTCCGAATCCAGTCGGAAAAGGGCTTGGCGGGCCTTCGCCCATGCGCGCCATTGGCTTTTTGCGCGTTTTTTGTTTATTACCCATGCCTTTCTTCCGGCCCGGAGCGACCATGGCTGAACACGCGATAACCTTCCTGCGCGCCTTGCCTCTGCGGTTGGTGTGCTTCCTCGTCGCAGGCATTTTCGCGCTGCATGCCGCAGCCGCAGACGCGCCTGCGCCAGCCAACGAAGCGCGCGCCGCCCTCGCGAAAGCCATCGCCTTCCATCGCGAAGCCAAGGATCTGTCGCTGAAGTTCGCCGCGAAGGTTTACACCTCGGCCTTGGATAAGGTTGACGCGTATGCGGGCAAACTGCTTCTGAAAGGCACCGATCGCTTCCGCCTGGAGATTCCCGGTGGCACCTACGTTTCCGATGGGCAATCGTATTGGGAATATCATCCCCAGAACAAACAGGTGATCTGGAAGCGGGCCAAGGATATGCAAGGCCAGGCATTGCCGGGGGAAGTGCTGTTGCGTTTCCTGGACAGCGATCCGATTTCAGTCGCGAACGCCAAGGAAGGCCGCAAGGACTATCTGGAAATGCGCTTGGATCCCTCCCGGGCCATGAAGAACCTGGACAGCCTGGCCGTGCTCCTGGACAAGTCGGATTACTCAGTTCACCGCATTTCCAGCCGGGACGTGTCCGGCAACGAGGCCGTGTATACGGTCTCCTCGGTTAAGCGGAACGCGGGCATTAAGGATAAGGAGTTCGTTTACTCCCCGCCCAAAGGGGCGGAAGTGGTGGATATGCGGGACCAATGAACTATTTTTCCGGTCTCCACCCCTTTTAAGGTCCGAGGAAAGCCATGCCGCAAGACAATTCGTTCGATATCGTTTGCAAGACGGATCCCGAAGAGCTCCGTAACGCCGTGCAACATACCCAGAAAGAACTGACGCAGCGCTTCGACTTCAAGGGAAGCAAGGCTTCCATCGAGCTGGACAACAAGGAAAGCACGGTGACCCTGGTCGCCGAGGACGAATTCAAAATCGGCCAGTTGCGCGACATGTTCGAAAACAAGCTGATCAAGCGCGGCCTTTCGCCCAAGACGGTGAAGTACTCCGAACCGCAACCGGGCGGGAAGATGACCGTGAGCCAGACCGCCAAGTTCCAGGCCGGCATCGCCCCCGAGGACGCGAAGAAGATCGTGAAGCTGATCAAGGATCAGAAGGTCAAGGTGCAGGTCAACATCCAAGGCGAACAGGTACGCGTGACCGGTAAGAGCAAGGATGATTTGCAAGCCTGCATGACCGCGGTGCGTGCCGCCAATTTCGATTTCGATTGCCAGTTCACGAATTACCGCTAACCCAGAGCAGCCTATCCTACGCTTGACCCTTAGTCCCAGGTTCGCGGTGCGCGCGGCCGCCTGCCTCGGCCTCGCGGCTGCTTTGGGCTTTGGCCAGGGCGATCCCCTCGTGTCCAAGGCCTTGCCCCACGTCTTCGCCGACCAGGCCGGCTTTTGGGCCTTCGCGGCGGATGGATTGCATTACAGCCGTATCGATCCCTCCAAGGATCCCGTGGACATCCGCAATGGCGCGCTCAAGCTGCATGGCGGCGTGCGTGGCGGGGTGGGGCGTAGCGCCAGCGCCCTGCTCTTCTTCGGCTACCCGGCTTCGGACAGCGTTACCGTGGGCGGCCTGGCCGCGTTGGATCGGGACGGCAAATTTCCGCAAGACACCATCGCGTTTCAGCGTCCCGCCGGACAGAATAAATCCATCACTCTGGGCGTGGAGTTCTCGGCCCTGGCGCTGTGGCACGATACCATCGTGGTGGGCGCGGGGCGCGGAGGTTTCGCCCTCGCCAAGGCCAAACCCGACGGCCAAGGCGTCTTCGCCGGTGATTCACTGATCTTCCTTGCCCTGCCCGACGGGGAGGATACCGGTACCGCGGCCCTCCGTTGCAAAATCAATACCGCATGCAAGGTTTCCGCCATCGCCGAAGTGAACGACAAGCTCGGGGAACCGGATTCGGTTTCCGCTTTGGCTGTCGACTCCTCGGCGGCGGACAGCGTGTGGTTGTTGATCGGATCCCAGAAGGGATTGCGGCGCGGCCTGCTGGGCGGCAAGACCTTCCTTCCCGTCTCCCTGCCCGCGGCCAAAGCGGGGAGCATCCGCATCGAGCGTATCTTCGCCGAGCCTTCCCGCGCCCTGCTGTGGGTCTTCTCCGGGTCCGAGTGCTTTTTCAGCGGCGATCACGGGCGCAGCTTCCACAAGCCTCCGCGTATCGCCGGCATCGCCAGCGCGCCGGACTCCCTCACGGGATTCGATCCCGCGCCGGAAGCCGTCTTCACGGGCGACACCCTCGTCGTCAATTTCAACCTCAGCAATCCCGGGCACCCCGGACTGGTCTTCTTCCGCCGCGATACGGTGATCGCGAACCGGGGGGCCGGGGATTTTTCCGACATCCTGTTCGATAAGGCCGATAGCCTGGACATCGAGAGCGGCCAGGGACGGCTTACCGGTTTGGCCGCCATGGCGGGCGCGGGCGGGAATCATCTGCTGGCGGGTACCAGTTCCAAGGGCCTGTTCCTGCGCCGTCCCGGCAAAGCCTGGATCAACCTCAACAGCCTGAAGGCCTTGAAGAGCGGACTCGCGGAAGTCATCACCTTCCCGACCCTGTTCTCGGGCACGGCCGCCGACGGTACTCCCGAGTTCGTGAACCTGGGCTACCGTCTGAAGAAGAACGGCAAGGTGACGATTACCGTTTACGACTATGCCATGGAGAAGGTGAAGACCTTGGTGAAGAATGCGCCGCGGCTGGGCGGCGGCAACCGCAGCGAGAAGTCCGCGGAAGATCGTTGGGACGGCAAGGATGCCTCGGGGCGGTACGTTTCCGTAGGCACCTACTATATCCTCGTCGAATCGGACCAGGGCGAAAAGGGTTGGGGCAAGGCCATCGCCGTGCATGGGAGGGGCCCGTGACCCGCAGGTTACCCCGGTGGGCCTGGGCCCTGGCGCTTGCCTCGGCGGCGGGTGCGACTTCTCCCGAGATCCTGGGCGGCCACGAAGGCTGGCTGGACCGCATGGGCGGCGGCATCCGCGAACTGGGCATGGGCAATACCGGTACCGCCAGCGAAGAGGCCATGCCGGCCGCCTTCTGGAACCCGGCCATCCTGCCTTTCAATCGGCAGACCGCGGTAGGCGTAGGCGCGGACGTGCGCAGCCTGCAGCGCAACGGCGGCTACGCGGGCGTGCAGGGACGGGTGGCGGCCAATATGGGATTCGGCGTCGGCCTGCTCAATCGCGGCGACTGGAACGTGCCCGCCTATGATGCCGATGAGAAACCCCTGGGCACCGCGCGCCCGCAGGCCTTGGGCAGCTACCTGGGCCTGGGCGTTAAATCTTCCCGCAGCAACAGCTTCGGCGCCGCGGTGCAATGGTACTCCTACGATCTCGATTTGGGCGGGGGCACCGGCAACGTGAACGTCATCGGTATCTTCAATCTGGGCTGGTACAAGCGTTGGGGCAACGATCTCAAGACCGCCGTGGTCGTCCGCAACCTGGGACTCAATGCCGATCTCTCCGCCGATTTCGATCAGACCACCCTCACCAACGAGGATGCCCAGGGCTTCGAGCGCACCGCGTCCGACTTCATGCCTAAGACCCTGGTGGCCGCGGTATTCTATACCTCCCATGCCTTCGGGAAGACCCTCGACCTTTCCGCCGAGGCGCTGGATTACCAATTGAAGCGCGAGCTATACTCTTCGGACGCCAACTTCCATACGCAGGCCCTGCGCCTGGGGGCCGATTGGCACGTGACCGATCAACTCAACGCCAGGGCGGGCATGGACCAGGGCAATGTCAGCGCCGGTTTCGGTTTCGCCTTCCCCTGGGGCCGCCGTAAGCTCATCTTCGACTATGCCATCGTGGCGGAGCGGGGTTTCCTGACCATCAATCCCTTCGCCGTAGGCTTCCGGGCCACGCTGTGAACGGTCGGCGGGGAATCTTTTTAGTTTATCCCCCCATGGTCCGTCGCGCATTCCCGCTCCTCCTGGTCCTGTGCGCCGCCGCGCAAGCCCTGGAAACCGATCGGCAGTACGGCGAAGCCAGTTTCAAGTTCCTGAAACTGCCGCTGGCCCCGCGCGTGGTCGGGCTCGCGGGCGCGGGCGCGGCCCTCGCCGATGACGCGGGCGGCTTGGATCTCAATCCCGCGGCGGCCGCATCCGATTCCGGCCACTTGATATTGGGCAAGGGCTATCCCTACTCCGAATTCCAATCCAGCAGCAGCCATATCACCTGGTCCATCCCCCTGGAAAGCGGTTACCGTATTTTGCTCAATGCGCGCTACCTGGGTTTTGACGATATCGCCGGCTGGGATCAGAAGGACGATTCCACTTCGGCTTACGGCGCGCATTCCCTGAAGCTGCAGGCCGGCGCGGCGGGCCGATGGGGAAGGTTGGATTGGGGCGCCACCCTCAACTATGCCGGCAACGGCATCGCGAGCGCGAACTATACCACCGCCATGGTCAATGTAGGCCTCAAGTACGCCATCCTGCCCGGCCTGAACGCGGGCGCCAGCCTGGTCAATGCCGACTTCTACGATTCCAAGGCCAAGGAGGCGGGCAACGCTGATCCGTTCCCGCCTACGGCCGTGCAGGCGGGACTGGCCTATACCCATGGATTCGGCGCCGACTGGCAGGCTTCCCTCGCCGCCGACGCGCGCACTCGCAACGACGAGCAACTCGCTTGGCCGCTGGGCGTGGAAGTGGGCTGGCGCAAAACGGTTTTCGCCCGGGCGGGTTTCCCCTTGGGCGAGCAGGAGCCCGGATTCGCGGCGGGCTTGGGGCTGCGCTGGTCCCTGTTCGCGTTCAACTACGCCTTCCAGAGCCACTCCACCTTGGGCCCGGGTCATTTCTGGGCCTTGGACCTGGCAATCTGAAAAACCCGACCGCCGTTTCGGCGTCCGGATTCCGCTAGAACCGCACTCCCAATACGATCGCGACCATCCCCGCCAGCATCAGGCCTTTGAGGCGCTTTTGCATCGGCCCCCATGCGGGTTGCGGCGCGCGCAGGCCCGCAAGCACCAGGGCCAACAGGGGCAGGCATCCGGCCGCCGCCGCCAGGGGGTAACCGACATGGTACCCAAGGCGCAGGTAGGGCACGGGAAGCATCAGCAGTACCAGCCCGCAGCAACAGCCCACCATGGCCTTCGCGGTGCCCATGCCCCAACGTATCGGAAGCGTTACCGCCCCTTGCGCCCGGTCGCCATCCACGTCTTCGGCATCCTTGGCCACTTCGCGCGCCAGCGTGGTAAAGAAGGCGAAGAGGATGGGCATCAGGGTAAAGTCCGGGTGCCGTCCCAGCTCGGGCAGGTAGATGGAAAGGGCGCAAAGCAGGGAAACCGCCAGGTTTCCCCATACCGGTGTCCCCTTCAATTGCGCGTTATAGATCCAGAGCAGGAGGCCCATCCCCGCGGTCAAGAAACCCTCAGATGGTCCCAGGGCCGTGCCGGTGGCCACGGCCGCGGCATAAAGGAGGATGGCGGCGGCCAGGGCGGACCGGGGGGCGATGCGGCCGGAAGGCAGGGGCCGATCCGGCCGATTCACGCGATCCGCGGCGAGATCGTGGAAATCGTTGTGCATGTTGCCCGCGGCGGCGAGCAGGGCCATTGCCAAAGAACCCAAACCGGCGGCGCGCCAGGCGACGGGTCCGGGCAGGCAGGCATGCCCCAGCCATACGCCCCCGGCAGCCACCGCCGCGTTCTGGAGTCGCGCCAGCTTCACCCAATCCATGAACATGGGGTAATATTAACTAACTTGGGTCACCGATTCAGACATGATAGACGTACGCAAACTCGACCTCTCCTTTGGCGATAGATATCTCTTTAAGGACCTCTCCTTCCAACTCGGGGACAAGGAGAAGATATGTCTGGCCGGGCCGAACGGCTGCGGCAAGACCACCTTGCTCAAGGTCATGTGCGGCGAGCAGCAAACCGATGGCGGCCAAATCATCCGTTCCAGCTCGGTCAAGATCGGTTACTTGCGCCAGCACCTGGGCGAGGATTACGGCGCCACCGTCTACGAGTCCGCCCTGCAGGCCTTCGGCGAAGCCCTCGGCAAGGCCAAGGAACTTGATGGGCTGCATGCCATCCTGGGCGAGCGCGAGGCCACCGAGGCCGAGCTCAACCGCATGGATTTCCTGCAAGACGAATTGATCCGGTCCAACTATTATACCGCCGAGAGCGAGACCCGCACCGTGCTGGCCGGCCTCGGCTTCTCGCCGGAGGAACAGGACAAGCCCCTTTCCAACATGTCCGGCGGTTGGCGCATGCGCGTGGCCCTGGCCAAGGTACTGCTCGCCCAGCCCTCCTGCCTGTTCCTGGATGAGCCCACCAACCATCTCGACCTCGAATCCATCGTGTGGCTGGAATCCTATATCCGCGATTATCCCGGCTGCATGATCCTCATTTCGCATGATCGCGCCTTCGTGGATCGCACCTGCGATCGCATCCTCGAGATCAGCAACAGCAACCTGGTCTACTACCCCGTGCCCTATACCCGGTACGAGGAGGAGAAGGCTCTGCGCATGGAACAGATCATCAAGGCGCACAAGAAGCAGTCTGACGAAATCGCGAGCCTGGAGCGCTTCGTGGAGCGCTTCAAGGCCAAGGCCAGCAAGGCCACCCAGGCCCAGAGCAAGCAGAAGCAGATCGACAAGATCGAGCGCATCGTGATTCCCGGCGGCGCGAATACCATCCGCCTGAAATTCCCGGAAGCGCCGCCCTCGGGCCAATGGGTGTTCGAGGCCGAGGATTTGGGCAAGGCCTACGGGGAAAACCGGATTTTCTCGGGCGGCAAGTTCGGCATCCAGCGCGGCGACCACCTGGTGTTGGTCGGCCCAAATGGCGCGGGCAAGACCACCTTGCTCAAGCTCCTTCAGGGGATCGAGAAGCCCAGCGAAGGCAAGGTTACCGTCGGCGCCAACGTGCAGGTCGGTTACTTCGCCCAGTACGAGGAGCCTACCCCGGCCGAAGCCGAGATGACCTTGGTCTCCTACTTGGCCGCTTCCCTCCCCAAAATCGGCGATCAGCAATTGCGCAACGTGCTCGGCGCCATGCTCTTCTCCGACGACGATGCCTTCAAGAAGTTCGGCGTCCTCTCGGGCGGCGAACGCGCGCGCGTGCGCATGTGCCGCTTGCTGCTGCAGAACTGCAACGTGCTCATCCTCGATGAGCCCACCAACCATTTGGACATGGACTCCAAGAACCTGCTGATGCAGGCCATGCACGACTTCAACGGCACGGTCCTCTTCGTCTCCCACGATCGCTACTTCGTAGAGAACATCGCAAGCCGAGTAATCCTGGTGAAGGGCGGCAAGGTCACCGATTATCCCGGCGACTACCACTATTATCTCGACAAGCTGGCCAGCGACGATCGCTACGCCTCGGTGGAAAAAGCCGCCGACAAGGCGGCAGCCAGGGCCGCCACCAAGTCCAATACCGGAAAGCCCTCGGGCCTCACCAAGCTTTCCGACGCCAACGCCCCCAAAACCGCCCCCGCCAAGCCGGCCGCCTCCGGTAACCTGGCCGCTGTCGGCAACGCCGCCGCCGCCCCGGTCGCGCCGGATTGGGAAACCAAGAAGGACGCGGAGAAGCAGAAGCGTAAGTCGGAAAAACGCTGGGCCGAGATCGAATCGACCATCACCGATCTGGATCAGAAGGTGGCCACCCTGGACGCGGAACTTTGCCTGCCCGAGACCTACGCCGATCAGGTCCTCTCGACGAGGCTGGCCCGCGACAAGCAGCATGCCGAGGCCGCTTTGGCGGCCCTCTACCTTGAGCTGGAAAAGCTGGAGGCCGATGGGCATGGCAAATAGCTCCGCCGCACCGCGTCGGGCCTTACCTAAGGGCTTGCGTGGATAAGCTGTTCGACGAACAGCTTGTGGGGACCCTGGTGGAGGTCCAACGCCGCACCGGCATCGTGCGCGGTGACGACGGCAGCGAACACCAATGCCAATACAGCCCGACCATCGACCTCGCAGGCCTGCATAATTTCGCCGTGGGCGATCGCGTCATGTATATCGTCGCCGGCACCCAGCAGGAGGCCATGATCACGGACGTGCTCGCGCGCACCAGCCAGATCACCCGCCCCGGCCCCAAGGATCGCCACGCCGACACCCTCATCCTGGCCGCCAATGTCGATGCCCTGGTCGTCGTAGCCACGCCCCAGAATCCGGACTTCAATCCCCGCCTGGTCGATCGCTACCTGGCCCTCGCCGAAATCTTCGACATCCGCGCCATCATCTGCCTGAACAAGGTGGACCTGAATGACGCGGTTCCGCCCGAGCTGCAATACCTTAAGGACCTGGGCTATCCCATGGTGGGCTGTTCGGCCAAGCATGGCCAGGGGATGGAAGGCCTGCGCCAGGCATTGTCCGGGCTGAGGGTAGTGCTCAGCGGCCCTTCCGGAGTAGGCAAGTCCTCGCTGATCCGCAAGCTCATCCCCGGCGCGGAACCCGGCATCGGCGATGTGCGCAAGGGCGACGGCAAAGGGCGCCATACCACCACCCAATCCAACCTCTACACTTCGGGCGGGATCACCATCATCGATACGCCTGGGATTCGGGAGTTGGGCGTGCGCGGCGTCGATAAGCAGGAGTTCGCCCGGTATTGGCGCGACTTCCGGCCCTATCTGGACCAATGCCGTTTCCGTGATTGCGCCCATAAGAGCGAGCCGGATTGCGCGATACGCGCCGCGGTGAAGGCCGGGACCTTGCCCGAGTTCCGCTATCAATCCTTCCTGCGCATCCAGGAAGATCTCGAAGATTGAT
>JAHFCH010000171.1:11481-14897 GCA_023249635.1 Fibrobacterota bacterium
GGTGGGTTGATCCTTGGAGCCTTGCTCGCGATAGCGCCGTGCGCTGTCGATGAAGAGGCGGGCGAACTTGAACTCGGCGTACTTGTCCAGCATTCCCAGCCCCACATCGAAAATGCGGTCGAAGTACTGGTTGCCCAACTTCAGTTCCCGCACGGCCGTCACGATGATGTCCATGGCGTCGGCTGCCGCCACGATGCGGCCTTCCAAATCTTCTTTCGCGCCCAGGGCGTCCCGCACGTAGCGGTTCCTCAAGCTGTCCGGCAATTCCTTGAAGATCTCGTTCTCCACCAATTCGGGGACGATTTCCTTGAGCAATTGCCCCAACTTGCCGCCCTTGAAGCGATGCTTGATTGGGTGGGGGATGTCGGAGAGGATGGTTTCCTCGAAGTCGTGGAAGAGGGCTTTGCGCAGCATCTCCTCACGGTTTACCTTGAGCTCGGGGTCGTAATCCGCGATCATCAGGGCCATGATGGCCACGTTGTAGGAATGGGATGCGACGCTTTCCACTTCGATCATGGGCAGGGTGCCGAAGCGCCGGATGGAGCTCATGGTCTTGAGACGCTCAAAAAATCCGAAGAGGCGGTCTTTGACCAGTTCGGGTTCGATGATATCCATATTGGGCTCCCTTGGTGGCCTACCCAAGATAGTTATGAAAGGGAAGAGGGATAGCGAGCGCGGTCACTGTGGACCGAAGGGCCCCATTTATGGCCCGCTAGCGGGCGAATCGGCTATTTGCCGTTCAGGATGCCGTGGATTTCGTCGGACTTCTGGTCGCAGACGAAGAGGATTTCCTTGATGCGGAAGTTGCGCCACATGGAGGCATAGCGCATGGCCCATTCTTCCTGGATCTTGGAGCGATTGTAATCACCATGTTCGCCGCGATACCAGATTTCGTTGTTGATCTCTTTGATCTGGTCGGCCATCTCCGAGGGAAGGTGGATGGAGCCGCGATGCTGGATCAATTGCTTGGTGGCGTCCACGACGCCGACATCACCCGCCGCCGCTGGAGCGCGGGAGGTGCGCAGTGCGATAGCGCGGATTTCTTCTTTGTGGCGGGTGACGAATTCGAGCAAGTGGGAGCAGATGTTGTTCAGCTGCCCGGCCTTGTACAAACCTTCGATGATTTTGTTTTCTTCGTCCATCCGGGCTTCCGTCAAGCAAATTCCCTTAAACTCTCGGCGAAATCAAGTAGCGAAGCAAATTCCTTTATTTTTGGCGGGTTGTCAACCTGTCCGGAGGGTGGGGAGACCGCGGTTTCCGGACGTATCCAGACACCGGAAGCTCCGGCATTGAGCCCGGCCAAAGCATCACTCTCGTGGTCGCCTACCATGATGCACTTACCCAGGTCCAAGCCATGTTTGCCCGCCAAGTCCAGCAGCATCCCCGGAAGCGGTTTGCGGCACTCGCACTCCTGGGTGTAAGCGGCTATGGTGCCCTCGGGATGATGCGGGCAGAAGGCGAAGGCTTCGACACGGATCCCGAGCCCGGCGAGATGCGCGCCGATTTTCACGTGGAGGGCTTCCACGGCGGCGTAACTGAAGTACCCGCGGGCCACCCCGCTCTGATTGCTGACTACGAACAGGCGATAATCCAAATCCTGGAAGATCCGTAAGGCGGTTTCCACCCCTGGAAGAAGCTCAAAATCCTCAAAATTGATGAGATAGTGGGTATTCCGGTTGACCGTACCGTCCCGGTCCAGGAAGATGGCTTTGCGCCCGGCGTTATGGTTGCCTGCCACGATGGATACCGGTCGTTAACATAACAAAAATGCCCTGCCGCCGCCGGATGGATCGCCCTCCGCGCCAGGTAACCTGGATGTCACCTGGGATTCGCGTGTCCGGGAAAGTAGCATTTGAGCATGGACGGTAAGCCTTTCGCATTCGGATTGCTGCGCCGGCGCGAGCTGGTGGTTCCCAGCTGGCGTGGAGCCCTCGCGTTGCTGCTCCTTTGCGCCGTCCTGATCCGCATTTTCCTGGTGTCGGTCCATCCCTTCCTGGCGGTAACGGAACCGGCGGGCGGAGAGGCCTTGGTGGTAGAAGGCTGGATACCCGATTACGCCTTGCGCGAGGCCTTGATCACGTTCCGGTCCCATCCTTATAAGGTGCTGATAACCACCGGCGGGCCCGTACCGCAAGGCATGGCGTTTTCCTATCACGGCAATTTCGCCCGCTTGTCCGCGTCGATGCTGGAACAGATGGGGCTGCCGGCCGATTCCATCGCGGAAATCCCTTCGCCGGAAGTGGTGAAGGATCGCACCTATATTGAAGGCGTTGCGCTCAAGCAGTGGCTGCATTCGCGCGGGACCACCTGGAGTGCTATCGATCTTTTTTCCTTTTCCACCCATGCGCGCCGCAGTCGCTTGCTATACGCAATGGCTTTGGGCCGGGAGATACGGGTGGGGATTTACGCCCCGTTGGATTTGCAATACGATGCCGCGCATTGGTGGCGATCCAGCGCGGGCGTCCGGCGGGTAACCGATGAGGTTATCGCATACTTGTACGCGCGTTTACTTTTCCGGTACTAGCCAGCGCGAACCGCGCCAATGCGGCGCGAGGGGGCCCCTGCCCAAGACGAGACTCGAACTCGTACGACCTTACGATCAAAGGATTTTAAGTCCTCAGCGTCTACCAATTCCGCCACTCGGGCCGGGGTGTGGCGAAAAGTAACTCAATCCCCGGCAATTGCGCTTTACAGGACGGGGTGGGGTAGCTATTTCCCCTCAGAGGGGGCCAAACGGCCCTTCGTCCCCGCTAGTTGGACGGGGGCGGGCGGGAAAATGGGTATGCCGGATACATCCAAAGCGCTGACGACGGTGATGGTGGTCGATGACGACGAGGCCATCGTGCATTTTGTGGGCACGCTCCTGGAAGCCGAGGGTTATCGCGTGCTCAAGGCACGGCATAGCGACGAAGCCCTCGACATCTCTGCGGCCTTCAAGGAAGACATCGATTTGCTGGTGACGGACGTGAAGATGGATCCGTTCATGACCGGCTTCCAATTGGCCCAATGCCTGCGCCTGATGCGGGTGGAAATCAAGGTGCTGTACATTTCCGGTTTCGTGGAGGACGAGATGGTCCGCTGGGAAGTGGAAAACGCC
Source organism: Fibrobacterota bacterium (assembly GCA_023249635.1). Lineage (GTDB taxonomy): Bacteria > Fibrobacterota > Fibrobacteria > UBA11236 > UBA11236 > Chersky-265. The sequence continues at coordinate 14,579 of JAHFCH010000171.1, forward strand.
GTGGCGGGATTCCTGCAGAAGCCTTTCCGGTCGCAAGGATTATTGGAAAAAATCCGGACCTCTTTGCCCTAGCCGGCCACCCTAAAGTCCCATTCCCGCGCTTTTGGCGGGCTTTGCCCCTGCCCCTGTTAACAGGTACTTTTATCCATGTGCGTATAGGCGCTTGAAGTTCGCCACGGGCGCCGGGCAGTTCCCAACGCGGGAACAGGTGGATCCACAATGCCACCTCTGCGCACGGAGGGAAGAGGAGGGTCGCTCCCTCTTCCCTCCTTCTAAAACCCCCGATCAGGACCCATCTGCTTCATTGGCCTCGTCAGCG
>JAHFCH010000313.1 GCA_023249635.1 Fibrobacterota bacterium
CTATTCTCGCTCGTGGTTCACTGGCAACGGCATCGTCAATCTTCACAAACCGCCGTATGCGGAACCGCATGTACGGTGGTGTAGGGGGACGGGGGTGGTGACACCCCCTCCTACCTAATCGGCCGCCGCGCGATCATTTTTCCCCGGCGACACGGAATCCCCCGCTTCGTCAGGGCGAAGCACGAAACACGCAAGTTACCTCAGAAATCCCAGGGCGGATCCGGCCGCTGACGGTATTCTCCTCCCCCATGGGGGGAATCACATGGAAAAGGGGATGGGTAGGCGATCCGGAGCGGCCGCGCTCCGGGCGCTGGCGATAGGGTTTCTGTGCGCGGGCCGGGCGTTTCCGGCCATCATCGACATTACCGATACGGGCGCCAAGCCGGGAGGGGCAATCGTGAATACCGCCGCCATCCAGGCGGCAATCGATGGTTGCGAAGGCAAGGGCGATACGGTACTTGTTCCCGCGGGTACATTTCTGGCGAGCGCCATCGCCATGAAAAGCGGGGTAACCCTGATGCTGGCCAAGGGCGCGGTGCTTTCCGGGACCACGCTCAAGGCCGACTACGCCGGACATGCCTTCGTGTGGGGCAAGGGCCTGCGGGATATCGCCGTGATCGGCGAGGGTGTGATCGACGGGAACGGGGGCGCCCCGGATTTCCAATGCGGGGACGGTTGCGTGGGCCGCCCGCGCATCCTGATGTTCGAAGCCTGCCGCAACGTAACCGTAACCGGCGTGGAACTGCGGGAGTCCGCCTTCTGGACCGCCTACTTCAAGGCTTGCGTTCACGTGCGCATATCCGGCGTGAGCATCAACAGCGTGGTCAATTTCAACAACGACGGACTCGATATCGACAGCCGCGACGTGGTGGTCACCGATTGCACCATCGAAACCGATGATGACGCGCTTTGCCTGAAAAGCAACGTGACCGGGGTTCCCTGCGACAGCGTGGTGGTGCGGCGGTGCACGGTGGCTTCGTCGTGCAATGCGGTCAAGTTCGGGACGGCATCCTTCGCGGGCTTCACCCGCATCGATATCCGCGATATCGTCATAAGGCCGCCCGCGGCCTACAATTCCCGGCGCAAGCGCCAGTACGCCTTGGCGGGAATCGCGTTGGAGAGCGTGGATGGCGGTCGCCTGGAAGGGGTGAACATCTCGGACGTGACGATGACGGGAATCATGACGCCCATTTTCCTGAAACTCGGCGATCGCAAAACGCCGGTGGGTTCTTTCAAGGACGTCACCCTCGCGCGCATCACCGCCTTCCCGAATTCGCTCATCTGCAGCAACTTGACCGGACTGCCGGGTGGTCCCTACCTGGAAAACGTTTCCATCTCGGATATGTTGGTGCATCTGCCGGGCAAGGGTACCGCGGCCGATGCCGCCTTAGCGGTGCCGGAGAAGAACAGCGGCTACCCGGAGATCCTCATGTTCGGCATCCCGGCCTTTCCCGTGTACGCCATGTATGGCCGGCACTTGCGCGGTCTCAAGCTGAGGAATATCCAGTTCAACCTGCTGGCGCCGGACGCGCGGCCGGCCATGCGCTTCGAGGACGTCACGGGCCTGGATACGGCGGGCATCCGCTTCACGGCTTTGCCGCTTTCGGATTTCCCCGGTGGAACAGGGTTGCATTCCGGGGGCGCGGAGGCGGTGGCGGGGCGGATGGCTCCCGCGGGCGCGACTGCGGAAGCCGTGGATGCCGCAGGTAGGTGGATGGGAATGCGATCCGGGATCGGGTACGCGGGCCGCTATGGCCGGCCGGCGCGCGCGCCGTTGACACGGTAATTACCCCGTACCCGCGGTGATACCTGCCGGATTTGCCGCGGGGCGCGTGCGAGGCCGGTAACCGGCGGGAACAGCGCTGCGAAGATGGCGTCGGCCATCAACTGATGACCTTCGGGGGTGGGATGCACGCCTTCGGCCGTCCAGGCGAAGGTGGGCGCGGTTTTCCGCTTGGATTTGGCCCATACCCGCAGGGGATTCTGGATATCCAGGGTCACTTGCGCGGGACCCTGGAACGCCATCACGGTATTGCCGTATGCCGTCAGCACCGAATCGTAGTTGGCGTAGAATTTCTTGAAAGAGTACGGTGGTGCCGTAACGATAAGCGGCACGGCGGTAAGGGAATCGAAGGCGGTGGGCGTCATCAGGATAAGCGGCGCGCCGGCCTTGGCTACCGCCGCCTGCAAGGTCACCATGCCGTCCTTATAGGATTGGAGCTTGGCCGCGCTGAGAGGATTATAGCCGCCGTCGTTCATGCCGTAGCTTGAGAATACCAGACTCGGCTTGTTCACCTTGAGCACGCTGTCAACCCGCCGCAACAATCCGGGCATGGCCTCGCCGCTGATGCCGGCGTTCACGAACTTGGCTTGCATCCCCGGGAATTTCTTGGCGAGCGCGGCCTGGAGGTCTTTGATGTAGCCCCCATTGGCGGTGATACTGTCCCCCAGGAAAAGGATGACGGTGTTGGCGTTGAGGAAGAATCCCTGGGACAAATCCGGCGCAGAGGCGGCAGCGGTAGAGACCAATAGGGCTGCGAGCAGGGCATAGGGGGCTTTCATGCTCCCGAATCTAACCTGGAGAACCCCATGCCCCCGTAACCTGGGAGGGGTCAAGTGCGTGACTTCCGTGTATTTCCCCGCAACCCCGGCAATTTCCCGTAACCAGGTCCGGAAACAGGGGTGCATCGGGGCCCCCCGATTACGTGCCGGAGGTAATTTGGGGATATGCCTATCCAACCCCACGCGCCCCGTCCGCCCTCTCCCGGGACAGCTTTCCTCCGGGCGCTCTCGGATGATCCCCATGGCGCCATCCGGGCCGGGTTGCTCCCGCGCCGTCCGGCCGGAGCTTATATCATGCCCCCCGCGACCGCCGAGGCCGCGCGCCAGTTCCGGGAGAACCTGAACTCACTCGATCCCACGGGCATGTTCCGTAAGGCCGGGGAGTTCGGGCAAAGTTACCGGATGGAGAACAACCAGGTGCTCCCCAACGGTCCGATGATCTACGAAGCGGGCTCTTCGGTGGCCGGGCAGGCGATGCGCCCCGGAACCTTCACCAACATCCACAGCCATAACTGGGCCCCGCCGCCCATGAGCAACGATTTCCCCAGTCCCAACGATCATCTCGCCGCGCGCGAAGCCGCCAAGATCCACGGGCAACCGCATGAACTGATGTACCATCCGGAATCGAATACCTTCTTCGCGTATTCGGGAGAGGTGCCGCCGGTGTTCTTCGAGGCGCATTTCCCGCCCCCGCCCGTGGGGCCGGCCCATGGCAATTGCACGCCCGCGCTGCCTCCCATCGCCGCGCTCTTGCCCCATGGATTCTTGCCGCCCACCCCGGCCGATCGGGCTTCCACGCCGGCCCTGTCCGGTACGCTTACGTATCCTCCGAGTTACCTTGAGCCGCGCCTGTTGCCGCCGCCGGGGCCGGATTATTCGTGAACCGAGACGATGTGCTTGTCCGCGTCGCGGATCACCACGCTGTCGTCACCCATCACTTCGAAATAGCCCACCACCTGGCCGTCAAGGGTAATGGGCCCGCTCAGGGCCAGGCTGCCGCCGTCCGGTTCCGAGTCAAGCATGGGATTCCAGTCGGGATCGGGGCTCAAAGTGGTCAGGTATTTCCCTCCATCCAATTCCAAATCATATTCGAATTTCCTGATGCCTACCGTCAGATCGAATTCCACCTCGAAGCGGGGGATGCGGATGTCGTAGCCGTCCAGGTAGTGCAGGCGTCCCGAGCCTTTCACCTTCATGCCGTCGATACCGCCGCCCTCGGGATAATCCATGCGCATCCGTAGCCACGATTCCAGCAGGGCGTTGGAACTGTAAGAAGAGGTCACCGCGTACGCGATGATATCGTCCTCGCCGCAGGCGAGATTGCCTTCGGCGGTAAAGCTGTCTGTGGTGTCCACGTTATGGTCCACCCCCGCGGCGGTGGTATCGTAGTAGTCGTTTACGCTGTGGCCTTCATAAATGCAATCGTCCGCGGATCGTTTGAACAGGCCCTCCGGATCCCCGCCGCCCCCGCGCGAAGGATTGGCCTGGGCGGAAGCGTCGAAGTAGCGGACCTTGGCCGCCATGTCCTTGAGATCGGCGTCGACACGGCCACCGGATGCTCCGGGACCGGTGGCGTTATCGCAGGCGGCGAATGTGAAAGCCGCGGCGGCAAAAAAGGCGATGCGTATGGGTTGCATGG
>JAHFCH010000172.1 GCA_023249635.1 Fibrobacterota bacterium
CGCCGTCCTTGAACTGGAGGTACGCGTTCTCGGGAACCGCATAACGGCCGAGCTTGGTCTTCCCGTCCTCGCCCATGATGACCACGTGCGGATGCAGCTTGGCGCGCTTGTCGCGGATGACGCGGAGGCGTTCCATGCCGGTGGTATCATCGTACTCGGTCACGTAGGTGACGCCATCCTTCAGGCCATCGAACTCGACCTTACCGGTCGACTTGGTGATGATGAGGGTGTTGTACGGATCCCATTCGAACATGAGCGCGCCGGCCTTGACCTGCGCACCGTCCTTCACCTTGAGCAGGGCGCCGTAGGGCACCACGTAACGCACCTTGGTGATGCCGTGCTCGTCGAGCAGGGACATTTCGCCGGAACGGCTGGTCACCACTTCTTCGCCCTTGCGGTTGGTGACGGTTTCCACGTCCCGCAGCACGATCTTGGAATCCCACTTGGCCTTCTTCACCGATTCCGCCGTCATGCGCGAAGCCGCGCCGCCGATATGGAAAGTGCGCAAGGTCAGCTGGGTGCCGGGTTCGCCGATGGACTGGGCGGCCATGACGCCTACGGCTTCGCCGATGTCGATCATGCGGCCGTTGGCCAGGTTTCTTCCGTAGCACTTGCCGCACACGCCCTTGATGGCTTCGCAGGTGAGCACGGAGCGCACTTTCACGCTCTCGATGCCGGCCTGCTTGATCTTGTCGGCGATGACTTCGTCGAAGAGCTCGCCGGCCTGGCAGATTACGCTGTCGCTTACCGGATGGTAAACGTCATCGCAAGCCACGCGGCCGAGGATCTTATCGGAGAGCGGGACGACCACGTCTTCGCCTTCCGTCGTGTCGGTCATGTCGAGGCCGAGCACGGTGCCGCAATCCTCTTCGTTCACCACCACGTCCTGGGCCACGTCGACCAGACGGCGGGTCAGATACCCGGCGTCCGCGGTCTTCAAGGCCGTATCGGCCAGACCCTTGCGGGCGCCGTGGGTGGAAATGAAGTACTCGAGTACGTTGAGGCCTTCGCGGAAGCAGGAAAGAATCGGGTTCTCGATGATTTCATGGCCGGTGATCTTCTTCTGGGGCTTGGCCATAAGGCCGCGCATGCCCGAGAGCTGCTTGATCTGCTCGCGGCTACCGCGGGCGCCGGACACGGCCATCATGTACACGGGATTGAAGCCATCGCGATCCTGCGCCAGCTTCTCGTACACCAGGGTCGCCACGTCATTGGTGGTATGCGACCACAAATCGATGACCTGATTGTATCGTTCGCCGTCGGTGATGACGCCGTTCTCATAGAGCTCGGACACCTTGTCGACCTTGACCTTGGTGCCTTTGATCATCTCGTACTTCTCAGGGGGGATGATCATGTCGTTGATGGACACGGTCATGCCGCCCTTGGTCGCCCACTTGAATCCGACTTCCTTGATGGCGTCGAGGAACACGCAGGTGCGTTCGTTGCCGGCGATACGGAAATACTTGTCGATGGTGGCCGAAATGGTCTTCTTGTCGAAGCTCTTGTTGATGAAGCCGAGCTCTTTCGGGATGACCTGGTTCAGGATGGCGCGTCCCACCGAAGTCTCGATGAGATGCCCGTCGATCTTGATCTTGACGGGAACGTGCAGCTCGACGCCGCCGGCTTCCAGGGCCGCCACGGCCTCATCGGTGCTGGAGAACATCTTGCCGGCGCCCTTGCCCTTGGTCTTCATGGCCGTCAGGTAGTAGCAACCGAGCACGATATCCTGCGAAGGCACCGCGATGGGCTGGCCCGACGCGGGATGCAGGATGTTGTTGGACGACATCATCAGGATGCGGCATTCCAGCTGCGCCTCGAAAGAGAGGGGCAAATGGATGGCCATCTGGTCACCGTCGAAGTCGGCGTTGAAAGCCGTGCAAACGAGGGGATGCAGGCGGATGGCCTTGCCTTCGACCAGCTTGGGGTAGAAGGCCTGGATGCCGAGACGATGCAAGGTCGGCGCGCGGTTGAGCAGCACGGGGTGATCGTCGATGATCTCCTCGAGAATGTCCCACACCTCGGGGCGTTCCTTTTCCACGAACTTCTTCGCGGACTTCACGGTGTGCACGAAACCCTTCTCTTCCAGCTTCTGGATGATGAAGGGCTTGTACAACTCGAGCGCCATCGGCTTCGGGAGACCGCACTGGTGGATCTTGAGATCCGGGCCCACCACGATCACGGAACGGCCGGAATAATCCACGCGCTTGCCCAGAAGGTTCTGGCGGAAGCGGCCCTGCTTGCCTTTCAGCAATTCGGACAGCGACTTGAGGGGACGGCGGTTTTCGCCCTTCACGGAGAAGGTGCGGCGGCCGTTGTCGAACAATACGTCGACGGCTTCCTGGAGCATGCGCTTTTCGTTGCGCAAAATCACTTCCGGGGCCTTGATGTCGATGAGCTTCTTCAACCGGTTGTTGCGGTTGATGACGCGGCGATAGAGATCGTTCAAATCGGAGGTGGCGAAACGGCCGCCTTCGAGGGGAACCAGCGGACGCAGGTCCGGCGGAATCACGGGAAGCACGTCCAGGACCATCCACTCGGGACGGTTGGGCGACTTACGGAACGCTTCCACGACCTTGAGGCGCTTCAGCAATTCCTGCTTGCGCTGGGACGAGGTCTCGTCCTTGATGCGCTTGCGCATATCGCCCGACAGGGTCTCGGGATTCAGCTCGGCGAGGAGCTGCTTGATGGCGGAGGCGCCCATCTTGGCGTCGAAATGGCGGCCTTCGTCCTCGAGATCGATGTACTCGTCTTCCGAGATGAGCTGGCCGAGCTTGAGGTCGGTGTCGCCCGGATCCAGGACGATGTACGATTCATAGTAGATCACGCGTTCGAGGTTCGTGACCGACATGCCCAGCAGCGATCCGATCACGGAAGGCAGGGACTTGAAGAACCAGATATGCACGACGGGCACGGCCAATTCGATATGGCCCATGCGCTCGCGGCGCACCTTGGAGTGGGTGACTTCCACGCCGCAACGATCGCAAACGACGCCGCGGTAGCGGATGCGCTTGTACTTGCCGCAGGAGCATTCCCAGTTCTTGACCGGTCCGAAAATGCGTTCGCAGAAAAGGCCATCCTTCTCGGGCTTGAACGAGCGGTAGTTGATCGTTTCCGGCTTGGTGACTTCGCCATACGACCAGCCGCGCACCACATCGGGGGACGCGAGCTGGATGCTGATGGCTTCCTTGTCTTGTGCTTCGGAGGAGTTTTCGAAAAACTCGTTCATTATACCAGCTCCTCTTCTTCTTGCATGAACTTCACGTCCAGGCACAGCGCCTGCATTTCCTTGATCAACACGTTGAAGGACTCGGGCACGCCGGGACGCGGCGCGTTCTCGCCCTTGACGATGGCTTCATAGATCTTGCTACGGCCCATGACGTCATCTGACTTGACCGTGAGCATTTCCTGCAGCGTGTAGGCCGCGCCGTAGGCTTCCAGCGCCCACACTTCCATTTCGCCGAAGCGTTGGCCGCCGAACTGGCTCTTGCCGCCCAGGGGCTGCTGCGTGACCAGGGAGTAGGGACCGATGGAACGGGCGTGGATCTTGTCATCCACCAAGTGGCCCAGCTTGAGCATGTACATCACGCCCACGCAAACCTCGTTCATTAGGCGCTCGCCGGTACGGCCGTCATAGAGGACGGTCTTGCCGGATTCCGGAAGCTTGGCTTCCTTGAGGGCCACCACGATGTCTTCGTAGCTCGCGCCGTCGAAGACCGGGGTCGCGATCTTGATGCCGAGGGCTTGCGCCGCCCAGCCCAAGTGGGTTTCCAAAACCTGTCCCACGTTCATACGCGAAGGCACGCCGAGCGGGTTCAGGAGGATCTGGACCGGTTCGCCGTTGGGCATGAAAGGCATATCCTCGACCGGAACGATCTTGGAAATAACGCCCTTGTTGCCGTGGCGTCCCGCCATCTTATCGCCCACCGCGATGCGGCGCTTCTTGGCGATATAAATCTTGACCAATTGCAGCACGCCGGGCTTGAGCTCGTCGCCGCGGATGATCTTGTCGATTTCCTTGTCCAACTCGTCCTCGAGGCGGAAGATCATTTCGTTGGCGCTGTGCAGCACCTTCTCAGCGGTCTTGTTGGCCTTCTCGTCGGTGGTCAAGCCATCCGGCACGTTCACGTCCGAGAAGTTGATCTTCTGCAGGACCTTCTCGTTGAACTTCTTGCCCTTGCCCTGGATGAGCTCGTTGGTCGATCCGTCGCGGATTTCCTGCGAGTCCTTGCCGTCGAGCAACTCGAGCAGCTTCTTATCGCGGGCGGTGGTGATCTCCTGGATGCGGGCCGACATGGTCGCTCGCAATTCGTCGATCCGATCCTTATCGCTCTTCTTGGTCTTCTTATCGCGCTCCTTGCGGGAGAACACGCGGGTTTCGACGACGATGCCCTTCATGCCCGGAGGGGCCTTGAGGGAGCTATCTCTGACGTCGCCCGCTTTCTCGCCGAAGATGGCGCGCAGCAGGCGCTCTTCCGGGCTCAGTTCGGTTTCGCCCTTGGGGGTCACCTTACCGACCAGGATATCGCCGGCTTCCACTTCCGCGCCGACGCGGATGATGCCCGCTTCGTCGAGGTTGCGGAGCGACTCTTCCGAGACGTTCGGGATTTCGCGGGTCAGTTCTTCCGGACCGCGCTTGGTGTCACGCACTTCCAGCTCGTATTCCTCGATGTGGATCGAGGTGAAGACATCCTTCTTGGACAGCTCTTCCGAGATGATGATGGCATCTTCGTAGTTATAGCCGTTCCAGGGCAGGAAGCCGATCAGGATGTTCTTGCCCAGGGCCAATTCGCCCTGCGAGGTGGAGGAGCCGTCGGCGAGGACATCGCCCTTTTTGACGGCCTGGCCGACCTTGACCAGCACGCGCTGGTTGATGCAGGAATCCTGGTTGGAGCGCTCGAACTTGCGCAGGACGTAGGTATCGTACTCGGGCACGTCCAAGAAGTCCGTGACCAGCTTACCGGCTTCTTCGCGCTTGACCACGACGTTGCGGGCGTCGAGGCTGTGCACGACGCCGCTGTTCAGGGCCACAACCATGGCGCCGGAATCGTAGGCGGCCTTGCCTTCCAGTCCGGTTCCCACGTGGGGGGAATCGGGGATGAGCAAGGGCACGGCCTGGCGCTGCATATTGGAGCCCATCAAGGCGCGGTTGGCGTCATCGTGTTCGAGGAACGGGATGAGGCCGGCGGCGATGGAAACCAGCTGCTTGGGCGAAACGTCCATGAGCTGTACGGTGTCGCGGGGCAGCAGCGGGAATTCGCCCTGCTTGCGCGCGATGACGTAGTCGTTCACGAACTTGTTCTTGGCATCGATCTGGGTCGAGGCCGGAGCCACGTAGAAATCATCTTCCTGATCGGCGGTGAGGTAGATTACCTCGTCCGAGACCACGCCGTTCTTCACCTTGCGGTAAGGCGTTTCGATAAAGCCGAACTGGTTCACCTTGGCATAGGCCGCCAAGGACGAAATCAGACCGATGTTCGGGCCTTCGGGAGTCTCAATCGGGCAAAGGCGCCCGTAATGGGAATGATGCACGTCGCGCACCTCGAAGCCCGCGCGTTCGCGGGTGAGGCCGCCCGGCCCGAGGGCGGACATACGGCGCTTGTGGGTCAACTCGGCCAGGGGATTCATCTGATCCATGAACTGGGACAGCTGGCTACTGCCGAAGAACGTAGAGATGACCGTGGACACCGTACGGGCGTTCACGAGATCCTGGGGCGTGAGCTCTTCGGTATCGCGCAGCGACAGGCGCTCGCGGATGGTACGCGCCATGCGGGTGAGGCCGAGGCTGAACTGGTTGCCCAGTAGCTCGCCTACCGACCGTACGCGGCGGTTGCCCAGATGATCGATATCGTCCAGGTAGCCTTCTTGCAGGAACAGGGAAACCAGGTAACGCATGATGGCGATGAAGTCGTCCTTGGTCATGACCATGGTATCCATGGGGACCTTGAGCTTCAGGCGCGAGTTCATGCGGTAACGGCCCACTTCGCCCAAGTCATAGCGCTTGTCGTCGAAGAACAGGCGTTCGAGCAGGGTCTTGGCGGTGGCCACATTGGGCGGATCGCCGGGGCGGATGAGGGAGTAGATGCGGAACAGAGCCTCTTCTTCGTTCGAGGTCGGATCGGCGGAGAGCGTGTTGTGCAACAGCGGGTTGCTTTCCACGTCCTTGATGATCTTGACCTTCTTCAATCCCAGCTCGCTGATCTTCTTGGCGAGCACGGGCGTGATGACGGTGTTGGCCTCGGCGATCATTTCGCCGGTATCCTTGTCGACCAGGTCTTCGAAGAGCACCTTGTCTTCCAGGGTCGCGTATTCCTTGGTGACGGTAATGTCTTCGGCTTCGTAGAACAGCTTGACCAGATCCTGGTTGCGCGAGAATCCGATGGCGCGCAGGAGGATGGTGGCCGGGATCTTGCGGCGGCGGTCGATGTTGATGTACATCGCCTCGTTCACGTCGACGAGGAATTCCACCCACGAGCCGCGATACGGGATCACGCGCGCCTTGAGCAGGCGCTTGCCGTTGGGATGGGTCTCTTCATCGAAGCTCACGCCGGGCGAACGGTGCAGCTGGGAAACGATCACGCGCTCGGCACCGTTGATGATGAACGTGCCGTTCTGGGTGATGAGGGGAAGATCGCCGATGTAGACATCGTTCGTGATCTTCTCGGTGAACTTGCGCTCCTCGCCTTCGCCCTCGAAGATGTTGAGGGAGAGCGTGGCCTTGAGGGGCGCGGCGAAGGTCATGCCGCGCTTCTGGCATTCGATCAGGGAGTACTTGGGCACGCCCAGGGAATACCCCTCGAACTCAAGGGAGTACATCTCCTTGATGTCCGTGATGGGAAAGACTTCCGCGAAGATTTTCTGCAAACCTTCGTTCTTGCGCTCCTTGGGCAACACGCCCGCCTGGATGAAGCGGTTGAACGAGTTAACCTGTACATCAAGCAGGTACGGCAAATCGAAATTGAACCGACTCGAGGAATATGTGCGTCTTTCCACTGACGTGCTCCGATCCTTAAAAGTTCCCGCGCCAGCCCATCATTGCCGGCGACGTGTCAAAAACGGAAAAACGCCTGCCCGCAAAGGCGGGCAAGGCGTGTTGGATCTTCTTCTGTAAAGCGAAGAAGTTCCTCAAGGATTACTTCAGGCTTACCTTGCCGCCGGCTTCCTCGAGTTCCTTCTTCCACTTCTCGGAATCGGCCTTGTTGACCCCTTCCTTCACGGTCTTGGGAGCGCCGTCGACCAGAGCCTTGGCTTCCGCCAGACCCAGACCGGTGATGGCGCGGACCACCTTGATGACGCCGATCTTCTTCTCGCCGGCGCTTTCGAGCACGACGTCGAATTCGGTCTTCTCAGCGGCGGCTTCGGCGCCGGCTCCACCAGCGGCAGGGGCGGCCATCACGGCGGCAGCCGCGGCGGCTTCCAGGCCGTAGGTGTTCTTCAGGTAGTCCGACAGTTCCTTGGCTTGGAGCAGGGAGAGGGCGACGATCTTATCGCCGAGTTCCTTCACAGTTGCATTCACATCCGACATTTTCAATTCTCCTAAGTTGTTCTGAAATCAATTCTCACTTTTTCGCGACTATTTTTCCGTTTTTACGGCAGGTGGCCCTTCACGAGGAGGCTTCCGGCCAAGCGGCATATCGCCGCCGTCGTTCCTTCTCGTCTTATTCCGCGCCCCCTTTTTCGAGCTTCTCGATCTGAGCCTTGATCTGGCCCGCGAGTGCCGAACCGGGTCCCTTGAGGATACCCATGAGTTTCTGTCCCGGTCCCAGTGCCAAGGACACCACGGAAGCCTGCAATTCGCGCTTGCCGGGCATCTTCGCCAGGCTCGCGATCTGCGCGCCCGGATAGGTGGAACCGTCGATGGAGACGATCTTGACCTTCAGCATCCCTTCGTTGGCCTTGTGGAATTCCACCAGGGCCTTCGCGGGTGCCATCGGATCCTGATCATCCGCCAGGATTACTGCGGAAGGACCCTTGAGATGGGCGTCCATTCCCTTGATGCCGGCGGTGCCGAGAGCGCGCTTGATGAGCGTGTTCTTGGCGACCTTCATCGTGATGCCCTTCTTACGCAATGCATTGCGGAAGGCGGTCACGGTCTCCACGGTCACGCGGGAGAAATCGGCGATGTATACGCCGGTTGTGGTCTTGAGGCTGGTCTCGAGATCCGACGCGGTTTTGGTCTTGCGTACGAGTGCTTTGGATGTCATGTTCGTTCTTTTCCTTTACCGGGCCACGGCCTTGTCCACGCGCACGCCCGGGCTCATGGTGCCGGCTATCGTGATGCTGCGGACATAGACACCCTTGGAAGTCGGGGGCTTGGCCTTAACGACGGCGTCGATAAGGACCTTGGCGTTCTCGACCAGTTTGTCGGCGGCGAAGGACAGCTTGCCGACCGGCGCATGGACGTTGCCGCCCTTGTCGACGCGGAAAGCGATTTTGCCGCCCTTGAGCTCCTTGATCACCTGGGCCACGTTCATAGTAACGGTGCCGGCTTTGGGACTGGGCATCAGGCCGCGGGGACCGAGCACGCGGGCGATGCGGCCCACGAGGGGCATCATGTCCGGGGTCGCGATCACCTGGTCGAAATCCATCCATCCGCCCTGGATCTTGGTCACCAGCTCTTCGGCGCCGGCATAGTCGGCTCCGGCAGCGGTGGCGACCTTCTCAAGTTCGCCCTTGCAGAATACCAGCACGCGTACCGTCTTACCGGTGCCATGCGGGAGGACCACGTTGCCGCGGACCACTTGCTCGGAATACTTGGGATCGACGCCCAGGTTCATGTGCACTTCGAGGGACGAATCAAATTTGGTTTTGATTCCGCCCTTCAAAATCGTCACAGCCTCGGAGATTTCATACTCCTTCGACCGATCTATCTTCTCGGCCAGGCTGCGGTAGTTTTTGCTTTTCTTCATTGCTCCTACCTGTGGTTGCCTATTTTTGATTTCCGGTTTGGTAGCGAGAGGGTCATCGGGAATCTTCCGCTTTCGCGCTCGATTCCCGGTCGGCCGTTCCGGGGTTTCCGGCCGACTCCACCTCGCCGTCGTTTTTTACTTCGGGACTTCCAGTCCCATGCTCTTGGCCGTACCTGCGACCATGCGCATGGCGGCTTCGAGGTTGGTCGTATTGAGATCCGGCATCTTCATCTTGGCGATTTCCATGATCTGCTCGGTGGTGACCTTGCCCACCTTCTTACGGTTCGGTTCGCCCGAGCCCTTTTCCAGCTTCAAGGCCTTCTTGAGAAGGTCCGGCGTGGGCGGGGTCTTGGTGACGAAGCTGAAGCTGCGATCGGCGTATACCGTGATCACAACCGGGATGACGTATCCCTTTTGGTCCTGGGTCTTGGCGTTGAACGCCTTGCAGAACTCCATGATATTCAGACCGCGCTGGCCCAGGGCAGGGCCGATGGGCGGCGAAGGGTTCGCAGAGCCGGCCGGCACCTGCAGCTTGATGTATCCCGTAATCTTCTTGGCCACTGTAACTCCTGCTCGTCTAACTAATTTTTATGGCGGGTAAGGTTCGTCTGCTGCGCTAGAAGCGTGCGCTTTAGACCGAATCCACCTGCACGAAATCCAATTCAACCGGCGTGGAGCGCCCGAAGACGCTGACCATCACCTTCAACTTGCCCTTTTCCGGGTTGATCTCTTCGACCACCCCGTCGAAATCCTTGAAAGGCCCGTCCTTGATGCGGACCTTTTCGCCGCTCGTGAACGGAATCTCGACAACGCCCGTATCCGTGGTCTCGACCGTGGTCTGACCCAGGATGCGGTCGACTTCGGCCTTACGCAGGGGCTGGGGCTTGCCCACACCCACGAAATGCGTTACGCCCGGGATGTCCGTAACGTAGTGCATCGTGTCCTTGTTCATTTCCATCTCGACCAGCAAATAGCTGGGGTAGAACTTCTTGTCCCGCGTGGTCTTCTTGCCTTTTTGCACCGTCGTCACTTCGCGGGTAGGCAACAGAATCTGCCCGAAGGATTCCTTCAGGTTATTCTTGTCGACCAGGGCTTCCAGGTGCTGCTTGACCTTACCCTCCTGGCCGGAGTAGGTATGGACCACGTACCACTTCTTGATTGCCATTACCTGTCCGTTCGCTTCCGACCGTTTGCCCAAAACCCCGTCCTCAACTGAGGAGGAGGTGTACCAACTGCCCCAACGCATAGTCCACCAGAAACACGAACACGGTGGACATGAGGCTGAATAGGATTACCGTGATGGTCGAGCCTCTGAGCTCTTCGCGCGTCGGCCACGTCACCTTGCGAAGCTCGGCGATCACGTCTCGGATGTAATTTTGAAACCTTTTCATATTCGGAAACCTTCAGGCCAGATAGGACTTGAACCTACAACCAACGGTTTTGGAGACCGCTACTCTACCAATTGAGCTACTGACCTAGAAACTCCTCTACCTTAGTCCAGGATCTCGGTCACAACGCCTGCGCCTACGGTCTTGCCGCCTTCGCGAATCGCGAAGCGCAGGTCCTTGGCCATGGCGATGGGCTGGATCAATTCAGCCGTGATCGTCACGTTGTCGCCCGGCATCACCATTTCCACGCCCGTGGGCAAGGTGGACTCGCCCGTCACGTCCGTCGTGCGGAAGTAGAACTGGGGGCGATAGCCGTTGAAGAAAGGCGTATGCCGGCCGCCCTCGTCCTTCGACAGGACGTAGATCTCGGCCTTGAACTTCTTATGCGGGGTAATCGTACCCGGCTTGCACAGCACCTGGCCGCGCTGGATGTCCGTCTTTTCCGCACCGCGGAGCAGCAGACCCACGTTGTCGCCCGCTTGCGCGTCGTCGAGCAGCTTGCGGAACATTTCCACGCCGGTCACGATGAACTTCTTGCTCTCGGCAAGGCCCACGCGCTCGACTTCTTCCTGCACCTTGATACGGCCGGCTTCGACACGACCCGTGGCCACGGTGCCGCGGCCCGTGATGGAGAAGACGTCTTCGACGGACATGAGGAAAGGCTTGTCCACGGCGCGCACCGGCGTCGGGATGTAGGTGTCGACGGCTTCCATCAGCTTGAGGATGGACTGTTCGCCCTGGGGACCCAAGTCACCGGCCAGCGTCTTGGCGGCGCTGCCCTGAACGATGGGGATGACGTCGCCGGGGAACTCGTACTTCTTGAGCAGGTCGCGGATTTCCATTTCGACGAGCTCGAGCAATTCGGGGTCATCGACCATGTCCACTTTGTTCATGAACACGACGATGTAAGGCACGCCTACCTGACGGGCGAGCAGGATGTGCTCGCGGGTCTGGGGCATGGGCCCATCGGCGGCGGAAACCACGAGAATGGCTCCGTCCATTTGCGCGGCGCCGGTAACCATGTTCTTGACATAGTCAGCGTGCCCGGGGCAGTCGACGTGGGCGTAATGGCGGTTCTTGGTCTCGTACTCGACGTGCGAGGTATTGATGGTGATGCCGCGCTCGCGTTCTTCGGGAGCGTTGTCGATTTCACCGTAGGACTTGGCGACGGCGCCGCCGGTCTTGGCCAGCACGGTGGTGATGGCGGCGGTCAGGGAAGTCTTGCCATGATCCACGTGGCCGATGGTGCCGACGTTGACGTGGGGCTTATTGCGGTTGAATTTCTCCTTGGCCATTTCCCTATAACCTCCTGTTTGACATCCTTATCGAGACACCCGCACGTTTGCCGATCACTCACGCAAAAACCGTGCAAAACACATCCGAAAATTTTTAGAGCAGTAATTGATAGCAAAATTTCCGGGAAATTTCACCACCTCCAGGCATATAATTCGGCCCCCTGTAGCCACTTAAGGCTTTAGTGGGTCGATTTACGTTGATCCCCACCTTGGTGGAGCCCAAATCGGGAATTGAACCCGAGACCTCTTCCTTACCAAGGAAGTGCTCTACCCCTGAGCTATTTGGGCCTCACCAAGGAGGAATATGGAGCGGGCTAACGGACTCGAACCGTCAACAGCCACCTTGGAAGGGTGGTACTCTACCAATTGAGTTAAGCCCGCTCGGCTTGGGTGCTAAGGCCAAATCGAGGCCCATATGCTTCATTGCCCTCGTCAGCGTGCATGCGCACGCTTTCCTCGGGCGGCTTTGCATATGGGCCCCGCTTTGGCCTTATCAGCCCAAGCCGACTTTGTCTGTGCTGCTGTCCTCTTTTCGACGGCCCCACGTCGCGCTGCGCGCTGGTGGGGCATGGGAAAACTGAGCGAAACGAAGAAAAAAGGCCTTTTAAATGGGTGGGGGCGGTTTCGAACCGCCGTAGGCATAGCCAGTGGATTTACAGTCCACCCCCATTAACCACTCGGGCACCCACCCTTTTAATAGGTCCCATTTCTTTCTCTTTGAGGACCGTCGGGCTTGGGAGTGCCAACGATAGGAGTCGAACCCACGACCGCCTGATTACAAATCAGGTGCTCTACCAGCTGAGCTACGTTGGCCCGCCCAAGAGGGTGCCAAGCACCGTCCAAGTCCCCGTCCCATCGACGGCACGTTGCGGCCGATTGCCGAAACGCTGCCAAAATCGCTGATCCTCAAAAGGGAGGGACCAATTTAGCAAAAAAATGGCTGGGGGATCAAGAGAATACGGAATGCGGAGCGCGATTGGGGGACGTGAGGAGCGACAGAGCCCAATTTGAGCGGAAAGAAAGGTTTAAGGTCTAAGGTTTAAGGGGGAACCCGAACATCCTAGCTACTTCCCCCTTTGACCTTAAACCTTAGACCTTAAACCCTCTTCTAACGCCCGGAGCCTTTCCGCAAGCGTCGGGTGGGAATAATGAAACGCGCTGTACCACGGGTGCGGGGTGAGGTTGCTCAGGTTTTTCTCCGAGAGCTTGATCAGGGCCGATTGCATCGGGGCCCCGTCCTGCATGGCTTCCAGGGCGAAGGCATCGGCTTCGTACTCGTGTTTGCGCGAGAAGAAATTCTGCAGCGGGGCGAAGAGCGGGGAGAGGCAGGAGAAAAGGGTGAGGAAAAGGAAGAGGCCGACGGCAGGGGGACCGGCGGTATCCGGGCCTAAGGCGGTCGGGAAACCGAAGGCTTGGTAGAGCGGGAGCCAGCGCAGCGCCAGGGATGCGAGGAAAAGGAGCGCACCGAGCATGAGGGTGGAAGCGGCCAATTGCTTATAGATATGCTTGCGTTTGTAATGTCCGATCTCGTGGGCCAGTACGCTGAGCAGCTCCGGGCCTTCCATCTGCCGGAGCAGAGTATCGAAGAGGACGATGCGGCGGAAGCGGCCGAAGCCCGTGAAGTACGCGTTGGAATGCAGGCTGCGGCGACTGCCGTCCATGACGTAGATGCCGCCGGTGGGAAAGCGCAGACGTTGCGCGAGCGACAGCAGCGAGGTTTTCAGATCGCCCTCTTCCAACGGTTGGAACCGGTTGAACAGGGGCGCGAAAAAAATCGGGTAAAGGATCATGCCGACCGCCTGGAAGGCGATGAGGAACGCGAAGGCCCACAGCCACCAGGCCGATGCCGTATACCGCATAAAGCCCATGAGGGTGTAGAGCAGCGGCAGTCCCAAGCCCACGGACAAAAGCCAGGCGCGCCCGAGGTCACGCACGAACAGGCCCCAGGTCATGGTATTGAAACCGTATTTGCCTTCGATGCGGAAGGTCGCATACACCGAGAGCGGCAGGCGCAACAAGGCGGGCATCGCGATGACGAACGCGAGGAAAAGCACGCCGCGCGTGAGGCCGTCCCCGCAGCGCCGGAACAGCAACGCATCGAGCCAAGGCAGGAGACCGGAGAAAAGCATGGCCAGGGTGAGAGCGGCCGTCCACGCGCGGGCGGCGCCTTCGAAGGCGAGGCGTTCGGCGGCGTAGGCCCGACTGCGCGCATAGGTCTCCGCATCGATACGGCCCGCGAACATGGGGCCGGAGAAACGCGCGGGCAGGGACGGATGGCGGCGGGCTTCGCGCCGATTAAGGGCATCCAGGAGCCATTCCAGGGCCAGCCCCAGCCCATAGGCCGCGAGGAAGAGGAGGCGCAGCGTGGCCGGTTCGGTTCTAAGTAGATTAAGGGGCATGGATTTCCGGAAAAATACAATCTTGGCGGCGAAGCCATGGCGGCTTATAGGGCCAGGGCCGGTGGTTGCGGGCCTGGGGCTCTGGCTCTTGTACGCTTGCAGCTCGGCTCCCATCAAGATGCAATGCCAGGAATTGGAAAGCCGTATCAAGTACGGCGACCTTAGCGGAGATCAACTCCGCTTCGCCCAAGAGGAACTGGACGATTGCAAGGGCCGCGCCAAAGCCGCCGATGATCGTGATTCGGCACGTTTAGACGGAGTGGAACAGCGCTTCACCCCTGGGGATTCGCAATAGGCCATGAACGTTTCCCCCGACATCCTGCCCAAGCGCTTGCTGGAGATCTCCGCCGATATCAATCAGGCCGGGGGAGCCATCTACCTGGTGGGCGGCTGGGTGCGCGATATGCTCCTCGACATCCCGTCCCATGATTACGATCTGGAAGTGTACGGATTGGACATGGAGCGCTTGTTCAACATCCTGGTGCGCCATGCCAAGCCCAACCTGGTGGGCAAATCCTTCGGCGTGATAACCATGCGCATCGACGGGCTCAATTTCGACTTCGCCTTCCCGCGCACCGAGAACAAGACCGGGCCCGGCCACAAGGGCTTCTCGGTCGCATCCGATCCTTTCCTCACCTTCGCGGCCGCTTCGTCCCGCCGCGATTTCACCATCAACAGCATGGGCATCAAGATCCCGGAAATGGTATTGGAGGATCACCACGGCGGCATGCGCGATCTCAATGCCGGCCTGCTCCGCCACGTCTCGGACGCATTTTCGGAAGATCCCCTGCGCGTACTCCGCGCCGTGCAATTCGCCGCGCGCTTCGAGATGGATATCCATCCCGATACCCAGGAACTATGCCGCCGGCTGCAGCTGGCGGAACTG
>JAHFCH010000173.1:0-13146 GCA_023249635.1 Fibrobacterota bacterium
CAGGCGCACCAGACCGGTGCCGTCCGCGTTCATTTCGTAGAGGCCCCAGTGCTGGTTGCGGTTGGTCGAGGTGCGCGACTTGCGCATCGCGAACAGTACGCTGTTGCCGTCGAAGGAGGCTTCCGGATCCTGGGCCGCGCCCCAATCGGCTTCGTTCTGGGCGGCGCGCGTCCATTGCGCGGTAAGGTTGGTGAGCTTGCCCGTGGGGGAGATGGGCGAAAGCAGCATGATATCGGTGCCGGGATGGAATTCATCCGGGTTGGCCGCCATGGCGATGCTGCGGTTCATGTTCTGGCCGCCTACCGAAGGCTCTTTCACGAACACCATGCGGCCTTCGCCGTAGCGTTCCATGATCTGATCGGCGGGCTCCAGGCAGGAAGTGAACAACGCCCCGGCCACTAGGGCTACCGCGGCTGCGGCTCCCAGCGGGAGGAGCCCATGCACGTTAAACGCCTTGTTACGGGTTGACGGTTGCATAGGCACTCCTTCGTTCGGACCGCGGCGGCCGCCCTTGCGGGGCGTCTGCCTGGACCTGTTCACACGCCTTGGCACGGTTGGGTAACGCCGTTACCCCTCTCAAAAATACTTCTGAACCCCGATCAATAAGACGAAGTTCTGCGTCAGCGACGGGGTGGTCCTGATCTTCTGCGAATAGATGTTGTCACGCACCACATAATTGAACGCCCACTCGTTATTCCGGGGCAGGAAAGGCAGTTTCATCCGATTTCCGAAGCCGATCACGCCCCCTACGTTAGGGACGGCTTCCTGCACAATGGGGATCCCCCCCTGCCAGAAGGCCGTGATCCCGGCTATGAAATACGGGAATAGTCCTCCCGCCCGGCCCAAACCGTTGGCCAGACCGGAGAGACTTAACCCACCCAGAGCATCGAAGGAGAGTAGCAGGTTATGGTCGAAAATGTCGCCGCCCACCACCTCTTTGGAGAAGCCGGATTGCACCGTGCCGACGCCGAAATCGAATTGGAAGAAGTAGCCTTGCCCGCGCGGATACAGATCGTAATACACCACGCCATAGGGATTGCTGCCCAAAACTTCGGCCACGTAGAAGCCGCCGTACATGCCTACCGCGGAAGGATAATCGCGCGCCGGCCCCGTGGAAAAGGATGCATCGCTGCGCCGCGGCTCGGCATCGCGCACCGGTTCCACCGCGCGCATCTCACGCGTCTCGTGGGAAGGCGGCGTGGGGGAGGCGACGTAGACGGTTTCGGCCTTGGCTGTTGACGAGGCGGGCCGCGAGGTCGCGGGGGATTTGCCGCGGGCGGCGGAAGAGAGGCTCGTAAATGAGAGGAGAGCGAGGAGAATAACTGCAGCGATACGTATGGGGGCACATCGTTCGGCGTCGGGCGTCGGGCGTCGGGCGTTAAGAAAGGAGAAATCGCCCTTAGCGATCTCGAAGTTTACGCCGCCGCTTCGGTTGGCGCGCATTCGCGCCCGACGCCCGACGCCCGACGCCCGACGAGATCCCGTAGACAGGGTCTTATCCGAACGCAAACACCACCCCCAGGCTGGTCGATTGGAATATCAGCAATTCCTTCCGGTGGTCGACCTTGTTGTCGATGCGGGTGAACAATTGCTTGGTCTCGAAGCGGATGCCGATGGAGTTGGTGACGAAATACTTGAGCCCGCCGCCGAAATTGAGGCCGACCGAGGAAACCGTCTGGTCACCCACGGTATTAAGGGGCACGGTCAGGAACAGGCCCCCGCCTACGATGCCGTAAGGGACCGCCTTGGCGGTGCGGGCCAAATCCAGGACCAGGTTGAAGGTAATGGGGTACAAGGTGGCCGTGCGGCCGATGACCTCTTCGGCGGACATTTCCAGCGAGGCCGGGTTGCCCATGCTGGCGCGGATGCCGAGCAGGGTGCTGCCCCCCATGAATCCCACCGTGGGTGAAACTTCAAAAGGAAGGTGGTTCTTGGGACCCTGGATGTCCGATGCGCTTTCCCCGGATGGGGAGGTGCCGACCTCGAAGGCCCGGGCATATCCCGAGAGCGGTCCCGAGACCAGGACCAGACAAAGACTTAAGAAAGACCCATAGTGGCGCATTGGAT
Organism: Fibrobacterota bacterium; assembly: GCA_023249635.1. Lineage (GTDB taxonomy): Bacteria > Fibrobacterota > Fibrobacteria > UBA11236 > UBA11236 > Chersky-265. Next base: position 2,068 of record JAHFCH010000173.1, read on the forward strand.
CCAAAGTATAACCCCCCTGTCAATCGTAAAAAAGCCATATTCCCAAAAAATCGCAGGGAAATACGTGAGGCAGGGAAGGTATAATCGGGTGCTTAACACCCGCTACCAGCTTGTTTAGAAAGGCTGAAAAAAATTAAGATCATAAAATTTTTCAAATCCATGCAGCCGGCGGGCTATATTAGACGGGAAAACAGGTTGTTTACCGGAAAGGACCAATGGATCTCGACATAGAATTGCCCCTCGCTCTGGGGTTCTTAGGTGGCATTTTTGCTCTGATTTTCGCGTTCTACAAGTCGCGGTGGATCCTGGGCATCAAGGTCGAGAACGAGAAGCTGATCAAAATCGGGGGCTATGTAGCCAAAGGCGCCATGGCCTTCCTCTTCCGTGAATATAAGGTTCTGGTGCCCGTGGTTCTCACCGCTGCGACCCTGTTGTTCCTGGGCAATAAAGGGGTGCTGCGCTGGGAAGCGGTCACCTTCATCATCGGCGCCACCTGTTCGGCCATGGCGGGGTTCTTCGGCATGAAGATCTGCACCCAGGCCAATATGCGCACTACCGAAGCCGCCAGCGTGAGCCTGAACTCCGCGCTGAAGGTCTCCTTCGCGGGCGGTTCGGTGATGGGTATGAGCGTGGTAGGCCTGGCGCTGCTGGGCATCACCGGCATCATGTTCGCCACCATCCATTTCTTCGGCCGCGACCCGGCCACTTTCGATATGGAAATCCTCCCCATCCTCTCGGGTTTCGCCCTGGGAGCGTCCTGTATCGCCTTGTTCGCACGCGTAGGCGGCGGCATCTATACCAAGGCGGCCGACGTGGGCGCCGATCTGGTGGGCAAGGTGGAAGCCGGCATCCCGGAAGACGACCCCCGCAATCCGGCGACCATCGCGGACAATGTCGGCGATAACGTCGGCGACGTGGCCGGCATGGGCGCCGATCTGTACGAGTCCTTCGTGGCTTCGGTACTGGGCTGCATGATCCTCGGCGTCGCCGCGGATGCCTCCGACATCATCAAGCTGCGCCTGGTCCTGCTGCCGTTGGTACTGGCGGCCGGCGGCGCCTTGGCTTCGGCCATCGGCATCCAGTTCGTCCGGGTCAAGGAAAACGGCTCGCCCCAAGGCGCGCTCAACAAGGGATCGCATATCGCGTCCATCCTCGCCGCGCTTTTCAGCTACCCCATCTTCTACTTCGCCCTCAACGGACAGACCTTCAACGGCGGCGCCAATGCCACCCAGCTTTTCTGGTGCACCGTGGTGGGCGTCGCGGCGGGCACCGGCATCGGTATGCTCACCGAGTACTTCACCGGAACCAACAAGGCCCCGGTCAACGCCATCGTAAAGGCCTGCGAAACCGGTCCCGCCACCACTCTTATTACCGGCATGGGCGTCGGCATGATCTCCACCGCCCTGCCCGTCATCGTCATGGGCGCGGCCATCATGCTCTCGTACAACCTGGCCGGGCTGTTCGGCATCGCCATCGCCACCGTAGGCCTGCAGCTCACCTTGGGAATCCAATTGGCCGTGGACGCCTTCGGCCCCGTGGCCGACAATGCGGGCGGCCTGGCCGAAATGGCCGAGCTTCCCCCCAGCGTGCGCGCCACCACCGACAAGCTGGACGCGGTGGGCAATACCACCGCCGCCATCGGCAAAGGCTTCGCCATCGGATCGGCGGCCCTCACCTCGGTCATCCTGTTCTCGGCCTTCAAGGAAGAAGTGGGCGTGGACAGCATCGAGATCACCGACCCCAAGGTATTGGTCGGGCTTCTGCTCGGCGGCATGGTGCCTTACCTGTTCTCGTCCATGTGCATGATGGCCGTGGGCCGCGCCGCCTTCTCCATGGTGGAAGAAGTGCGCCGCCAGTTCCGCACCATCCCCGGCCTGATGAAGGGCACGGCGGAACCGGACTATTCGCGCTGCGTGGACATCAGCACTTCGGCGGCCCTCAAGGAAATGATCCTCCCCGGCATCCTGGCCATCCTCTCGCCGGTGGCCGTCGGCTTCCTGGGCGGCGTGCATATGCTGATGGGATTCCTGGCGGGCGTAACCGCCTCCGGCGTGGCATTGGCTATATTCATGAGCAATACCGGCGGTGCCTGGGACAACGCCAAGAAGACCATCGAAAGCGGAGTCGGAGGCGGCAAGGGATCGGATTCCCACAAGGCCGCGGTGGTGGGAGATACGGTGGGTGATCCTTTCAAGGACACCGCCGGGCCTTCCCTGAACATCTTGATCAAGCTGATGGGAGTGATGTCGGTGGTCATCGCCCCCATGCTTAAACTCTTCTGGGGGCTCTGAAATGACCTACGAGAATCATCTCTACCAGATCCTCTATCCGAACCAGGCGCTGGTGGCGTCGCAGTTGGCCCCGGAGGCCTTCGCGCGGCATTACCTGATCGGGTCCATCCGGCATTATTCCGGTAAGCTGGTGTTTGCCGACATCGACATCAATTTCCGCGACGCCTATTTCAATATCGAAGGCGGGCTCAAGAGCCTGGTTCCCCATGAAGACGGGACGCCGAAACATACCAAGTTCATCTGCTCCTATCGCGTGATGGAGCATATGGATTTCGACGCCATCAAGAGCCTGTACATCTCCACTTCCGAAGCCCACGTGCTCGAGCTGAAACCCCAGGAATACGATAAGGTCCACCAGCCCGGCTTCCTGCGCACCTTCGCAGAAATCGCGCCGCTCTCGATGCTGGTCATCAGCCCTTACGATATGCCCGAGTTCGGCAAGTTCATCACCCAGCCCGGCCAGACTAAGGGCTGCCCCAAGTTGTTCTATTCGCAGATCGATCTGAACGTGGACGAGTTCGTCGCGAATTTCGAGAAGAACCCGTTCATGCAGGCGCCGTTCCCTTTCCTGCATCCGTCCAAGCTGCGCGATGCCATCCTGCAGATGAAGATCAAGCCCGAGAAGCAGTCGAAGGGCCTGGCGCTGTTCTGCCCGCTGGATCAGATCTCGTTCAAGATGATCCGGCACGGCTTCATGTTCGCCTCGAAAGACAAGTACAAGTTCTTCCCCATGCCCTCGCTGCATGATATCGAGACGAACCATTTCCGGTTCTGGCAGGATATGTAGCCGTTCACGCCGGGCTCCGGCGCGTAAGCGCTGGAGCCGCCGCTACCCCATTCACAGATCGAACGCCAACCCCGCCAGGATGACTCCCTGGGCATAGTATTCATCCGATCCGTAGAGCTGGTAATGATAGCCGCGGGATTCCGTCGCCGAGGCATCCCCCAAATCGCCCCGGGTATCCCTCACCAGGTAATCGAATTTGAGATCCCATCGATCGGGCAGGAAGGCATGGTCGCTCCAGGAGTCCGGGAAGCCCGCCGCTATTTTGGCGCCTACCAATAGCGACGAGAAGCGGGATAGGCGGATATCCCCGGTGCGGAAGGTTTCGTCGCCGGCATAAACATCCTTCGCGAAGGCTGCACCCGTTTGCGCATAGCCGCGCGCGCGCAGCCGCACGTAACCGGTCTCGCTGAAATACCGGCTCACCTTCAGGTCAAGCGTCCCTGAGCCCAGGCCCCAATCGTCGCGGTAGGCCCTGGCGTCCAGATTGATCGATCCCAATCGCTCGCCCAGGCGGAAGCCTTGCACGATTTGCGCAGCCAAGGCCGCGGCGGTCTTGCTCTCCGGTACGCGCTCGGCCAAGAGATCTCCCCGGGCATCGATAGGGGGATTGTAGGGATGGCCCAGATAGCCGTCGGCGTAGCTGGCCGTTCCCGTGATGGCGACCAGGGTGAGGGGCGTCAGGGATTGCGCCAGGGTAACCGCGCCGGTACGGATGCGCTTGTCCCCGCCTTCGCCGGCAAAGGCCCCTTTGGGTTGGAAGGCGTCGAAGAATTCGGCGTAGCTGATACCGACCGTGGTATTGCGCCCGTTGAAGTCCATGGACGCCGAGCCTGCCGGCGAGAAAGAGGTATAGTCGCTTTCCCGGCTGGCGTACAGCGAGCCCGAAATCGTTTTGCCGTCCCGGCTGTAGGTGAGGCTGGGGTTCTCCGAATAGCGGGCTTCCACCTTGGAGGCGCCGGTGACGGCATCCGGTTCAATGGCCTGGGTCTTCCCATCCAGGGAGGCGCCCAAACGCCGCGAGGCTCCCGATACCACGTCGAACTCCTGTTCCCAACCCAAGGTCCAGACGCGCTGCAAGGCATAGCGGAGGGAAAATGCCGGGGTATGGTTCCAGGCCCGGTTGCGATCGCGGAAGAACTCGTACTTGAGTTGCAAGACGCTTCCGGATTCCCCCGCCGCAGCCGGGGTGAAGGCGAGTAGTAGCGAGAGCAAAAGCGAGAGGCCAATGGCGCGGCCCGGCAACTGCACAGGCATCCGCAGTAGCAGCCGCATCAACATCCGCAACCGCCCCCGGATCCGGAATTGCCTCCCGTCGACCCTTCCCGGCGCGGGAAATCGTGGGACTCGATGCCGCTCTCCAAAGGATCATCCTGGCGCTGCATGATCGGATCGCTGAGGAACTCCCGATCCTTCTGGGGAACGGCGGCGCAGGCCGTGAGCATGAGGGAAGCCGCCAGCGCGCAAAGCGCAGAACTCGCGAACCGCGCGACCGATAAACGTATCATGGGGATGCCTTTGGTGCGGGGATTTCCCCGCAGGTGATGTCGTTGCGATCCTTGGAAGGGCAATCGGAAAAGCCTAGTGTCCGCCAGCGGTAAAGCGCGGCGGGCGCCTTATGGCAACTGACCGCGGAGCAGGAGAAATCCCGGGGCCGGTAGGCGGCTGAAGGCAGGGTGGGGGCTGCCACATTGTCGGGAGCCAGGGTAACGTCCACGGTACCGTTGAGATGCAGGGGTCCGGTCCTCCAGGGCACGGTCTTTCCCGCGCGGGCATAAGTGCGGATCAGGGAATCGATTTCTTCCGCTACGCCCGCGCCCCGGGAAGTATCGACCGCGAATAATGTCGGCAGGGGCCGGAAACGGCTTTGCCCGCCCGCGGAAAAGGAAAAATGCCGGGTGGAATTGAAATGGCAATCGAGGCACGTGGTGGGCCGCTCCAGCACCTGGCTATCCGGGGGATTGGCCAGCGAGAGGTGGTAGTAATGGTTGATATCGGAGAGGGGATACTTATGGCAGCTCGCGCAATCCGGTGCCGACGGCGCATGCGCGGCATCCCGGGCCGTCAGGGAGGCATCGGCTTCCAGGCCGGGCACGGAATCGCATCCCGAAAAGAACAGGCCGGACAACCACAACAGGCCGGCGAGGCGAAGGAGCGCAAAGGTACGCGGCATAGGTTCCTCGATGCGACTCCTTCCCGACCCGGGCCTCAGGACTCGATGCAGCTTCCGCCTTTGCAGGTCGAATGGCCTTTGCAATCATGGGCGGCCACGGCCTGGCCTTCCAGGTAGCTATGGCCGGCGCATTCATTCATGGCGGCGCAATCGTGGGCGGCGAATTTCCCGCCCGCCTTCACGCATTCCGCTTGGAAATCAGCCAAGGTCTTCGCCGCCAGGATACCCGTGGCGGGCTCCGTCTTCGCCGAAGTGCTATTCTCGCAGCCGGTCATCGCCAGCCCGCCCATGAGGATGCCCGCTACCGCCAATTTGCCGAATAAGGCTTTTCCCGTACGCTTTTCCATATCCTTCTCCTATGCGGGCCCCGCCACGCGGCGACGCCTGGGGATGGAGTAGGTGTGGTCCGGAAAAAGTTTCAGGAAAAAATCGGGGAGGGCCGGGGTGTTGCGGAACCGCATCAGTCTTTTGGGAATGATCGGGAATCGCAAGGCCCTATCCCGGGCCTACCGATACTTTCCTAAGGCCGGGCGATGGCCAAGGAGGGGGCATGATTAGGATAGGACGGGGCGGCCCGGCAATGACGCTGCTGGTCGCGGGACTCGCTTTGGGAGCCCGGGCCCAAGGCGGCAAGGAATTCATCGCCTGGTTGCAGGAGTATTCTCCCACTGGGTATTTCGTCATCCACGATTACGAGACCCGCGACAACAAGCCGGGCGACCATAAACAATGGTTGAACGGCCAGACCCGCCCTTTTCCCGCGGTCGCCGTCCACGAATGCAACCACATGCGCAATGGTTTGGGCAGCGCCAACAACAAGGACACTTATTTCCTGGGCGGCACCGAGGATTTCCCCCTGACCCACAGCTTTACGCCCTTCAACACCAAGGAAATCACGGCGGACATCCCGGAGGCGCTGGTGAATTTCCAGACCGACGTCTACATCAGCGGGAAATCGGCGCCCGGGGACAACATGTATTCCCAGATAGCCGGGATCTACGGCGTCTTCGAGGAATACGACGCCTACATAACCGGGCTCCGATCCATCGTGGAAATGTCCGCGTGCTTCAAGGCCCATTTCAATGCCAAGCAGGATTGGTCCGACCTGGGTAATGATGCCACCACCAGCGTTTGGTCCAATCAGGAATTCCGCTATTTCTGTCTGCGCTATATCCTCTGCGCCCGGGCCAAGCATCCCGACGTGTACAACAAAATCATCGCGGACGCCAAGCTCAAGGAGTTCTACGGCCGCCTGATCCATTACGCCGAAGCCGTGATAGCGGATTGGATCGCGGTACTCGAAGCCCAGAAGATGGATACCAAGACGGAAAATGGCTTCGACTGGCATTGGAAGTACGTAGCCGAATTGAAGAAGCCCGAGTACGTGGAATTGGAGAAGATCCTGCTGGGGGGATCGGTAGGCCTAGCGACGCGCGTGCCCATCCGCATCCGCGAAGGGCTTTCCATCCTTCCCTTGGGCGTCGACGCTTTGGGGAGAACCCGCTACCCGGCGGGCGGATCCCGCACCGGGATCAACGCGACCGGTTGGCTTCGCTGAAGCCGGTGGGAACCGGCCTACAATCGGATGTCGATCAGGGTATCCGCCGCATGGCATTGATCCACCGTGCGCACGAAGATGTCTTTGATCTCCTTGCGCAGCATGGTATCGACATAAACCCGCAGGCTGGAATGGCCCCGGGCCTCGGTAAAGCAATTGGGCTTGGGATAGGCGTGTACGCTGGGCAAGGTATCGGACCTGCCGCCCGCGGTCGTCCGGACGATGCGGATGGAGTCGGGGAGGGTCGTGTCGCCGTTGAGGGTAACGCAGTAGTTGATCGCAAGGTAGAGCTCGCAACCCACGGCTTTCTCTTCCTGCTTTTCGCAGCCTGGAAACGCGGCCAAGGCCACGAAGCCGATCCATCCGTAGAATCGCATGCTAAAGCCCGAAGCGGATGCCCGCGTTCAGCTCGAAGCGGGAGAGTCCGATGAATCTCCAGTAGTGGGGATCATCCGGCTGCTTGATGGTGACCTTCTTGCCGTTGTAGGTGTAGTCATCCATGTCCGAGATGAGCGCGCGCGCGTTGATCCCCATGCTCACCAGGCGGTAGAAGGAATATTCCCATCCCACTTGGGGCACGAACCCGTACGTCGTCGCATCGACCACCGATCGCCTTCCGTTCGCATACCACGTGTAGTGGAAATCCACCAGCCCGGCCCCGAATCCTCCCACGATCAGCCCGAAGCGGCCGAATTGCAGGCGGCTCAGGAAGGTGGGGCCGTAGTAGACCGTGGATACCCGATCGGAAAGATCAACCTGGGTCCCGAGCGTATCCACGATTACGCCGTCGCGACGTGACTTGGACAGGAACCAAATCCACTCCACGCCGACCCCGCCTTTGGCCCACGGGAACCAGGCGGTTTGTGCGGCGAAATCCCAGCCCGTTTCCAGCGTGTTGATGTATCGCTCGTAGGAAGGCGTCAGCCCCGTCGGATTGTAGATCCACTGGCTGTAGCCGGTTTCCAGCGCCAGGCGCATGACCGGCATGCCGTTGTAATCGTGGGATTCATCCTCGTTGAAATCGTCCCCGAGTACGGATCCCGCCCTAGCGCCGGTAAAGGCGAGGAGCAGGAGGGTAAAAAGAATCGCGATTCTCATGGCACCCTATTATAAGACAGGTGCCCGGTCGGATCCAGGCGGAGCGTTCAGCGCGCGAGGTTTTTCAGGGCTGCCTGGAAGGCCGCGGGATCATTGGCGTTTTCCAGGCTACGCGCAGGGGGCGCAGGCAGGATGGCGCAGGAGGAATTGAGGATCAATTTACGCGGGCAATCCAATCCCTGTCCCAAAAGCTGAAGGCCCCGGGCATAGGCACGTGGTTCGTAGACTGCGCATAGCGGTTCGGGCAGGCCGCCTTGCGGTCCGGCGAATGCGGTAGCCACCTTGAAGACATCGCGTCCGGCGAGCAGGCTCGCGAGGGTGGCGTCGTCCAGGTAGGGTAGATCGCAGGCGATTACCAGAAAGGCAACGCCGGGATGGGCGCGCATGGCCGAAAGGATGCCGCCCAGGGGACCCAGGTCGAGAAAGCTGTCGTGGATTTGCGCTAGGCCCGCGAAACCGGGCGACTCTGCCTGATCGGCGCGGCAGGAAACGAAGGCCCGGTCGCAATGGGTCCGGAGCAGTTCCAGGCAGTATTCCGTTTGGGGTTTGCCATGGTATTCCAAAGTCGCTTTGTCGGCCAGCATGCGCGTGCTGCGTCCGCCTCCCAGTACCAGGCCGAAAAGCGGTGACGTGGCCAAGCGCGCGCGGGCATGGTCCAAAACCAGTTCGGCCAAAGCGGCGGTGCGTTCGGGAGAGAAGACCGGAATGCCCGGGGGCAGGGAATCGAGGCGCGCGAAGGAGGCGACGCAGGCGAGGATTCCGGGCGGGGCCGCGGCAGCGGACTCGACGGCTTGGGTAACATTTGGGTTACCTGGGGCGGCGGGCGGGTTTTCCGCCAGGACCAGGATGCCGGGATGTCCGGGCTTGGGCCGCCCTTCGGTCAAGACCAGATCGCAGTCGGCCAAGGCCGCGCGCCACGAATCGGAATTCCATACGGGGGCCGCGAGGCGGATGCGGTTGGCATCCGCGCCGGAAGCCGAAAACACGAACGGCGCTGCCCCACCGGCCACAGGCGTTCCGCCGGCCACCGGCATTCCGCCGGCCACCGGCATTCCGCCGGCCGGATCCGCCACCAGGCCTACGCGCAAACCGGCGGGCAATGCGCGGGACAAGCCTTCTACGACGGCGCGTACCAGCAACGGGGAAGGGCCGTAAACGGGAATTTCCACCGGAAGCGGAGGACGCGCGGGGAGTTTACCGCCGCGATGGGAATGGCGCTGGGCGTGTTCCATGGAAGGCCGAATCAGTCCGCGGGGTCGCGTCCCGGCGCGGCCACGGCGGCCGACGTTGCCGCGGTCGCCTCGTTGGAGGCTCGGAAGTCGGATTTGCCGCCGGTCTTTTCCAGCAGACGTATCTCGCGGATCACGATGTCATGGGAAAAGGCCTTGCACATATCGTACAGGGTCAAGGCGGCCACGCTGGCGCCGGTCAAGGCCTCCATCTCCACGCCGGTCCGCCCATGACAGGCGACGCGGCATTCGACTACGGCTTCCTGCCGCTCGTTCACCCGGATGCGCAACTTGATATCGTCGAGAGGGAGAGGATGGCAAAGCGGGATCAGATCCGAAGTCCTTTTGCAGGCCATGGTGCCGGCCAGCACCGCGGTTTGGAACACTGGCCCCTTCTTGCTCCCGATCTCACCATCGCGCAAGAGGGCCATGACTTCGGCGGGCAGGCGCACGATGGCTTGGGCCGTGGCCTCGCGTCGCGTCGGGCTTTTGCCGGAGACGTCCACCATGGCCGGTTGATTATCGTTGTCGAGATGTGAAAACATGCTGGTCCACTGGGACTGCGCCCCTTAGGACCAAAGCTAACTATTTGAGCGCGTGGGCCCCGCCCCTACGGCCGTCGGGGGCGACCAGGCGCGCGAAAAACGCGCTACGGGGCAGCGCACGGCCTGCAGCATCCTTGCCATCCCAGCTCAAATCCCCGCTTTCCGCGGGCACGCCGAGTTCGCGGACCAGCCGGCCCGCCGCATCCTCGATACGGATTACCCAACCCGGAGCCGCACTCGACAAGGATAGGCTCTTGTCGCCATAGGTGAAGCGACGGCCTGCCGCACGTTCCGATCCCGCCAAGGCCGTGGCGATGGCGTTGGTTCCGCTGGTATCGGCGCGCACGTAATCCGGCCCGCTGATGCGCACCTTGAGGCCCTGGGTGGCTTCGGAAGGCACCGTCCACGCATAGCTTCCCGAATTGTCGACATTGTCCGCCACCGTTTTCCACCCGGAACCGGCATCATACTCCAATTTCACGGTTTTGAAGTCGCCGATCTTGCGCCACTTGATGGTATAGGTGGCCTTGGCCATGAGGCTTTCGCCTTGCCCCGGCGCGTCCAGGAACAGACGATTCAGGTAATTCGGTCCGGTGGCGGGCAGCTCCATCACTTCGAAGCGTCGGTAATGCACCACGGCGCCTTCGGCTTCCAGCCCCAACGACCCCACGCCCCAAGGCTGCGCGGGCACCATGTCCTTCCCCGAATTGTCCGTGATGCGGATGTTCCACAATTTGAACACGGGCACATGCTGGACCAGGTGGATGGCGCTGTCGGCGCCGCGCACGATGGCTTCCTCGTCGGTCCAATCGGTGGTGTTCTTGTCCAGTTCGGGATTGGCGCCGAAGTCGCGGCCATCGCAACCGTGCTCGCAGACCTTGATGGCCTTTCCGTTGGGATCCCATTTGCCGCCCGTGACTTTGGTATCGAATGTCACTTGTTGGATCGAGAACGCGTCGCCGGCGTCGCCTTGCAGCATCTGGCACTCGATGCTGCGCGGCCAATTGCCCTTGGCGGTGGTGCCGTCGCCACCCATACGCGGATAGCTCTCGTCGATGGCGTACAAGAGTCCGGCGTTATGCCCCCCGACATCATCGAAATGGTATTGCACGCGCAGTCGGAAATGCTTGTAGTCGGTGCGGATGGTGCCCAGGGTCGCGCCCCCCGGCTTCACGTACATCTCGGCGGTATCCGTCCCCGCGTACTTTACCGTGAAAATGACGTTGACGTTGGGATAATTCGAGATCGGTCCGTTGTACATGCGCGAGTACAGGCCGGAATAATCCTTTCCGTTGAAGATGGGGACCCAGCCGCTATCGGCTTTGGTGAAAGGTTGCGCGAATCCTTGCGTGCAAAAGCTGCATAAGGCTGCCGCCGAGAACATCAAAGCCATCGCGGAAG
>JAHFCH010000173.1:13156-14865 GCA_023249635.1 Fibrobacterota bacterium
AAGATCCGCCCGAAATCCGATGCATGCAGCCCCCGTTTATGCCGCGCGCGGATGGCCCCGGAACACGAGGATGCTCCTGAGCCGGAATCCCCCCGGATCCCTCCCGGCGCGGCGGTTGGCGACAACTTAGACCGGCCCGGGTACGGGGACTTGAATTTTTTACGGAAACCTCGGGTAAACATGCTGATTTCCGGTATTTCCGTGGCGGGTTTGCAACACACGGGGGCTGAAAACGACCCGGGGTCTCCAGAAGGAGACCCCGGGGTGGATGGGGGAGATGCCGAGGGGCGGCCCGGACTCGACTGCCTATCTCGCCTTCCGCTGACCCGGGGAGGGCGCGGAGGGGCTTTTACCGCCTTTGGAGCGTTACCGCATCTCCCTTTAAAATTCCGTCGATAAACCGATACCCCGTCGTGCACTGGGGAAGTCCGAAATCGCTTTGCTTAAGTGAGCCTGAATACCGAGTATGCGAATTCCGAAGCTCCCATCCCCTGAGTGCTTCGGAATTACCCACAAATCATAATTTTGGCCCGCTTTCACGGGTTGCCGATTAAATTGGAAAGTGCGTACTTTTGGTGCGCACCACGGAATTTAGGAAGGATGGCCGGGAATGGGATACGCTTTGGAAACGGAAGCGCCGCGCATTTTCGAATACCGGGATTACCGGGCTTTCCTTACGGACCATTTCGCCCACAAGCACGATCTAGAACCGGGATTTTCCCTACGGGTTTTCGCGCGTCATCCCGAGCTTGCGCTTTCCAGTTCCAGCTTCATTTCGGCGGTGCTCAAGGGCCGCAAGAACCTGAGCCAGAATCTGCGCTTGCGTTTCGGCCGCGCGCTCGGCCTCAAGCCCGCGGAGATGGAATACTTCGAGCTGCTCATCCAGGCCAACCAATCGAAATCGCTCGAAGAAAGGAACCATTACCAGTCGCAACTCGCCCGTTTCCAAGGCTCGCGGGCGCGAGTGCTGTCCGAGGCACAGCAGCGTTTCTATGCCCGCTGGTATTACTCCGCCGTATGGCATTGGTTCGGATTGCACCAGGATCAAAGCAGCCCCGCGCGCATCGCCAAAGCCATCCAGCCGGCCCTGACCGTGGCCCAGGCCGAAGAGGCCATCCGGGTGCTGCTGGAGTTGAAACTGATCAAGAAGCTGGCGAACGGATACGCGGTGTCGGACCGGCATCTCGCCGCGGGGCCGGGTTTTCGCGGGAGCCCGGCGCGTGAGCACGGGAAGGAATTCCTCAAGCTGGCTTTGGACAATCTCGATCGCGTTCCGGCCCAGGAACGCGACTACCAGATGCTCTCCTTATCGCTTTCGGCCAAGGGACGGGAACGCATCCGCGAACGCCTGGAAGCCCTGCGGGCCGAGGTGCGCGAGCTGGCCGAAAGCGAAGGGGGATCCGCCGGGGACGGGCGGGTGTACGCCCTCGCTTTCCAGCTTTTTCCGTGCAGCCGGGAAGACGGCGCGGGAACGGGTCATAAGGCCCAACCGGCCACCTCTTCCGGTGCTGGAAACCCGCCGGATTAGGGCTATTTCATTGCTCGGGATTGACGGTAAAAAAAAGTGGACGGATTCCCGTGCCACCCCCTAAACTCGTTTTCGTGAGCAGGCAAGGGTCCTGCGCCAGGGCGGGTATAATCATGCGGTACCTCCCTGATAAAATCAAAACCCGGTGCGGGAGGCTCGGCTAAACACCGGGCTCTTCCCA
>JAHFCH010000174.1 GCA_023249635.1 Fibrobacterota bacterium
CAGCCCCTCGCGTATGATCTGCCAGATGAATTTCCAATTGTTCCCGCTTGCCGAGGACCCCGAAAAGGAACGGTCATGAAACGACGCATCGGGTTCGGCCTCGCGGCCATCGGCTTCGCCGTTTGCCTGGCCGGCTGCCTTTTCCAAACGGAAGATCAGTCCAGAGTGGAAGGCACGGGATCACAGGGCGGAAACGCCATAACGGCCCGTGTCGTGGACGAGGGAGGGCATCCGGTGGCGGGCGCCCAGGTGACGCTGTTGCCGTCGGAGTACCTTCCGGATTCCGTCGGCGGCGGGAACGGTACTTCACCTATCCATGAGGTGGTGGCGGTCAGCGACGTCGCGGGACGATTTACCGTGCCTGCCCCGAGCGGAAAAGCGTATACGCTGGAAGCGCATTCCGGGGCCGGAAGCGAACGGCTGATCGCTCTGAAGGAAGCCATCGCCGTCCTTTCGGCTAAGGCCAACACCGATGCGGGCGATCTGGTCCTACAACTTCCGGCCTCGCTTTCCGGGACTATCCTGACGTCCAAGCCCGATTCCCTGGGAGCCAGTGAGCATCTATGGGTCGGCTTTCCGGGAACGGGAAATTTCGCCAAGGTCGGTTCGAATGGGGACTTCACGCTGGCGGCGGTTTCCACGAACGTATCCCGCTTGCTGGCCGTACGTTCGCGTTCGACCGGTCAAGGGGAACACTACCCCGTGGAAGGCTGGCGCGTGCTTCCGGGAGAACGGGCCGTAATGGACAGCGTGGTCCTTCCCTCGGCCGGAACGGATATCCAGGTTCTCGCCTGCGTGGAAACGGTAACGAGTATCGAGGAGCGCCAATACCAGGGGCCGCCCGTCGGAGGGCGAACGGGCGTCTTGCGTACGGTGCTCAGCGGTACGTCCCCCTTGTTGATCGAGTTGGATCCCTGCCTGGGAAGCTGGCGCACTCTGCGCTCTTTGCCCGACTATGCGGTTGCCGCCTCGGGTTCCGGCACCGACACAGGCAGTGACTACTTGCTTCTCAAGGAGCGTGGTCAGATTCTGGCTTTGAACGCCTCGCTGGGCCCGGACACCCTGCTGCCGCTGCCGACCGGGTTGCTCAACGTGGAATTCCGCAGCGGGCGGATTTACGCGACCTTCGCGGGAGACAGCGCGGTGAAGGTCTACTCGGATTTGTCGGCCCTCTTATCGGGAACCGTTGAAAAGGAATTGCCCCTGGGTACAGCGGTTTCGGATCTATGGGATTTCGTATTGAGCGATAGCGTCCTTTACTTCACGGCACCCGGTGATGCGCCTCCTGTTCGGGCCTATGACTTGCGGTTGCTGACATTTTCGACGCACGGGGCCATCCCGGGATTCACAGGTCAGTTTTTCGGCATCGCTTCCGCTTCCGGAAATAATATCTGGGTCCTCAACGACAAAGCCGATTTGATACTCTACGATCCGATCGGACGCAAACTGCTCCGGAAGCTTCCCGTGACCGTTCCCCGGGAAATACGCGGGCTGTTGCGCTTCCAGGAATCCGACTGAATGGACTGCTCCCGAACCCTTGCCGCATTATGGCTTTGCCTATGCTGCTGGCTTGCCCCCGGTGCCGATGCCGCTCCCATCGTGCTCGGTACGGGTGCCCTCCGCGTCTACACGGATCGGTTCGCGGAAGAGGATCGGTGGTACTTCAATGTGACGACGGATGCGGCGGTTTCCCAGGTGAACAACGGGGTATACGGCGGGCAGTACATCAAGAACGGGCAGGCCTTCGCCTGGTTGCAGGACAATATCCCCCTCATCGACGTGCCGGATACCGCATTGGCGCGGACTTATTATTTCCGCTGGTGGACGTATCGGAAGCACATCAAGAATATCGGAACCACCCAGGCTCCCTCGTTCGTGATCACGGAGTTCATCGATCCCGTGCCCTGGTCTGACGGCGCCGCCAACTCGATAGCCGCCCCTTTGGGCCACCACATCTACGAGGGCCGCTGGCTCAACGACAAGAAGATCATCAAGGATTACGAATCCTATTGGTTGGCTAATCCCAATGCCAATCCCAGGCGCTACAGCGCGTGGCTGGCTGATGCCGTGCTGGCTTCCTTGATGATCCACGGGGATTCCGCCCACGCCGTGGAACTGGTAGCGGGCACGGTCTACCGCTTGAACCTGGCCAAGAACTGGAGCGGATGGTTGCAGGCCTCCAATGCGCCCGGAGGCGCAGCGCAATCTAGCTACCATAACGATGCCGTCCATCTCTTTTGGCAGAGCACGGACCGTGACGCCATGGAAAACAGCCTGACCGGGGACGGGTATAAGCCTTCCATCAACTCCTACCTGTATGGGGACGCGAAAGCGACCGCGCAGTTGTTCCGGGTGGCGGCCAAAATCGATCCGGCCAATGCCGCGGGGCATCTACGCAATGCCGCGAAATTCGATTCCGGCGCCAAGGCCCTGAAAAAGGCGGTGCAGGAGCTTTCCTGGGATCCCGGCAAAGCGTTTTTCATGAACGGGTACTTTGCCAATGGAACCTTCACCCGGGCGTCCAAACGCGAAGAGGTAGGCTTCACGCCCTGGTTTTTCGGCTTGCCGGATGACGGAGGGACGGTCGACTACAACCAGGCATGGCAGAATACCGTAATGGCTGCGGGGGTTTTCAAGGCGCCCTACGGCCTGACCAGCGGCGCGCGGAACGAGGCGGGCTTCAATCCCGGCGCCGAAGGCGAATGCTGCCGGTGGGACGGCCCCATCTGGCCCTTCGCGACCTCCATAACCTTGAAAGCCTTCGCCAATCTCCTGCACGCATACCACCAGGCATTCGTAACCAAGGCGGATTATTTCCACACGCTCTCGACCTTCGCGGCCAGCCACCGCAACAAATTGGTGCGCGGCGGGCAGACGCGGACGATTTCCTGGATCGACGAGAGCATGACCGCGGACGATGGCGGTTGGGTGCATATCCTGTTCGATGGCGATGTCCTGAAACCGCGGGGCTTTTCCTACAACCATTCGACCTTCAACGATTTGATCATCTCCGATCTGATCGGCCTGCGTCCGCGCTTGGACGATACCGTCGAGGTGGACCCGCTCGCGCCGGATGACTGGAAATACTTCGCCTTGGACAATGTCGCCTACCATGGCAAAACCCTGACCGTCCTATGGGACCGGGATGGGACGAAATACGGACTGGGCCAGGGATTGAGCGTTTTCATCAACGGGAAATTGGCGGCCCGCTCGGCGGAAATGAAGCGGCTTAGGTTCAATTTGAATTCGCCCCCGACCGCGATCGTGGCTACACGTACGGCCGCGTTCGAAATCAAAATCACGCGCGTCGACCGACGCCTGCTGATCGGCACGACCGGCCCGGAGTCCTTCCGGGCCGAATTGGTAGGGGTCGCAGGGCGCGTGGTTCGCGCCGGCAATGTTCTTGGGGGTGCAACCATCTTTTTGTCCACGCAGGGACTGGGCCCGGGTATTTATGGGCTGCGGGTCATAACGTCTGCGGGAACGGCATGCAAGAAAGTGGCCTTGCTTACCGATTAAGGGCGGGCGATGCCCACGATGCGAAAGGGAATCATGAGGGGAAATGTACCGATCTACGCGTTGCTGGGCGTCCTGGCCGCAACCGCATTCGCCCGCGCGGGCGTCCTCGCTGCGGCGCAGCCCGGCGTGCCGGAGGATACTTCGTCCACACGGGGCGGATGGGTCAAGTACGCCGTCAACCCGCTGCCGAGCTTGGACTGGTCCACCTACGGAACCATCTTCGACATCACCGTCTTGCCGGTAGCGGATAGCCTCAAGATGTGGGTCTCCTGGCGCGCCAACAGTTGCAACGCCTACACCCACGGGAAGGATGGCATCAAATGGTCGAAGCCCGTGTGCGTGCTGGGAACGACGAATTCCGGCTGGGAAGACAACATCAACCGGCTTTCGGTCCTCTTCCATAACGGCATGTACCACATGTGGTACACCGGCCAGGCCAACGGGACCTCCAAGATCGGCTACGCGACTTCGCTTAACGGCATCGACTGGACGCGCAAGAACAACGGACAGCCTGTGCTTTCTGCTGCGACCGGCTGGGAAAAGCCTTCGGTGATGAACCCCAACGTGATCTGGGATTCGACCTCGGGCAATTTCAAGATGTGGTATTGCGGCGGGGAAGACTATGAACCCGACGCGGTGGGTTATGCGACCAGCCCGGACGGCATCGCATGGACCAAGCATGCGGGCAACCCGGTTTTCGCCAAAGTCCCCGGTCATCCCTGGGAAGCCGTGAAGGTGGCCGGCGCTCAGGTCATCAAGGATCCCTGGGGACCGGGCGGAAGGAAAGGGTATCTGATGTTCTATATCGGGTATCGGACCGTAGATTCCACCGATATCTGCATGGCTTTTTCCGAGAACGGCATCACCGACTGGATACGCTACGCGGATAACCCCATCATCAGCCCTTCGAAAAATAACGGCTTCGACGCCAGCGCCTGCTACAAGCCTTTCGCCGTGCTGAGGGGCAACCAATGGCAGCTCTGGTACAATGGCCGCAATGGCGCTCCCGAGCAAATCGCCTTGGCGACCCATGTCGGCGCGGATCTGGGATTTCCACCTGTTGTCGTGAGTACGGCACCTTCTGGGCTTGCGATCGATGCAAGGCCGAAAGCGCGTCCCGTTTTCCTTTTCCAAGCGGGCGAAGTCTTGTTCCCGGGTGTGGGGTCGGGTTCCAATCGTCCCCTAGTCAATGTTTCGGGTCAGGTGAAGCGAACCCTCCGTTCCGATAGAGGCCTTCGCTCTTCCCCGCGTTGAGCTTTTTTATTACGGCCCCATTGGCTTTATAGGCTTTAATGAGCGCGTCGGGAGCAGGTCGCTCGCCGGCCGGGCCCTGCGCCGGCTTGCCCCGGGTGATCGCGTTGGGATTCACGGGTTGCGCGAAAGCGCCCAGGCATTTCAGGGATTCCCAACCCAGCATGGCCGCGAGGGTATCCGGCACGGCCAAGCCCTCGGGCATGCCGGGGAGCGCGTTCAGCCGGTAATCCCCGATAGAGCGATTCCGGTACAGCGCCGACGAGGTGGCGGCGAGTTGTACGCATCCGGATTCGTACCCACCGTAGCGTGCCGTGAAATCGGCGAGCGTGGTGTAATGCGTCCTGGCCCAGCCGCGGTGCGGGAAGGCGGCATCGAACGTGTAGGGACCTTCCTTCAGGAACAGGTTTTGGGCGAACAGGCTGGTCTGGAAATTCGTGTCCAGGTTGTTGTCGTCCGTGAACCACACGTAGCCGGGGGCAGCGCCGGTGAAAACGTTGTTGGCCACCTTATGGCCGTGGTAATTCCGGGGGCCGGGGCCGGTAGAAGCGTGGAAGTCGATCTCGCGGTTATCGCGGCCGAATTCCAGGTGGCTGTTGATGAAGGTGTTGTTGTAGATTTCGGCATCGGCCTGGGTCATGATGTAAATCCCCTGACCGTTGTTCTCGAACACGTTGTTCGCGACGAATGTCCGGTGGCTGATTTCCAGCTTCATGCCCGACGAATTATTGCGGAAATAATTCCCGTAAATCTTGCCGTCATGGTGGCCGACGTCGAACCAGATGGCGTCCGCATCGTTGTTCTCGACCAGATTGTTCCTGACCACGTAGTTGAAGCTCTGCATGAAAATCTTCGCCGCCGATGGGTATCCCCGGTTGCCGTAGGTATTGTTGCCGTGGAGGATATTGTGCTCCAGGATCGAGTTGTGCGCGGTGTTGATCTTGATCCCGCAATACGTGGTCATGCTGATGTCGCTATAACCGATGTACGATTCCGGCGCAACGGCCATCAGGGCCTCCAGGCCGCAATACAGCAGCCGGCAATTCTCGATGCGCGTTTTCACGGGGGCATTCGGCAGCTTACCTATGGGGATGAGCACGTTGGGCATGTCTCCCTGGATGTCGATGGCGTGCTCGGCGAAATCCATGATGACCAGTCCCAGGAAGGTCGGGCCTTCGGCATCGGCGCCCGCGCCGTGCCGGCGGATGAAGCCGTTCCGCAAATCCGTGATTTCTATACTCTTTCCCGCCGGGTCCTCCGCCACGTAAACCCGCTTGGCCGCGTAGTCGATGTAGAACTTCCCGGTAACCAGTTCGTTCCTGTTCTCGACGGGGATGCGGCTGGCGCCATTGATGAAAACCATGTCCCCCCACCAGTAGCAGCGCGGACCGAAGGAGGCCAGGTACCAGTTGGGTTCGGGTATCTTGAAAAGAGTGTTCCACATCGTGAACCACGCCGCTCCGTCCTTGGTCCAGTTGCCGGCGACGGAGCTACCCTTGATGACCGGTTTTTCGTTCAGGTACGCTTGGATGGTGATTTTGGTACTGAAGCTCATGTCGCCGGCATGATAGTTCCCTCCCCGCAACACGATCACATCCCCGGTCTTGGCATTGCTTATCGCGGCCGGAAGCGTGGTCGGATTTTCCAGGGTGTTTCCGCTCGCCGTCGCCACGCCATTCGGCGCCACGAAGATGGCGCCTGCCGGCGCAGGGTAGGATTTTTCCTGCGGCCCGAAGGGACCCAGTCTTTCCAGGATGAACTGCGGAACGGGTTCGCGCGGATAGTATTGGGCGATCGTAAGGGAATATGCGCAAAAGAGCACGGGAAAGCATAGCCTCGCAAGCGGGTAATTCATTTCAACTCTCCATCGGATTTCTCCTTCCCCAAAGGGCAACCTATTTTAGGCGTGGTCCCGGGACTTGGAGAAAAACGGGACGGAACAGGAGATCCCACGGTTACCGAGAACGCTTCCTGGTTTCGATCGACTGCCGGCATGGGTACGGCGAACGCCAGACAAGCAAAGGTGATCACGACAAGCGGATTACCAGGCCAAGGGGTTTGGTTTGGAGAGCTAATTCCCCAAGTGGCCCTAATTTCCCAGCAGAATATCCGCTCTCCGCGGCCTTGACACGCCAAAAGCGACGCGCGGAATTTCCCTCCGGGTGATAAAATCATCACGAGGGATAAATGCACATCGCTTACTTCCGCCGCGCCGGGTATACATGCGCGCTTGCCCTGGGCCTTCTTCTTTCCGTCTCCGAAACGCGCGCGCAGACCGATCGGTTCTTCCCGAAAAGGAACCGGGATATGTGGTCGGCGGATACGCTCTACATGGGCGCGGCCTTTGCGCGCCTCTCCACCGAGCCTGTTACCGTATGGCTCAAGGCCAACGAGGCCGGATGGGTGGGGGAACTTTCCGTCATCGAACCCGGCACCGGCCGCCGCGTCACCCTGTTCACCAACCATTCCTCGCAGGGGCAACTGGTGGTCATCTCCGACTTCGTCAACATCCCAGTCGGCGCCATGGTCACCTTCGAGTATACCGTGGTCAATACCATGGGCTACGAGGCCGTCCTCGAGGTTGATCCCTCCGTATGGTGGCCTAAGTACACCGGGTCCAACCGCAAAGGTTCGAAGTACCGTAGCCGCGCCGGCAGCGAAAAGAACCCGGTTACCGAGCGCAATCCCGACCCCACCCCCGGGGACGGCGACAAGCCCGAGGATCACCGTTGGTCGGTGATGGGGCGCGTGAGCAAAGACGTGCTGGAATTCGGGTTCGAGGACAATTCCGGGAACAACTCCGATATGGATTTCGACGACATCATCTTCCAGACGCGCGGGCTGGCCATGGTGCGCGTCGATAAGGCCGTCCGTAACCGCTCCTACATATGGTGAAACAACCGGCCTTTGCATCACAGGCGGGTTTCTCCCTGCTTGAGTTGATGATCAGCGCGGTCGCCCTGGGGATCATCCTGGTTTTCTTCGGCTTTTTCGTGCGCGGGCAGATCGCCGGTACCAAAAAGTCGGAACGGCTCTCGGCGGCGACCCAGGTCGCGTTGGGCGCGTTGGAGGAGACCAAGCGCGACTTCACCGATTCGGCCCGCTTCAAGGAGCGCTATGACGAAGCGGAGCACGGGACCGGGTACGATTCGCGCAAGACGAAGGTGAACAATCAGGAGTACGAGATTTCCTTGTCCTACGACCGGGCTCCCGATCCCCTTTACGCCCTGAAGGTGCGCGCCCACGTGCGCTGGAATGCGCTCCATGCCGTGCAGGTGGGCGTGTTCATACCCGGGCCAGCCAGGCTGATGAAATGACGGTCCGGACGGTTCTCGCATCCCGCTCGCGCTCCCAGGCCGGCACCACCCTGGTGGAACTGGTGGTGGCGAGCTTCCTGTGCATGGTGGTGGTAGGCCTCGCGGCGGCCTTCCTGATTTCCAACCTGCGGAGCTATGCCGAGATCAAAGGCACCTTGGCCATGCAGAACAACCTCAAGCACAGCCTGCAGGCCATGACGCGCCAGATCTCGAATGCCGGCGGATGGTTGCCGGATCCCCGGGGACATTTCAAGCCCGAAGCCGGCCGCATCACCTTCGCGTATTTCGACGTGGAAGCGAAATACTGTTCCACGCCCGACACCGTTATCGCAAGCTTCTACCTGGCCGGTTCCCAGCGCAGCAACTCCCTGGTGGAGGAGCATTTTTGCGTCAAGGGAGAGCGCCGCCTGCGCACATTGGCCGAGCCGCCCGTAGGCGGATCCTTGGGCCTGAAGTTCACCTATCTGGACATGGACGGATCGGTCACGACGGACGCAGCCAAGATGAAGGCGGTGCGCCTGGAATTCGACCAGAAGCTTCCGCGCCACGGCGCGACCACCTCCATCGCACGTAGCCAGACCCTGCAAGTTGAGCTGGTAAACCTATGATGCCGCGATCGCGCCAGTCCGGTTTCGCGTTATTGGCCGTAATGGGTTTCGTCCTTGTGCTTTCCCTGATCGGGGTGCTGGTGGTGAAATCGGTGCGCAACGACTCCAATCTTTCCGGCAGGGATCTATCCCGGGTGCGCGCGGATTTCGCGGCCGAAAGCGCCGTGCAATGGGCCATGACTGAAATCCTGCGGACCGACGGGGGACGTGGCGCGCTGACCATGGCTACCCACGATCCCTCCGGCGAACATCCGCTCCACGATGACGGCGGGGGACGCCTGGATGCTTCTGCGTTGGCGACCCCGAAGGGAATCAAGGCCAGGCTGGGCGAGGACGGGTGGATCATCGCGGATTTCCAGGGTAAAGAAGCCACCTTTTCGGGGGGCGACCAGGAATCCGTCGCCTTCAAGGTCTGGTATCCCGACGATAAAACCGTGCGGATATCGGGCAAGGCGACCGTGGACGGGGTCACCTCCCGGATCCATTTCCGCAGCAAGGCGGAAGAGGTCATGTCCGCAATCTAGGGCCCGTCCGGCCCGGACCGGGCCATTCCCCTTAAACTCCCGGATCCCGACCGCATCGTGTTACTGCCTTTGGCGCGCCACGGCGGCGTATCGGTACGGCGACCCCGCTCCCTCAACCCCCTGACAGGGCCTGCAGGATGTATACCTCGTCGCCCTGCGACACCGCATCGCTAAGCTCATCGCGGTCGCAGATGGGCTCTTCGCGCACGAAAACATGCACGTGCCGGCGCAGGCGGCCGGTCTCGTCGCCCACATACAGCGCGAACCCCGGATAGCGCTTCTCCAACTCGGCGATCACCTCGCGCACGCTGGCGCCCGGCACCTCTTCCCCCATCTTCAGGGTCGGGAAGAAGGTCTGCAGGTGCCGGGTGAAGTTGACGTGCGGCATCAGGCGAAGCGCACGGAGTGGATCGGCGGCAGGTTGTTGCCGATGCAACGCCAGGTCTCGCCGCGGTCTTCGGAGATGTAGACGTTCCCGGTGGTGCTGCCGAAGCAGACCCGGTCCCCGCTGGCATCGAGCGCGTGGCGATAAATCACGTCGTAGCAATGCTCCTGGGGAAGCCCCTCGCGGAAGCTCTGCCAACTGGCTCCGCCATCGCTTGTGCGGGCAACGGCCAGGCCTCCGCTGATGGTCATGCGCGCCTGATCGCTTTGCAGCGGCACCACCCAGGCGGTCTTGGCATCCTTGTCGTCGGCGGCGATGGGGAAACCGAAATGCGCGCCCACGTCCTGCTGGCTTATACGATTCCAGTTGCGCGCGCCATCTTCGCTGGTGAATATGCCGCTGTGGTTCTGCTGCCAGAGCCGGTCCGGGTGCGCCGGGCACAGGGTGACCAGGTGCGGGTCGTGGCCCCAATCCGCCTCCGGGTTCGGCAGGTAGTCGTTCTGCATGCCGTGATTGCACCCGGCCCAGCTTTTGCCGCCGTCGCGCGTCTCAAGCACCCCGGCGCAGCTCACCGCTACGTAGATGTGGTTGGAGTCGCGGGGATCGACGACCACCGAGTGGATGCCGGGCACGAACTCGCCGTAGGCCATCGCCGCCGGCGTGCCGCCCCATTGGTTCTTACTGGTCGCCTCGCCGCTGAACAGGTCGCCGCCGCGGCTCTCATGGTTCCACAACGGGCGATTGAGCTCCCAGCTCCCGCCGCCATCGCGGGTGGTGAAGAGGCCGCCGGGCAGCGTACCGGCGTGGATCACGCCCGGCTGGTCCTTGCCCGCGAAGCCGATAGCCCAGATCTTCATGAGCGCGGCCGGCTTGTAATCGATCGGCTTGCCCGCCTTCTCCATCGCCTCGGGGGAGGGGATAAGCTGCTCGATGTAGCGCGCGCCTTTAGGGTAGACCACGCGACTGGCGTCTTCCCAGCTGGCACCGCCGTCGCGGGAGCGCATCAATGCCGGACCCCAGTGGGCGTTGTCCATGCAAGCCCAGAGCGTGCCGTCGCGGGGGTCGCGCGCGGCGTAACTGACCGCCTGGCCGGGTTGGGCGATCGGGCGAATCGCCCAGCCCCCATTCCTGCGGTCGAGGATGAGCGTACCCTTCTTCGTGGCTAGGACGATTTGGTCTGACATGGACCAGATGATAGCATTTGGAATCCCATTTTCCAGGCCAACATTTCTCCCGATTCTTATGGCCTCGAACCGGTTTGCCTTTGGCCCTCTGGAAGCCGTGGAATCAGGATTTGCCGGCGCGTAGGTTTCCCGAGGCTTTGATTGCGGCTTTCACGTCCGATTGCAACAGTCCGCATGCGTTTTCCTTATCGATAGCCAAGCTGCCGTCCGCATCCAACTGCAACTTGCCTTCGTCCAGGCACTTGCCGATATCCACTCCCGTAAACCATTTCTCCACGTCCAGGAAGATTGTGAACCGGTTGAGACCGATGCTGTCCAAGGATAATCCCGGGTCGGAAACGAATCGGACATCCTCATCGAAATCCAAGGTGATGCTCAACTTGCGATCGGCTTTGCCGGCATATTCGAATAGGCCTTTAAGGATCAGGCTATGCCCGTCCAATCCGGAATCCGGTCCAGGCTTGTCCTTGGACTTCCCTTCCAAGCGCACGTCAATGCGGCGGTATGCGCCTACGGGTATCCGGATGGTCCCAGGATCCGGCAGCCAATTCCCTGTGATGAGATCGGCGATCATGGGACCCGGTATGATCGCTTCCGCGGCCTCGCAGGCGGCCCCGCCCGCATCCTTGCAATCAAGGCCGTCCGGCAGTTTCAATCTTATGCGCCCCACATTGGCCAGGGCTTCCTGTACCGTAATGCGCGAACCGCCGGCATCGGTTAGCGTGAAGGAACCATCCGGGTTCCGGGGAGCAGCCGTTTTGCCGAGACCGTCAACCCCGGACGCGGCCTGCATCGCTACCGTGACTACGCCCTGGGAGGGATTTCCGATTCCGGTCCCGCCCGCTAGGCGATCGTCCATGCAACCCGTCGCAATCGCAGCAGCTAGGAGTAGTAGTCCGCCGTTTCTTTTGCCTTTAAACATTTTTGCCGCCTAAGGGTTCCTTGCCGGCGCGCGTGGTCAAGGGAAACACCTGCATATTGACTTGGTAGACCTCCTCCACCTTCCCGCCCGCCTGGGAAAGGGCAAGGATTTCGCGCCATAATTCTTCCATCTTGCGTTTTATCTGCGGATATGCGCTCTTGGGGATCCCAACGGTCACGGCACGGAGGTCGCGCTCTCCCGAGGAAAAGGTCTCGATGGAATCCGATGCCAACCGGAGGACGGAACGGTGGTAGTTGGCGACCGCCAAGGATTCGACCTCCGCTGGCGTACTGATAACGGGTTCGGCCTGAAGCCATTTTCCCGTCGCATCGTCCTTGCGGATCAACCCCAGGCGGTTCAGGAGATCGATGGATTTTTCCACCTGGGCCACCGTCAATGCGGGTTGTATCTGGCTTGCGATCCAGGCGGGGTCCCCGGAAAAGTCCTTATGGGAAAGCATTTCACGGACAACCGGGTTGTACCATTGTTCCAAATAGACGTACTGGCCTTTTTCGATGGGTTTGGCTTCCGCATACCTGCGCGAGCGCAACATCTTCTGGTAATGGAAATTCTTCTCCTCGAATCCCTCCGCCTGTTCGAACCCGACCATGTTGGCGAAGAATTCGGACTCTTGTTTTTTGAGCCCCAAGGCGCGGATGGTTCCGGGAAGGTTGGCGGTGGAAAGGTTCCGGGTTCCGGCCATGACGAGTTGGAGGAAATTCGGGGATGTATAGCCCGCCTCTTTGGCGAAGGACCGGAAGGAAATCTTCCGGTCCTTCGATTTCAAGGCCTCGAACGCATCCTTCAGGTAGAGGCGGTAGTCGAGGTAGGTGAAGAGGTCGGGCCTGGCCATCGCCGATTATTTCTTGTTGATTTTGAACGAACCGCGGAAGTTGCCTTTGAGTACATGCTCCGCATCCAGGCACTTGCCGAACGGCGAGTCCTCGGTCACGACGATAGCGCCGCCCGCGGATACATCCAAGGTGGATAGGCATTTCTTGAGATCCAGATTCGCGAGCCAGACTCCGGCATTCAGGCCGACCAGAACGGTGTTTACGACGTCCGCGTCCAGATATATGCCGGCAGCGCTCTTGATTTGGATGACTTCATTGAATTTAAGCGAAAGCGTGAAAGGCATCTCCGTTCCGCCCATGTTGCTGTAGGTGCCTTTTGCCAGGAAGGTTTGATCCATCATGGGGCCGGTATCCTTGCCGTCGGGCTGGTGGATATGGATTTTCACGCGGTTGTAGGTGCCGGCGGGGACGGTCAGGGTGCCGATAGCGGGGGTGGTGGCTCCGGTCAGGAGGTTCACGATAAAGGGGCCTCCCTTGACGGTGTTGTCCGACTTGTCGACGCAATCCTCCTTCGCTTTCGAAGTGTCCTTGGACTTGTCGCAGGTATCGCCATCGGAATCCATGCCCAAGTGGATTTTCTTGATATTGAGCAGCGCTTCATTGAGGGTGATTCTCACGCCGGTCGTATCGCCGAGGATTAGGTCTCCGGCCGCTGAAGTCTTGGCCAGGGCCGTCGAAGCCGCCGCCTTGAATTCGAATCGGGCGGATGCAGAGGATTCGTCCTTGGCCTGGAAGAGGCAACCGGAGAAAAGGGTGGCCGAAGCCAGGGTGAGATATAGGGCATATTTGATATTCATAGGGTTCTCCGCGCGCGGAAGGGATTCGAGTCCGCTTGCTAGGCTTAAGTTACCCACCATTGAACTTCAATGGAAGAAATTAAATCCGAAAAATTTGGAAAAAGTTCATTAAAAAATACAAAAACAATTATAACTGATTGGAAATATTATAGTTATGAAAAGCTAAAATACCTAAAAAATAAAAAAAGATAAGGATAATAAATTCGTTAAGAGGTTGAAAATGGGCATTGCCATCCAATTCGAACGGGCCACCCTACCCTATGCGTTTATTTGGACTTGCACCAAAAAGCCCCCGGTCTCTAGGAGGCCGGGGTTCACGGTCAGAACTGGGTGAAGAACTTCCAGGATTCCTTGGGTATCCAGTTCTCGTTGCCGCCGGGATCGCTGGCGATATTGGTATGGCCCCCATTGAAGGTACAGGCTTTGACGGGATATCCCGTTGCGCACCCCTGGAAGTCATAACAGATATGGGCCCCTTGTTGCCAGGTCGGTAGGGTCGCCGGGAGGGTGCAGCCGTTATCGGCCGCGTGTTCCAATGCGATGTATTTCGAACCTTGGGACGTGCTGTTGCCGTTGATCCAGGGGCAGGTGCCGTCGCCCATACCTGTCGTTTGCATCCAGGCGATGGGCTCTTTCAACTTGGGATTGGGGATCCAGATATTGTAATTCGCAGGGGCGATACCCACGGCCGCGCGAATCTGCTTCTGGTGATTCGTCGAGAGCGAGTAGGTAATCATGCCGCCGAAACTGAAACCGGTCGCGAATACGCGGGTTTCGTCGATGCATAGGTTTGCCTTGGCCATGGCCAGCAGGTCATCGAACAGGGCATGGTCCTTTTGCAGCCAGGTGGAACCCTGCGATTGCGGCGCTATGAAAATGGCAGGCTCGTTCGCCGCCGTCGCCAAGGGCTTGAGGAAGTAGTAGTTCTGATCGCGGACGGCTTCGGAGGTGCTCCCGATCCAGTGGGAACAGTAGAACAAGCGATAGGGCTTGTTCGGGTCGTAGTTGGCGGGGATATCGATGATATAGGTGCGGTCTTCCCCGCCGCTCGAGATGGTCTTCTTACCCGTGGTAATCGCCAGGGTTTTGCCGCAGCCAACGCTTTTGACGGGCAGATTCTTGCCTGCGGCGGTGTCGGGTTCGACGGTTATGTCCGCCGTGGTATCCCATGACGCGACAGGAACGCGTTTCGTACGGTAGCCCGCTGCGGTCACCTTGAGGGTATCCACCGTGGCAGCCAGCTTCGCCTGCTTGGCGGGACGGTCTTCTCCGATGTCGCGGACGTAAAAGCCGGCAGGGACACGCTCCGCCGCCGCATGCTTCAAGTGGGCTCCTCGCGCATCGAACACCTCGGCGGACACGAGCGCGGTCCCCCCTATGCGAATGCGCAGTACCGGCTCCTTTTGCGACTTGCCCTGCGTGAAACCAGGCGGGCGAACCGCACTGATATTTTCCGCAAGCGTGTAACCGCCATCCGTTCCGGTCG
>JAHFCH010000013.1 GCA_023249635.1 Fibrobacterota bacterium
GTATCGCCAACATGGCCTGCTGCGGCGCGTTGGCGGGCACGAATCCCGGCGGAAACCGTTCACCATGCTTGCGCAGGAACTTCGCCGCCGCGCGCACGGCGGCCAAGAGACGCTTATCCGCTTCGCTCTCCGCACCGAACCGCCACCGTTTCGCCTGCCGCACGATGGCCGGCTTATCGGCCGCTTCGGAAATCCCCGTCGCGGTCAGCACCCGGCAATCGTATTGCCTGCAGGCGCGCGGGCGTTGGGCATAGATGGAGCAGGCATTGTCCTTGAGCATGGGGCAATGCCCCTTGTCATCATAGCCGAGCAGCTTGTGGCCTTTGGGCAGGCCGGGGGCCGCGAAGAGCAGGCGCTTGGGAATGGCCGCCAGGGCTTCCGTTTCGTCCGGGGCGATGTGGATGAAATAGGCCGAAGTGCAGCAGCCACGGCACTCGCCACAGGGGACGTCCATATCAGTGCCGTCGCGGTCGGCGCGGAGGGTGGCATAGAGCCAGGCGGCAAATCTTCCGATCGGGAGCTTTGAAGTAATCGCCATGAATGGAATTTAGAACTTCATATCATCCCATGACTATCTTTTGAGAGCGTAACAATTAAATTCGAATTCAGGCGAACAATGTTAAGCAAAGAACAAGCGCGTTCAATGGTGAAAATTCGCGAAGCCAGACGGGCTTTCAAAAAATACTATGCACAATGCTTTTGGTACAACAAACCGGATTTGAAAATCTCGATCGAAGATGTCGATTGGGTATCAAAGCAATTGATGAAGAATGGCGGACGGGAAGCATGGAAGATTGGTGCGAAGTTAATCCGGTAGAACCTACTTCATAGGTCACCGCTGTCCACCCTCAAGTTAAGGATCGTTATTCTCATTCCCAGCAAAGCCGCGATGTTTTTTGAGAAACGCATCGCACTTTTCCAGAAGAGAATTTTCCAGAGGCTCCGGGTCATCAATTGAATCGACTTGAAGCTCCGCATTAAGACGGCGGATTTCGTTCAAGTCCCGAGAAGCCTCTTCATGATTGGCTCCTTTTTTTGTTGCCAAGAACTGGGCTACGGCTTCATCAAAATCAGATTCTATGATGAATATTCTTCCCCCGGCCAAGTCCAGATTATAAGTCTCGCCAATTACGAATTCTTCGAGAATCTCCAAAATCCGAATGATTGACATCAGCACATCTCACTTCTGAAGGTTTAAAATCCAATCAACCCAAGATATTACAGTCCGTGCTCGCCTGGTATAAGTTGAGTGACTGCTGACACTTTTTAATTGTGAGCTTCGCATGATGTCCACTATTTTATCCAAAGAGGGCTTTTGAGCCTCCTCCAAATAGGCCCGGCACGTTTTGTTAAAGATTTCGTGGGAAAGAATCGCTCTGACTAATGAGAGATATTTTGATTTGAAACTGAGTTTCATCGCTATCGAAGCTTTTTTGGAAAGAGAGTAAGCGTGCGCGCCTCCTTCCAGTAGCCCCAAATACCTTGCAGCATTGGTGTAGTATTGGGTTTGCCTTGAATCGAAATCATAGTTTTCGGTAATTGCGGCGGCCTCCAAGCTACCATTAGCCAGCAAACCTAGTAGATCCACAATGCGTTCAAACTTATCAGCCTGAGGAAAGGGAACGCTTGGTTCAGGGACAACGCGCACTTGGTTCAAGGCGAGTTGAATATCATCGAGATTTATTTTCTCTGGTGCGAAAACGAAGTTCCTTTGCTGAACCAGTCGTATGGAGTTATAGTCATCGTCGTTTTGGAACTCGTAAATAAAAAAATGGAAAATATCGTTGCTATACGATAGGAAAACCGGCACTACTTTTTTGGAAATCTTTTCCCGCCATAGACGGTATGGGTAGTACAGCTGTCGTACAATGAAATCTTCCGAGATGGCGTTTTTGGCCTCGATAATTACCAATGAGTTTTGCCCTTCAAAACCGCCGTCTATTTCGCATTGACTATTTTCAACAATAATTCGTTGATGCTTGTCGGAACCCTTGTCCCGAATTTTGAATCCGAACTTTGATGTTCCCATCTTTCCGGAAAGAGTCGGGACAACCTCTTCACCGGCGATTTCATCGATCATTCCTGATATGAAGGCACTATTGATCGCGGCAGCTTCCGAATAAAGATTATTCGGATTTATGCTTTCGATACCGGATGGGAATTCAAATTCATCAGTCGGAAGCCCCTTTCCAAATGATTGCGACGCGTAGGCTTCGAATCGGCCGATTACATATGTACCTCTCGATGTAGGTAATATCGATAAATCGTTTTCCCTGAAAATTTTTGGAAGATTTGCCAGATGATCGAACTTGGTCATCAACCGGCTTTCCCGATATTTATTGATTGAGTCCGAAGAGATGGTGAATTGGCCGTCGGATTCGACTGCATGCAGGATTTGATGTTCTTCGAAAAGGACTTCCCACGCCTTTTCGTTTTTATTCATAGTTCTTTACAAGAACCTCGAATATTTTCCCTCTGGCAGAACCAACAGAATTGATATTCCGCGAAGCCTCCAGCTTTATCACCTTGTAATCCTTGTACAAGTCACAAATAAAGTCGCAATATGAATTAGAAAGAAGGAATTTACACCCGAGTCGATTTAGCCTGTCGCATAGGGTTTTAAGCCGGACTTGTTCGGCTTCATCAAAGCCGTTTAGCGCATACCCGGTGAATGAAGATGTATCGGAGATTGGATGATAAGGGGGGTCAAAGTAGACGAAAGATTTCTTGCGAATTCCCGCAACAGCGTCTTCAAAATCACCATTGCGAAAAGTTATTTCCGTGGACTGAAGGTAATTTCTTACAGCTTTCAAAATCACTTCATTTACAATGTTAGGATTCTTGTATTTTCCAAAAGGGACATTGAATTGCCCTTGGCTATTCACCCTGAATAATCCATTGTAGCATGTTTTATTGAGGAAAATGATGCGGGCTGCACGCTCAGCATCTGACAATTTGGAATATTCTTTTTTACGATCCAGCTCTCGTACTTTGTAATAATAATCCGGATCATTTTTATGCCGCTTCAAGGCGACAACAAGCTCATCCAGCGATTCGCGAATCACCTTATACAGGTTGATAATCTCGGCATTTACATCGTTAATTGTTGCTTTGCGAGGTTGCAGGTCAAATAGCACCGCCCCACCACCAACAAATGGCTCATAATAAGAAGAGTATGTGTCCTGCTTCGGCAAATGCATTCGGATAACAGGGAGAAGCTGTCTTTTTCCACCTGCCCATTTTAGGACAGGCTGCGCAATCGGATTAATTGACCGAATCATGCCTAAATCTTAAGAAAGTATTGGGTCAAAATCTGTCATTGTTCAGAAGTTGCGAAGCTCGCCAACGCACAGAATTTTAATTCACTGATTTTTAACGAGATAGGTGGTCTTATCGACCTTTGCATTGAACAGTACAACATATCTCTCCCATTTTACCCTAGTTAAAAAGCGCCCATCCCTTTAGACCCGCATCTTCACGCGCACGGGCATGATGATGAAGGGGATGCCCAGATGGTACAGCCGGCGTTGCACGGCGAACACCACGTTGTTGTGGAACAGGCGCGAGAGGAAGGATTCCTCCGGGAACACCAACTGGCCCATGAAGAAAACCGCTTGCGGGAAGCGTTCCTGGATCTTGGGCGCCAGGTTGGCGCTGCCTTCCACCACGTCGTGGGAAAGCGAGGAGATGCCCTCGCCGTAATAGCCGTGGCGCTTGATGAATTCCACGTAGCCGTCCAGTTCCTTCTGCACATGGGCTTGCAGGTTGTCCACCTCATCGGAGCCCTTGAACGCTCCCGCATCGATAAGGCCGATTTCCACGAAGACGAAATTCTTGTAGATGCCGCCGAACAGCCGGATGATGCTGAACAGGGTATGCAGCCCCAAGCCGTTGAAGCCGTTCACCAGCATCACCGCGGTGCGGGCCTTGGGATCGAACTTCGGCTCGGGCACTTCTTCCGTAACCTGGGCGCCGTTCTTGGCGAACTTGGTGATGGAGCCCGCCTGGGAGGTTTGCGCGGCCTGCACCAGGTTGTCCATGCGCTTGAGCATCTTGGCGGTGCCGTTATAATGGTGCTTCACGAATAGCGCGATGCCCACCAATATTCCGGTGAACACCAACGCCAGCCAGCCACCTTCGCTGAACTTGAGGAAAGTCACCGAAACCAGGATGAAGAGGCACAGGCCCAGACCCAGGCCATTGATGAGGATCTTGCGGATCCACTTATCTTCCTTGCGCCGGGTGGAAGCCCAATGGCGCACCATTCCCAGTTGGGAAAGCACGAAGGTGATGAATACGGTAATCACGTATAGCACCGACAGGTATTCCACCGAACCGCCCGAGACCAGCACCATCAGCACCGCCGCCGCGGCCATCAACAGCACGCCGTTCTGGCTTACCAGACGATCGGAAAGCAGGGTGAACTTGGTGGGATACCAATGATCGAGGGACATGTTGGCCAGTACGCGTGGGCCGCCCATGAAGCCCGCCTGGGCGGCGGCGAATAGGATGGCGGCTTCGGAAAAGAGGGAGACCTGGACGAAGAGGGAGCCCGCTTTGGGGCCCCATGCCTCGGTGGCCCGCTGGAACAGCACCGCATTCAGGGTCTTGCCCGGCTCCGGCGAGACATTGAAGAGGAGGTAGGCCACCATCAACCCGAACACCATGAAGGCCAGGGATACCGAGATGTACAGCATGGTCCGCTTCCCCGTCTGGACCTTGGGCTCGCGCAGCATGGGCAGGCCGTTGCTCACCGCTTCGATACCCGTATAGGTCGAACCGCCCAGGCTGTACGAGCGCATGATAAGCAGGAACATGCCCACGAAACCCATTTCATGCATTGAGTTGCGCGTATCCCCCGCCGTGTCCCTGATCAGGGCGGGGATATCCCCCGCATGCTGCATCACGGCATACACGATGATGAAGGCGTGCGTCAGCAGGAATACGATGAAGACCGGCACCAACACCATGATGGATTCCTTGGCGCCGCGCAGATTGAGCACGGTCAAGAGGGCGATGCCCAGGAAGGTGGCTTCCAGCTTGTAGTGGTACCATTCCGGCGGCAGAAAGCTGAAGATGGCGTCGGCGCCCGCGGCTATGGAGATGGTCAAGGTCAAGACGTAATCGATGAGCAGGGCGCAGCCGCAGACCATGCCGGCGGTGGGATTGAGCAGCTTGCTGGCCACCAGGTAACCGCCGCCGCCGGTAGGGAACAGTTCGATGATCTGGGTATAGCTGGCCGAGATCACGAAGATGGTGACAATGGTTCCCAGGGCCACGATGATGCCCAGATGCGGATGCTCCATCAGGCTCAGGAACGCGTTCTCGGGACCGTAGCTGCTCGAGGAAAGTCCGTCCGCGCCCAGCCCCACCCACGCGAAGAAGGCGATCAGCGTTATGCCGTGGAACGAATTCCGATCCGCGAGATTCAGGGCGTTGCCCAGGATCAGGACCTTAAACTTTTGGAAGGGATTTAAACGAGGGGTTTCCGGCATGTAATTCAGGAATACGGATGGGACCGATGCGGCTAAAACACCCCTGGGTTGGGGCGAAAATATAGCAAAGGGGCGGTTTTTACGGGGTTCGGGCTTAACGGGGTTCGGGCCTAATCCAGTAGAATCACCGTACTTCTGCCCATGGCCCGGTAGGAAACCGGATTCTGGAGGCCCGCTTCCGAGCCGGGAGCCAGCATATCCTGGCCATCGGGGAGGCCGGTATCGGCCACCCGTTTCCAGGCCCGGCCTTCCGGAACCAGGGGTAGGGCGAACTCCTTGTCCCGGGGATCCATATTGAAGATGAAATAGTAGCGGCGCGGCCTCCGCTTGCGTTGCGGGTCCGCGCTGTCGCTGGGGATTTCCACCGTAAGCGCATTGGGGCCGTCCGGCTCGCCGTCTTCCCAGGTCCATTCCGATCCATCCAGCTGGAAAGCCAGGGAGCGGCCTTCGGGATCATCCCACACCAGTTCTTTGCCGTCGGCCCCGAACCAGCTGATATCCGGTATGCCGCCGGGCCCGCCTTTGCCTTGCAGAAAGCGTCTGCCGTTCAGGAGCGGGATGCGTTTGCGCAGAGCGATGGCGCCGCGCACGAAATCGACCATGGCCGCCCGGCTGTCCGCCTTTTCCCAATCCACCCATGTCAGGGCATTATCCTGGCAATAGGCGTTGTTGTTCCCCTGCTGGGTGCGCAGCATCTCGTCGCCGTGGCTCAGCATGGGCACGCCTTGGGCGAAGAGCAACAGGCAGGCGAAATTGCGCGCCTGGCGGCGGCGCAGGGCGAGCACTTCCTGGTTGTCCGTTTCCCCTTCGGCCCCGCAATTCCACGACTGGTTATCATTGTAGCCGTCGCGGTTGCCTTCCCCGTTGGCGTCGTTGTGCTTTTCGTTGTAGCTGATCAGATCGTTGAGCGTATACCCGTCATGGCAGGTCACGAAGTTGATGCTTGCGTCGGGGCCGCGCCCGTCGTCCCCGAACAGGTCCGCCGAGCCGGTGAGTCGCCAGCCCAACTCGGTCAATTGGCCGCCGTCCCCTTTGATGAACTTACGCGCGCAGTCCCTGAACTTGGCGTTCCATTCGGCCCAGCCCACCGGGAAATTCCCCTGCTCGAAAGCGCCGCAATCCCATGGCTCGGCGATCATTTTGGCCTGCGACAATACCGGATCCTGGGCGACGGCCTGGAAGAAAGGCGCGCGTCCCTCGAACCCGTTCCAGAATCCGCGCCCGTGCACGGTGGCCAGATCGAAACGGAATCCGTCGACGTGGAATTCCTCCACCCAATAACGCAGACTGTCCAGTGCCAGGCGCACCACCGAGGGACTACCGAAGTCCATGGTGTTGCCGGTGCCGCTATGGTTCAGGTAATAGCGCGAGGGTTCCGCGCCCTGCCCCGTCAGGGCGTAATAAGCGGTATTGTCGAGCCCTTTGAAGCTGAGCAAAGGGCCCAGCTCGTTGCCCTCGGCGGTATGGTTGTAGACCACGTCCAGGATCACCTCGATGCCGGCCTGGTGCAGGGCGCGCACCAAAGTCTTGAACTCTTCCACTTCGCAGCCCGGCTCGCGGCCGCTGCCGTAGGTCGCTTCGGGAGCGAAGAAGCCAAAGGTATTGTAGCCCCAATAATTCCCCTTCCCGTCCTTCCCTTCATTCTCCGCCGGGAACTTGGCGTATACGGGAAGCAGTTCCACCGCATTCACTCCCAGCCGGGTAAGCCAGGGGATCTTTTCGATGAAACCGAGGTAGGTGCCCGGTCGCCCCACGCCGGAGTTGGGATTGGCCGTGAAGCCTTTCACATGGGTCTCATAGAGGATCAGTTCGGACATGGGTACGCGCGGCGCCTTATCGTCTTGCCAATCGAAGGATTTGGAGTAGGCGATGCATTTGGGCACCGCCGGGGCGCTGTCGCGCTCGTCGCAGGAAAAATCCTTGTCCGGGGAAAGCGGATCATAGGGCAGGAGGATGTTGCCGTCGTGGCGGAAGCGCCCGGCGAATGCCCGGGCGTACGGATCGATCAACAGCTTGTCTTCGTTGAAGCGCAGACCCTTGGCCGGGTTCCATTCCCCGCGGGCCCGCAGGCCGTAAAGCTGGCCTTCGGAGAGTCCTTCCACGAACCCGTGGTGGATATGCCCCGTGCGGGCGGGCAGGCGGATGATGTCGGAAGGTTTTGCCAGGGCGGGATCCGCGGGATCGAAAAGGATCAGGAAGATGTCCCTGGCCTTGGGGGCGTAAACGGCGAAGTTGATGCCGTCTGAATGGACCGTAGCCCCGAGACGGCCGGCATAGCCCTCCCGCAGGATGCGGGCTGAATTGTGGACCACCCGCTCCTGGGGCTGCCGGAACCGGGGCGAACGGCGCCGGGGGGCGCCGCGGCGCTCGAAGTCCTCGATGCTGGGAAAGGCTTTATCCTTGCCGCCGATGCGGATTCGGGCCACGGATTTCTTGGACATGGTGCTCCCGTTTTGGGCTGAAAATAGACCTAAACCGCCCCGCCTCCAAGAAAAGCGGATTTTTTTTTAGCATTACCCCCGGAGATGTGG
Organism: Fibrobacterota bacterium; assembly: GCA_023249635.1. GTDB lineage: Bacteria > Fibrobacterota > Fibrobacteria > UBA11236 > UBA11236 > Chersky-265. The sequence goes on from JAHFCH010000013.1 coordinate 8,027, forward strand.
CAGAGTGGTCTATTGCGTCTGATTCGAAATCAGAAGTCCGTGCAAGCGGTCCGGGGGTTCGACTCCCTCCATCTCCGTTCTACTTCCCGATCTTGATATAGCCGTCGGAAAAGTCCTGGAAATCCTCGTGGTTGTACCAGGCCACGCGGATGCGCACGGAATCGGAGACGAGCGCGATGCGCCCGCTGTTGACCGTCAGGGAGTCCGGTATGCGGAAGCCCAGGTGGCATTTATCCCGGGTATCCACGGCCTTGTTGGGGAAACCCGGCAGCACCCCCCGCTTGAAGCTTCCATTCACAGTTACGTCCAGTTGCACCAAAGCTTCCCCGTCTCCCAGGCCGCTGGCGAGGGTCACCTTCACGCTGTCCCCCACCTTGTACGATTGCCCGCCGTTGGGGGCGACCACGCGGTAATGCCCCTGATCGGCCGAGTCTTTGAAAAAGCGCGCAGTCAGGTCGGAACAGGAGGCCGCCGAGAGATCTTCGGGGCCCGCAGGGGATTGGTCGCAGGAGAGAAGGCAGAATGCGAAAACGGAGGCCGCGAGCGCGGCGCGTAGATTCAGTAATACCATTTACTATTAAAGGCGTTGCAGCAATTGCGCAAGAATCCGAACTTGGTGATCTGCGTGCCTACCGAAGGCCGGCCGCCGGTCTTGAGGTTGAGGTCGTAGTGGAAGACCGCCTTGAGTACGTAAGCTCCCGAGCCGACGAAATTGCCGGCATCGGTGCGACCGGTCCAGACGATGCGTTGCACGTACTTGGTCTGGTTGGGATCCTTGTTGGGATCTTCGACCTTATCCAATAGCTTCAAATCCGATTCCGCCACCTTGCCTTCGCCATGCGAGACGACCTGACCCAGATTGGTATAGATGGTGAAATCGTAGCGAACCGGTTGCTTGGTGATAACCGTAATGATGGACCCGGTGAATACGCCTTCTTGCTGGGCGGTGCACTTTTCGCATTTCCAGCTTTCCGTTCCGGGTACCGGATATCCTTTAGCGTCCACGGGAAAGAAGATAACCCCTTTGTCCGGGGACTCCGAGGCGCCCGCGGCCCTGGAGTTGGAGCCGTTGGAGAAGGTCACGTAGAATCCGGAAACGCTCTGGCTGGGTGCGGGACCGCCCATGGCGGTGTAAACGAGCGCCTTGGGAGCGATACCGGCCACGTCCCTGGTCTCACCGTTATTGTTGATGGACACCGAATCCCCCCCCACCGGCTTGAAGGAAGCCTCCTTCTTCACGTAGAACTCGAACTTGCGCGCATCCAGCTTGGTAATGTGGTCGATGGGCAGATCCTTGCTGCTGAATACCACGGTATCCCGCTTGAAGATCAGCGGTTCCAGGAAAGGATCCGCCAGGTTTACCGGTTCGGAATAGGTCACCGTCACCTTCGGGACGCCCGTGGACTTGTCCGTCGCGACCGACGCATTCACGATCACGGGCGGCACGGAGTCATCCACCTTGAAAGCGCCGTCTACCATGGGGATATCCAACTGCCGATACGTGCGGCCCGAGGAATCGGAATTTACCACCGAGGTCATTCCGAAGGGGAATGGGTTTTTCAGGGTCACCACCAGGCGCGTGCGATCGAAAGAATCCGGCCCGTTGGATGGGAACGCGATTTCCCCCGCGGTCAGGGTGGCCGTGCGTTCCGCCGAAACGCCAGCGGCATCCACGATCTTGAAACCCAGCTTGTCCGGGACCGCCTTCAAGGCTTCCTGGTAATGGATGGTGACGGTTTCGATGCGGCCGTTGTTGTCCGTATCGCGATACTCGGCCTTGTCGAATTCCGGCCCGTACTTCATCTTTACGCGCGCGGTGACGCTGTCCTCGCGGATATACGGGTTCTTATAGGAAACGACCACGTATTCGCCGTGCTCGATCTGGATTTTCCCGTCCCCCTGCGCTTTTTGCAAGGTCTGGTGCTGGAAAACCTTCGAACCGCTCCAGGTGGAATCCTTTTTGTTGGCGGCGCTGTTATGGACGCTTTCCAAATCCTGCTGCGAGGTGACCGTGCTCTGGGTCTTGATGATGATGTCGAAGGAATCCAATTGGGCCGCGGTGGTCAAGACGTAACGGGCGGCGGAATCGGCGATGGAAAAATAGCCGCCCGCGACATTCAGGGCTTCCGTCCCATTGCCGTAAAGGTTCAGCTTGGGATAGGCGCGGCAGGATTGTTCCAGGCCGGTGAAGTACGGGCCGGTGGCGGACCGTTCGATCTTGAAGTGTACGTCCTGGGTGGTGCCGCCGTAGCCGTACTCCGTCTTGAATACCATTTCATTGACGCCCTTGACCAGTTCCAGGGGTCCGGGCATCAGCAAGGTGTAGGCGCCCGAGTCGGCCATGGGAATATGTTTGTCGGCTTCGATCTGGAAGGTCACCGGGGCGGTCAGGTTGCGCACCGTGGTCAAGGTGGGCGAGGCCCGGCGGAATAGCTTCTTGGCCAGATCGTTGGTCAGATAGCTGGCAAGCACGCTCACGTCGCTGATATGCAGGAAGTCGCCCTTGGTATGCGAAGCGATGTCCTGCATATCCTTGTAATTGTCCTTGTTGTCCCCGAGGAAAATGCAGTGTACGGTCGGCAGGCTGTCCCAGAAGGTCGCGTATCCATGCGGGTCGCCATCCGGCTGGGTCGGGAAATTGGGGCGTCCGTCGGAAACGAAGATCACGAATTGCTCGCTCTTGGGTTTGTGCGACGTGGTCAGCAATTCCATCGCCGCCCGGAAGGCCGCGGTATAATTGGTCGAGCCGCGGGCTTCCATCACGATCGAGCCTTTGATGGATGCCAGGGTCGCGTCCGTCAGGGGCAACAGCTTTTCGGATTTGGCCTCGGCCTGCTGCGCGAAGGTCACCACGCCCACGTTGATGCCTTTTCCGCCTTTGACCACGGCGCTGTCCAGGAATGCTTGGAGCGCGGGCCCGCGTTGGCGATGGGGATCACCGCTGATGCAGCCGGGATCTTCCTTTTCGATGGCGGGGTTCTCGCACCAACGCGGAATGCCGTCGATGGTGGTCTCGCTGTCCATGGAACCGGTATTGTCCATGATGAGCACGATGTCCGGCGCCGTGGTGTAGTTGAAGGAGCTGTCGCAAATCAGGAATCCGTCCCGCTGCACGGCGGCGGCGTCGATGGGCACCTTGAGGGTGGTCCCTTCGAGCTTGGCTTTGTCCAGGCAACGCATGGCCGGCTTCACTTCGCAGATGCGTCCCGCTTCACCTTGGGCCCATGCCTTGCCCCCAAGAGGGACCAGAAAGCTGAGGATGAAAAGGAGGTGAAAAAGGCGAAGTCGGGGAAAGACGGATACCGGCATTTTGCTCCTAAAGCTTTTCCATAACTTACCTGGCCCGGTTCCGCGCATTTTCCGGCCCTTTCAGATGGAAGCGGAACCCCAGGTTCCGACCCCGCCAGTGTACCATCAAGTACGGAAAACCGCCAATCCGGGGCGATTTGACCCGCTCTCTACCTCGGCTCCCTGATCGAAAATACCCTTCTTGGACCGGGACGGGTTAGATTACGGTCTGGTGGACAACGAAAAGGATCAAACTATGGGTTTGGGAATCACACGGGGTATCATCAAGTTCGGCGCGGTACTCACGGCAGCAGGTTTGATCGGTTGCCTGGCGCCCACCGGAAGCGCGGGCTCGGGAAGCGAAAGCGCCCTTACCGCCGGTCAGAAGGCCAACAATGCCAATAACGGAGTGGGCAAGATCTCGGTCTGCCATACTCCTCCGGGCAATCCGGCAAACTGGCATACCATCAGCATCGGCGATCCCGCCTATCAGGCGCACCTGGACCATGGGGATCCGCCCGGCGCCTGCGGCGAAGGCGGCGGGAATAATACCGGCACGAACACAAACACGGGCACGAACAATCCGGAAATGTCCACCGGCACCAACTGATCCGCCTTTAAAATCCTGAATGTAAAAAGCGGCGGTCTTGGGACCGCCGCTTTTCGATTTCCGCCGTTCCTGTTTGTTTTCCGCCGTTAGGCGGAGGAGTGCTCGGAGGAGAGATCCATGCGCCTGGACATGGATGGCTCCTGTCCGGGCATAGGCCTGGATGCCATAGAGCTTCCGCCCAATCCGGAACGCCGCACCCGGAAGAGGCTCGCGCCCGGAACTTCTGACCAATTCACCAGGGGCTTTTTCGGCAGCCCGAGGTAGAAGCGCAGCCGTGGGAAATCCTCCAGCAACCACTGGGAGAACCAGGCCAGCAGGTACGAGCCCGCCACCACCAGCAGGATGCGATTGATGTAGTCGAAAAGGGTCACCTCCCACATGAGGTAATCGACCACGCGCAACACGTGGGTATGCGCCAGGTATACGAAGAACGTGAACGGGGCCACGTGGGTGAAGAGGAATTTCCAGGCCGGATTCGTATACACCCGCGCCGCGATGGCGGCCTTGTGCCTCATGAACAGCATCAACGAGGCCATGCAATAGAGCACCACGGCCCAGCGGTTGAAATGATCGGTATCGGACAGGATTTTCTGGTTCCAGATGTTCGATAGGAATTCGAAGTTGAGCAGGAGCGCGGTAAGGCCCCAGAAGCCGAGCAGCCTGCGATTGCTCCAACGCCCGACCATGGCCGCCAGGAATTCCCGGTTCCATGCCGCGTAAATGCCCGCGAAGCAATAGAACCAGTGGAAAACGAGCAGGTTGGCGTGGATTTTCGGCAGCTCCAGGCCCATCAGTTCCAGGTAGGTTTCCACCGGGGACATGAAGGCCAGGTGCAGCAGCAGGAACAGCCCCATGAACGCGCGCGAGCGTCCCAGCTTGTACAGGAACGGATAGACCAGGTAGAACTGGAAGATGACGATCACGAAATAGTACTGGTAGTCGAACCCATCCAGGAACAGGAAGCGCAGCAAGGTCTTGGCAGACCCGCCCGGGTCCTGCGTCCAGGGCATGCCCAGCAGGAATTCCTGGTGTCGGAAGGCGGTGAACAAGGACCAGAGCAAGAAGGGCGCAAGGATCTTGGCGAGGCGGTAGCGGTAGTACTCCCAGATGCGGATTTGCTTTCCCTGGAATTGCAGGGTCAAGCCGAAGCCGGAGAGGAAGAAGAACAACGGTACGGTGAAGCGCGTGAACTGATCCAGGATGGTGGAGAAATATGCGAGCGAGAGGAAATCCCGGGTCACGTAGAAATCCTCGACCCAGAAATGGACGCAATGCGCCACCACCACGGAGACGCTGGCGAGCACGCGCAGGAATTCTCCGTCCTTTTTGGTCAGGAGGAATGCGGACGCAGGATTTGAAGACTGGATAACGCCCCCGAAAAACTGAAAACTAGATCCCACCCAGGCATTTGTAAAATACCGCAGGACCCGCGATCGCGCTGGGGCTTGGGCTCCCGGTTACCGGGCGGATGCGAGGGGAATCCCGTCGGCGCGAATCCGCCAATGCCGGAACCCCTCCGGAGAATCCGCGAATTCCGCGGGAGCGGGCGCGAGGCCGGGCGCGTCCAACCAGGCGCGTTTGAGGAGTTTCACCCTGCCTGCCGCATCGGTCGCGGATATTTCCATCAGATGTCTTCCGGTATTGAGGCGCGCGGGAAGCGCGAAGGCCTGGCCCGCCACCGTCCAGCGTCCGCCGCCCGGAAGTCCGATGCCCGCGAGGGCCACCGGCAAAGGCGGTTGCACCGTGAAGCTGATTACCTTGCGAAGCACGGTAGGGCCGGATGCGAAGATCCGGACGGAATAGTTCCCGGCCTGACTGGGATTGGGAGTCCAGGTGAGTTTACCGGCGCCGTCGATGCCGGCCCCCTTCGGCAAACCGGTTTCGGTGAGCACGTAGTTGGCCGCGGGAGGAGGGCTGAGCACCAACGAGTAGTCCACCTGTTCCCCGCCCTTCCAGGTTACCGCGGTGGAATCGAGTACGTGGAAATCGGGCAAGGTCGAGAGATAGAACTGCAGGCCCTTATAGGCGTCCAGGCGCCCGCCCGTGGTCATCTTGTTGGTGAAGGCCGATTCGGCAACCACACCGGTAAGCGCGCGGGACCGGTTCCAGGCCAAGCCCATGCGATCGCAAGCCAATCGCTGCAGGGCCACGTAGGCGGTCACGTGGGGAGCGGCCAGCGAAGTGCCCGCGACCACGGAATAGACGGGCTCCGCGGGGGGAACGGGATTGGGAACGAGCACGCGGATATCGTCGATCTTCAACACCCGTTTCGACGGGGAAAAACGCGACGCCAAGGAGGTGCGGATGCGTAAACGCACTTTGGAAAGTTCCACGTCCTGCAGCCCATACGATTGGGTATTGAGAGGACTGACCTTTCCCCCCATAACGGCGATTTCGGTCCAGGTTGCGGAGCCGATTTTGTTGCCTTCGATGAGCACGGCATCGGAAGCATTCGCCGAGTCGAAATCGATCCGGAACTGCAGGGAAGCCCCCTGGATACCGGTGAGATCGAGGGTATCCAGCATGGTCGCGGTCACGTTGTTGCCCGCCTTCCATACCAGGGATTGCGCGCCTGCCACCGGCTGGTTCTGGCCCAGGGCCCAGCCGCCTACCGTGGTATCCCATGCCAGCGCGGGCTTTTCGAAATCCTCATTCCATTTCTGGATCGGATCCGCCACTCCGCACACCAGGATCAATTCCCCGGGAGCGGCCAGATGCACCGCGGTCTTGCCGAAATTGGAGAAGGGGCTCAGCAGGCCCTGATGGTCATGGGCCGCGACCACGAGCATGTTGTCGTAGGTATAGGAGGCGGGATAGGCAGGCGTAACGTTGATGTCGAGGCCGTCGTTGCCCGCGGCCACCACGATGGGGACTCCCGCGTCGTGGGCAGTCTGGAAGGCCGATCGCATGGAGAGGTTGTCCCCATCGCCGCCGATGCTGAAATTGATCACCTTGGCCCCGTTGCGCACGGCATAGAGGATGCCCTTGGCGATATCGGCCTGGTCCCCGTGCCCGCTGGCATCCAGCACGCGCACCGGCATGATCTTCCCCTGGGCCAGGATGCCCGCCACGCCGATTTGGTTGTCGAACCCGGCCGCGATCACGGAGCTCACGAAGGTGCCGTGGCCGTGACGGTCCTGGGGCAGGTTATCGTTTTCCACGAAGTCCCATCCCAGGGAATCGTCCACGTAGCCATTACCGTCGTCGTCGAAGCCCGGCTTCCCGCCCGCCTCGCCTTTGTTGATCCAATTGCGGCCCTTGAGATCGGGATGATTGAAATCGAAGCCGGCGTCCACCACGGCCACCACCAAGCTGTCGCTGCCGGAAAACTTGTCCCATACCTTTTCGATATCGATGTCCACGCCCACCTTGCCCGGTCTACCGGCGATGGTAACCCCGGCGTTGTGCAGGGCCCATTGCGGCGAGTTCACCAACCACTCGTCATCGGGCAGGTAATCGCCGTGCGCCGAGCCCGAGGGCTGAAAAGCGATGCCATGGTTGCGCAACAGGAAATCGGCGAGCTTGCCGCCGAGGGTTCCTCCCGAGGGCGCGATTTGCCCCGCGGCAAGATCCTGCAGCAAGTCATAGGAAATGCGCAGACGATCGCCTTGCAGTTCCCAGTGCCGCGTCGAATCCATTCGCAGTCCCGAAACCAGGCTGCGGAAGGCGCGCATTTGCCCCTCGCTGCCGATGGAAAACCGGGCAGGCAGAAAGCGGGAAGAGGCGGCGGGATCGGGGGCAGGCCGAAGGTGCCGCGTCCAAGGTCCGGGAGCGGCCGCAACGGGTACGCCCTGCGCCGCAAAGGCGATGGAGACCATGGCCGCTACAGCCGCCACGGCCATTACGCGTGGAAATGATCGGGACCGATGCATGTGAATATTATATCGGGCGGACTCGTGGTTCGCCCCCCTCCAAAACCCCCAAAAAGAAATACGCAATCCCGGGGCCCGCGACCACGGAGAGGAATTTACGTCTGTGGGGCCGCTTTCAGCGGGAAAGCGCGGCAGAAGCCGCAGGGCCTATCCAGGCGGCAGGGAGCAGTTGGTGGACCCCGTGGAATACCCGCAGGCTCTCATGGGTGGAAAGCTTGATGAGGAAGATGTCCGGCTGGGTGGGCTTGGGCGCCGAGGGTACGGATTTGTCCCCGTCGGGATCACGGTTGGTCGCCACCACGAAGTCGGCCAGGTTGCTCCATTCCGGATCGTCCCAGGAATTCTCTGCCGCCAGTTCCGCAGCGGGGGTATCGACGAAATCGGTGATCCGGCCCGCCGCGTCCGAATCGAAATCCCCGATCAGAATCATGCGGTGCTGGGCATAAAGCTTGGGGCTGACGATGTTGGCATAGGAAGGTTCGTCCGGCACGCCGAAGTCGAGGAAAAGCATGCGTCCGCCATGGGCGGCATCGGCGGAAATGGAACCGTTACAGGCTTGCAGGGAATCGGTATTGGATCCATCGGCGGCTTTCGGATGGCCGGGGTAGACGTGCAGGGAATGGCGCACGCCGGAATTGCGATCCAGCATCAGCGCGTACTGGTAGGCCGTAGCGAGGTAGCGGCCATCCCTGGAAAGACCGGCATTGTAGCCGCCCTTAGTCAGGGTTTCCGGCGACCCCGCCAACGCGCCGCCCGCGACCCTCTGCCGTAACGTGGCCGCCGCGGAATCGGCCCAGGCATCCGCCAGCCCCGAGGTGCTCCACACCAGGGAAGTGTCCTTGCCATCGGTCCACCAGCGGGGATTGGTGGCGGGATAGGCCGGCCCGTCGACCCGCGCCCCGCCCAATGGCTGCAGATAGATGCGGCTGTCCTTGGTCGTTACGTTCTCGAATCCGGTCTCATAAGCCAAGGTACGCCCATCGGGAGACCAGGACGGCACATTGGCGCCATAAGGAGAAGCGGCGGGACCGCGTGAATCGGCATACGCATGCTGCGGCAAGGTATCCCCGGCCATCTCCGCGAAGTCGACATGGTGCAGCAGGTACTTGCGCGAGCCCGTCGCCTCGGGTTTTACGTAGGCGATGCGGAAGGTATTCCCCGCCCCGATGAAATCCTGGATTCGTTCCTTAAGGCTCGCCGCCGCCGGCAGCAAGGCCAGCATCAGGTTGTTCTGGGTGGGACCGGACTGAAGGAAGCGCTTGGGGAGGAATCCCGTCGCTCCGGCTTCCAGCAGGTATCCACCCGCGGCGGTCTTGGCCGCAACCCCGCCGCGCGCAATGCGGGTCGCCTGCCCGCCGGGTCCACCCAGCAATTCGCCTTGGATGCCGTTGCCGCTCCGGACATACCGAAAGCTGGTCATCTCCCCGCCCGAAAGTATGCGCAACCATGCGATGCGGGCCGGGCCTCCCGCTTTCCCGAGATTCACCCGTTGTGTTCCTTCGCCTGCCTGCAGAAGCTTCCGGTGACCCAGGGGATCGAGGGCTTCCACCTCCACATGGCCTGTGGCTTCCACCGTCAGGGTCCCATTGCGGAAGCCGATCCATCCCCGCCCCGGGAGCGGCGCTCGTCGGATAATACCGATGGCGACGGTTCCCTTGAGGGTGAACTTCCCGTCGGCGTCGCTGGTCGCCGTCAAAGTGCTTTCGAGCAGCTTCACCGTCGCCCCCGCCACCCCCATCCCCTTCCCATCGACCACCATCCCCTGGAAATCGACCTCGGTCGCAGCGGATTCCGCTTGGTAGGCGAAAGCGCCCAAGGCCAGCAGCAGCAGGGGGATACGGAGGCGTTTTTGGAGCCGGATCGGGGAAAACGTCGGAACCTTGAGCATGACACAAATTTAGGCAATTTCGGAACTTGGGTGTAGTCACCCAAAGCTCAACGGGAAAACGCCTGCCCGACTTGAACCGATCCGGAAATCGGGCTAATATGCCGCCCGCTAAAAGTGTAATGAGACTATATTATCAGCGAAATCCGGTCATTTTACCGCATAGACCGAGGGTGGGAAGGGGTTCCTAAAGTATGATGACTTTATCCAGATCTCGGGTTGGCTTGGTGGCTGTTATGGGCTTGCTCATGGCATGCGCGTCCTCGAACAAAGAGGCGGCCCAGGCTCCCCGGTCGGATGATCTCCTGGAACTTCTGACCGGCTTCGGTGAATCGCTCTCGAAGCGTAACTTCGCCCGCGCAGTTGATTACATGGTGCCGGAAGAGAAGGCCCTGATGATGGAAGGCGGCAGCGTGCCGACCGACAAGCAGAAGATGCTGCTTGCCCTGCCCCTGCAGAAACTCATCCGCCATCCTGCCATCCGGGTTGAGAACGGCCATATCGCCGGCATCTACAGCGTACTCCCCAACCTGAAGCAGGGCGAAGCCAGCACGATGGCCACGTCGGACGAAAGCGCTTCCCCCGAAGCCGCCGGCCTGAACGGGGAACCCGTTGCCTCCGAACCCAAGGGTCCCATGGCCGCCGACGCCGAATCCATCGCCGCCAGCGAACAAACCACGGAGACCGACGGAATTTCCTCGGGAGCCGCCAATCCCAACGATCCGCAGCTCAAAGCCGCCGTGAACAAGTTCTTCACCGCCGTGAACAAGCGCAATTGGTCCAGCGCCTTGGCCATGATGAACGATGATGAACGCAAGATGCTCGTCGACGACCGCGGCCGTTTGAAGGAATCCTCCAAGCAGCGCCTGGCCGGCATGGATCAGAAGAACCGCGAAGCCCTGGTCCTCCAGAACGGCAAGCTCACCGGCGTGACCTTGCTCCTGCCCAGCAAAGACAACTAAGCGAGTCCCGCTTACGGAACGCGAAAGGGGTGCTCTCAAGCACCCCTTTTTCATTTCCATCCCCGTCATCGGCGGGGCGGGCGATTCAATCTTTGGTATTGAACAGGACCGCGAGGCCTACGGCCAACACCGCCATGCCGCCCAGGGTCCACCATACGAACTTGTGCGAAGCCGCCGGCTCCCCCGCATCCCCGGGGGCGTCTTCGGTATCCTCTTCGTCATCGTCTTTGGGTTTTGCCGAAGTGATCTGGGTGCCCGCCTTGGGGGGCAGCACCAGGGAATAGGTCAGGGCATCGGCGCGCTTTACCTCGAAGTCCTTGCACTCGGTATCGTACCCGGGGCTGCTGCCGCAAATACGGTGCTTGCCGGGATTCAGCGGAACGCGGGAGGAGATAACCGCCATCGGCGAGTTGTCGATGGTCAACACGGTATTGGTCGGGGTGACGCTGAGGTTGAGGAAAGCCGCCTCATGGTTCTGGAGCTCTCCCGCCAGATCGCCGAAGCCTTCGGCCAACAGCTTTTCCGGACGCTTGGCGTATACCTTGGACAGGGTCGTGGTGGCTTCCCCGGTTTCCACGTCCACGTAGGCCAGGGTGAAGGTGAAAATCGTATCCAGCCGCGAGGCATGCACCGAAATCAACTTGTCCGCGGTCAGGCGTCGGGCGATATCCAGTCGGCATTCCTTGCCCGCGCATTTATCCGGATTCGACTTCGTCTTCTCCAGGGTCTCGACCACGTTACTGCGATCGAGGGTGTGGAACACTTCCAGGCGTTGCATCTCGGCGATGAACTGCTGCGCCATGGCGGCGCCGTCGCCGTCCTTGAGCCCCTCGCCGGTGAAATCGAAGATCACCACCGCCGGCACCAGGGCCTTGCCGCCCTTTTGGGTCTGGTAATTCTTGCGGATCTTCTTGAAGCGGGCCAGGATGGAATTGCTGGCGTAGGTGTCGTGGATGGATGCGAAAGGATCGAGGTCCAGCAGGCGGTAGAAATATCGATCGCCCAGGTCTTTGCGCTTAGGGCTGGAGCTGTACAGCACGCCCAGGTTCTTCAGGATATAGACGCTGTCCTGGTACGTAAGGTCGCCCGAACCGAGATAGCTTTCCAGGGTCTTCTGGGCCTTGCCCACCTCGCCTTCCAGCAGGAAGGCTTCCACCGCGGAACGGTTGACCACCTGGGCATGGGGCGCGACGAAGAAAAGGCATACCGATGCGAAGATGATGTTTATCCAGCGCATCAATACCCCTCGTGCAGCATGGCTAATAGGTAGCTCAACCCCGACAACTTATCAATATCGGCGCCCGCGGCGGAAGCGGCTCATACCGGGCTTTCCTCAATCAATGGGGCTTCGGCGGGAGGCTGCGCGGTCGCTTCGGCGCGCGCCAGCACGTTGGCCTTCACCTGCTCGGGCGAAAGTTCGAACAGCTCGAAGCACAGCGCGTACAGATCGAGGGCCCCGATGGACGAGGGCGCGTATTCGAAAATACTCAGGCCCGCCCGCGCGGCTTCCGCCAATTGGATGGTCTGCCGCACGGTTTGCTTCGCCAGGCGGCCCGGGAAGGCTTCTACGATCTCGCGCAGGATGTTCTGGTGCAACTGGGTGTTGGACCGGTACATGTTGACCACGATCTTGTGCAATTGCGCCGTAGCGGTCAGCTTGTCCAGCATGGGCACCAAATCCTGCAACCCCTGTAGCGCGTAAGGTTCGGCCTGGATGGGCACGATGACGCCCTGCACGGCGAAAAGCACCATGCGCGTGAGCCAGTTGACGATGGGAGGGCAATCGACCAGGATGAAGTCGTAATCCTCCGCCAGCTCCTGGAGGATGAGCTTGAAGCGGGCGGGCTCGCGCATCAGGCGCGGATCCAGGATGGGAAGATCGTCCAGGGTGGTGCTGCCCGCCAGCAGATCCAGGTTATCGTAGCCCGTGGTCAGGATGGCTTCTTTGGGGGCGCAGCGGCGGAGCAAGGCCGTGGATACGTCCGGCAGCCCGGCGGGCACGCCGCCTTTGAATAGATGCCGGGTGAGGTTGGCCTGGCCGTCCATGTCCACCAGCAGGGTGCGGAACTTGGAGAAGGCGAGGGCGTGGGCGCAGTTGAGGCAGAAGGTGGTTTTGCCTACGCCGCCCTTTTTGGAGAGGAATGAGAAAGACTTGGTCATAGTGGCTAAAAAGTCAAAGTGAAAAGTGAAAAGTGAAAAAGGCAAATTGAAGATTCATGCCCGTATTATCCTGCTTTTTCACTTTTCATTTTTAATTTTTCCCTTTTCCTTTTTAGCCCTGACCTGCCTACTCTTCAACCACGGAAATCGGCACGCCCAAGGCCTGGAATTTTTCCACCACCCGGTCGTAACCGCGCTCGATGTATTTCACGCCCGAGATTTCCGTCTTCCCCTGGGCCAGCACCGCGGCCACCAGATAGGAGAAACCGGCGCGCAGATCCGGGATCTCGATCTTGGCGCCCTTCAACGGCGTCGGTCCCATGATGACGGCGGAATGGCGATGGCCGGAATTGCGGAAGCGGCAATCGCGGCCGCCCAGGCATTCGCTGTAAAGCTGGATGCGGGCCCCCATGCGATTGAGGGTCTCCGCGTAACCGAAGCGGTTCTCGTATACCGTTTCGTGGATCACGGACATGCCTTCGGCCTGGGTAAGCAGGATGACCATGGGCTGCTGCCAATCGGTCATCAAGCCCGGGTGCACGCCGGTTTCCACCGCGATGGGTTTGAGCTTGGACTGCACGCCATGGAAGCGGATGCCGCCTTCCACCGTCTCGAACTCCCCGCCGGCCTTGCGCAGCCAATTGAGGAAGGTGAGCATGTGCAACTGGTCCGCGCCCTTGATGATCACGTCCCCGCGGGTGGCGATGGCCGAGACGGCGAAGGAGGCGGCTTCGATGCGATCGTTGATGACGCGGTGCTGGGCCGCATGCAAGGTCTCGACTCCCTGGATAATCCAGGTGCGATCGGTTTCCTGGGTGATGATGGCGCCCATCGACTGGAGGAACAGCGCCAGGTCGACGATTTCCGGTTCGATGGCGGCGTTGCGGATTTCCGTGGTGCCCTTGGCGGTGGCCGCGGCCATCATCAGGTTTTCGGTGGCCCCTACGCTGGGGAAAGGCAAGGTGATGCGGGCGCCCGTGAGCCGCTTGGCCGAGAAGCGGTACACGCCGTCCTCGTAGCGGATGTCGGCGCCCAGGGAACGCAGCCCTTCGATGTGGAAGTCCACCGGGCGAGGTCCGATGTCGCAGCCGCCCATCATGGGGATTTCCGCCGCGCCGAAGCGATGCATCAGTACGCCGGCCAGCAAGATGGGAATGCGGTTGAGCCCGGAGTATTCCTCAGGGACGCGGTGGGTGGAGAGGTTGGCCGCATCGATGGAGAGTATGCCCGCTTCGGGGTCATGCTCGATTTTGCACCCGATGGAGGCCAGGATTTGCTTGGTGATTTCCACGTCCCCGATTTCCGGAACGTTCTGGAGGACCGACTTTCCCGGAGCCAGCAGGGAAGCCACCATTTGCTTGGTGACCGCGTTTTTGGCGCCCCGGACGCGGATCTCCCCCTTAAGGTAGCGCCCGCCCTCGATGATGAACTTTTTGGCCATGCCTCAAATGTACAAACCGCCGCCTTGCGCTTGGGCCTTGGCAAGCCGGCCAACCGGCGCTTATAGTCGGGGTATGGGCGGCATTTCAGGCATCGGCGGCGGGGGTTCCGGCGGGGCCGCGCAAGGCGCGGAAGCGGCCGGCTCGGATGAAGCCGTGGACATGGCCATGCTCAAAGAAGCCCAGGACTTCGCCAAGGATATCAATACCCGCCTGCTGGAAGCCCTTCCCAAGCCCCCCAGCCCTCCCGGCGTGGGCGGCAATCTCGACGTAATGGCATAATGCCTTAGAGGCTTATGGCCTCCCCCATCTCCCTTCGATGCGCACGGCCTTTTCGGCCACGACGATGCACCATATCAATACCAGCGGCAAAACGGGGAATACCTGGCGGGGTATGGCGCTGAGCAAAGAGGTTCCCCCCAGGGATATCAGGGTAAAGACCAGGCAGGCATGGGCCGCGGGAGGGATTCGCCGCCTGCCCAGCCAACCGGGTACGGCGGCGGCGGCCAGCAGGAAGAACGGCAAGGCATAGATGAAGCTACGGTTTCCCGTAGCCAATTCCGAACCTCCGCCCGCGTACGCGGTAATGGGATAACCGAAAACCATCCGGTTAACGTTGGCGCGCCAATTCTCCAGGCACCGACGGGGATGGGCTTTGCAATTCGCGCGGGACCAGACCTTGAGCACCGAATCCTGCGTTACCGCATCCAGCTTCAGCACCGTATGCAGTTCGTCGAGATGCGGGCGGAAATACTCTTCATGCTCGAGAATGGCTTGCCAGTTGAGCCAATCGCCGTGGTACTCCTTTTCCGGCCAGGACATGTACCAGGCCTGAAAGCCTCCCGAGTTGCCCCAGTAATGGATCTTCCCGGTTTTGGCCCAGGTATGCGCCAGCCAGGGAACGCAGACCAGAAGTCCCACCGCGCATGCCAAAGCGGCCGTGCGGGCGGCGGCGAGCGTTTCCCGGGAACGGCGGAAGAGCGGCCAAGCAGCCAAGGCCGCGGCCAGCGAGGCTTCCAAGGCATACCCGAAGAAAACCTTGGTCAGGGCCAGCCAGCCCAGGTACAACCCTGCCAGTATGGCTTGCGTGCGACCGCCTCCGGCCCCGCCGTCCGAACCGCGGCAATAATGCCACGCGCCTCCGCACATCAGGAAAACCGAAAGGGATTCCGACATGATGGAACCGAGCAAGGACCCATGCAGGAACAAAACCCCGGCGATCAGGTAGGTATACAGCAGGCTGCGCTTCTCCACGCCCAGGATACGTAACGTTCCCTGGCAGTGGACGGCGGCCAGGTATAGGCAAACCGCGTTGGCGAGCCGCGCGAGGGCCAGGGGTAACCCCAATGCTACCCAGGGGAAGATGAAAATCGGGTAGCCCGGCCCGTTCCAGAACATCAGGGTCGCCGGCGAGGCCATGTACCCGTGCATCAGGTTGCGCGCGTTGATCAGGTAACGCCAGCCATCGGCGTCCATATCGCCTTTGGCCTGCGCCAGGGCGGACAAAGCGAAGAGGGCAAGCAGGGGCAGGAGTTTTAGGGGGTCTCCCCAGCGGGTGGCCTTCGAGGGGCCGTCGGGAGGCGATGCAACCATGATAACCGCGCTAATCTTCCTATCCCCGCCCCGGGGCTGTCCATGACCTACCCGCGCTTGTCCACGCCCTGGACGTCCCGGCTTGGACAGGCGGACCGGAAAATCAGCAAATTCCGGCCTTTTTAGGGTAAAAATGGCCTTTGGGCCTCCTCAAGCGGGTTGGCCCGGCTTTTGATTAATACCCCATCAGCGACCGGTGTCCCGCTTGGGGCACGGATAAGGAGACGAACATGAAAACCCTGCTGACCTTGGCGAGCCTTCCCTTCCTCCTCTCTTCCTGCATGGTGGTGGACTTCGATTGGGGCCAGGGCAACGGCATCGCCGCCACCGAAATCCGCTCCCTGCCCACCTTCACGCGCGTGCAATTGGAAGCCCCCGTGCACGTGATCGTGAAGACCGGTCCCGCCTACTCCGCCTTCGTCACCTCGGACGAGAATCTCACCGGCTACATCACCACCGCTACCTGGGGCGGCACCCTGACCGTAGGCCTTTCCAGCGACATCCAACCCACCATCGAACCCGAAATCACCATCATCATGCCCGACCTGCGCGGCGTGGTCCATAACGGCAATGGCCTGGTGGAAATCCTCGAGGACGGTGAGTTCCCGAACGTGGACCTTATCCTGAACGGCGCGGGCGAAATCCGTTTCTCCGGGACGGCGACGCGCCTGAGCGCCACCCTCAACGGATCCGGCCTTATCGATATGGAAGGCTTCGCCGCCTCCCTGACCGCCGACCTGACGGGCATGGGCGAGATCCATGCCGAGAACCTGTTGGTCGAGGATGCCGACGTGGCCGTGAGCGGCTCCGGCTTCGCTTTCCTTGATCTGGATTACCAAGCCGGGCTGGACGTATCCATCAGCGGTTCGGGCCGCGTGGAATGGTGGGGATCGCCCGGTCACGTGAACTACGTGCTGAACGGGACGGGCAAGGTGATCGAGCATCGCGGGATGCCCAAGCGCTCGGCGGCAGTGAAGCGCGGAGCGGCGCTGGCGAAGGGCGGAGCGGGCGGATACGAAGAAGTACCCGTGAAGCCGGCCCTGCCCATCCCCTTCGCAAAGGCGGCGGGAAAGCGGTAAGCCCCCGGTCCCGGAACGACCCCGCATACCGGGGCGGAACTGAAAAAGGCCCCGCTGAACAGCGGGGCCTTCACTTCATCCCGAAAGTCGAAGGCAGTTTAGCTCTTAGCCCTTATCCTTCCCCTTCTTGAATGCTTTCGCGAACAGCTTGTGATCCCCGAGGTAGCGGTTGGCTTCGATCACCTGATTGTCGTTCTTCAGCTCATAAGCGGTACGTGCGTCTTCACCCAAGGCGGCGCCCAGCAGTTCGGCTTTGAGCTGGTAGGTGATGAAATCCAGGTTGCGATCGAACTCCTTGTCGGCCTCGGCGCGCAGCACGCCTTCCAGGGTGTTGGTCGCGCCTTCCACCTGGGCCTTGTCCGCGTTCGCCGCGGCGACGCTGTCGCCATGCTCGCCGCGTTCCTTTTTCACGATGTCTCGGAAGTTATCCAAGGCGATGAGGGATGCGCTCCGGAACTTGATGAAGGAGGTGTCCGAGTAAACGAATTTACGGAAATCGTCGACGATGTCCTTACCGACGATGAACTCAGGCGTGATCTTCGACTTCTTGGCGATATCGTTGCGCTTCTTGATCACGTAGTTGAAGAACATGGTCTTGCGTAGCAGTTCCTGGTCGAAACGCGTGTACTTGCGCCCGGGAAGGATCACGTCGGGCGTGATGCCGCCGCCGGCCAGCACCTTGCGGCCGGCTTTGGTGTAGAACCAGGTGGTGTCGCCCTTCTTGCCGGTATCGCCCTGGGCCTTCTTGAAGCGCACCGCGTTCTCGGGTTTGTTGATGCAACGGCCCGCAGGGGTGTAGTAATAAGCCGTGGTCAGCTTAAGCGTGTTCTGCTGGCCATCCAGGGGCAGAATGGTCTGCACCGAACCCTTGCCGAAAGAGGTCTCCCCCAGCACGATGCCGCGGTCCCAATCCTGCATGGCGCCGGCTACGATTTCCGATGCCGATGCCGAGTTCTCGTTCACCAGCACCACCAGCTTCTTGGTCCAGATGGGGTTGCGTCGGCTATGGTATTCCTGGTTCTGCGACTTCACGCGACCCTTGGTGTAGACGACCATCTGGTTCTTGTCGAGGAACAGCTCGGAAACCGAAATCGCCTGATTGAGCAGGCCGCCCGGATTCACGCGCAAATCCACGATGAGGGATTTCATGTCCCCCTTCTTCTTGAGGTCATTGATACGGGCTTCCAGATCTTCCGAGGTGCGCTTGGCGAACTGGGTGATCTTCACGTATCCGGTCGAATCGTTGATCATGGAGGCGTAGGGCACGCTTTCGATCTTGATCACTTCGCGCACGATGTTGAATTCCATCGGCTCGAGCAAGCCTTCCCGCAGGATTTGGATCTTCACCGGCGAACCGGGTTTGCCGCGCAGCTTCTCCACCGCGTCGTCGATGGAGATCCCCTGGGTGCTGGTGGTATCGATGCGGATGATCTTATCGCCGGCCTGCAGGCCCATACGGTGCGCGGGGGTGCCGGCCAAGGGCGAGACCACGGTGAGGATTTGATCGCGGATTCCGATCTGGATTCCCAGCCCGCCGAATTCGCCTTCGGTATTCACCTTCAGGTCTTCATAATCCTTGGGCGTGAAATACGCGGTATGCGGATCGAGGATGGAGCGGATGCCGCCGATGGCCGCGTCAACGAGTTCCTCGGAGGATACGTCCTCGACGTAGTTCTCGTTGATCTTGGTCACCACCTTATCCAGGCGGATAAGGTCGGAATAGAACTTTTCGCCGCCGGCCTGGACGCGATTGCTGATGAGCGCGAAACCCGCGATGAGGATGGCGACGGTGGCGTAGTAGAATTTGCTTTTTTTCATCTATTACCCTGACAGAGGAGCGGGAGAAGGGTCTCCCCCAGCACCGATTTTAGCATCTCTGCCGGGACATTGCGACCCGGGAGAAGGGTGGTATCCGACCGGTCCCTAGGGGACCGTGGGCCAATCCCAAGGAATGTACAAAATTCACAAACCCCCAGTCCGCAAGGGGTTACCCTACCCGGTTAACCGCCCGCCAAAAGGGGTCCCAAACTTGTGAGGATGGCACTGTGCACGGAATCCTGCGGCAAGGCCGCATCGATGACCGTAAACCGCTCGGGGTGCTGCATGGCGATGGCGCGGTACCCGGCCTGTACGCGTTCGAAGAATCCCGCCCCGGCGCTTTCCATCCGGTCGGCCGAACGGTCCCCGGCCTGCAAGCGACCGGCAATGGCTGCGACGGGAAGGTCGAGTAGGAAGCTGTGCTTGGGCCAAACGTCCCCGCAAGCGATGGCGAAGAGTTCACGGATGCGGCGCTCATCCAGGCCGCGACCGTACCCCTGGTAGGCCAAGGTCGACCATCCGAAACGATCGGCCAAGACGATTTTGCCTTCGGCAAGCGCGGGGGCGATTACCTGTTCGACCAATTGCGCGCGAGCGGCGGAAAAGAGCAGGAGTTCGGCGGCCGGCGCAATAGGATTGGCGGGATCGAGCAGCAACTTGCGGATGGCGTCGGAGACCGGCGTCCCGCCCGGCTCGCGGACGGTGACGACCTCGCGGCCCTGGGCACGCAGGGCCGTGGCGAGCAGGGCAAGCTGGGTGGATTTACCGCTGCCGTCCACGCCTTCCAAGGAGAAGAAACGCGGGCGTCCGTTGGGAAGGGACCCCGAAGCGGGGTTCAGAGGTTTTCCCCGTGGCACTTCTTGTACTTCTTGCCGCTGCCGCAAGGGCAAGGATCATTCCGGCCGATGTTCTTCACGTCGATGGCAGGCCCGGGGGCCCCCATGGGGCGCATCTGGGACGGACGGGGCTGTGACGGCCGAGGCGGCGCGCTGGTGACCTGGACGGCGGGAAGCTCGCGAGGGGCTCCGGCACCCTGGGAACCCGGTCCGTTCTGGGGCGGGGGCATCATCCCCTGCGGCATGGAGATATCCGGAGCGCTGAATTGCATCTGGCGCATGCGCGCCATTTCCATTTCACGGGCGCGGATCATCGCCTCTTGCTGGCGCTTGAGGAAATCGGGGTCGATATGGAGGATGCGCTGGGAGACTTCCATGGCGATGCGTTCCAGCGTATTGCCGAACATCGCGAAGCCTTCCTTCTTGTATTCCTGGAGCGGATCCTTCTGGGCGTAGCCGCGGAAGCGGGTGGCATCGCGCAGGCTGTCCATGCCGTAAAGATGCTCGCGCCACAGATGATCGATAACGCCCAACAGCACCTGGCGTTCGATCTCGCGCAATTGCTCCGCGCCGAGGGAGGTCTCGATGGCCGCGTACTTCTGCTTGCACTTGTCGATGACCTGATCCACGGTCTGGTCCGCGGTCTGGTAATGGAGAACGTCTTCGGCGATGGCGTATTCCACGTCGAAGGATTTCTTGAGCTCGGCGTACAAATTGTCCAGTTCCCAGTTCTCGGGATAATTGCCGGCCAAGGCGTATTGGGACACGACCTGATCGGCGGCCTCTTCGACGCGCACTTCGATCTCGTCCTTGATCTCCTCGCCCTTGAGGATGCGGCGGCGGAGGCCATAAATGACCGTGCGCTGCTTGTTCATCACGTCATCGTATTCGAGCAGATGCTTGCGCACCTCGAAGTTCTGGCCTTCCACGCGCTTCTGCGCGGTGGCGATGGCGCGGTTAACGAGGGCATGCGAAATGACTTCGCCCTCCTCCACGCCCAAGCGTTCCATGATGCGCGAGATGCGGTCCGAACCGAAGATGCGCATGAGATCATCTTCGAGCGAGAGGTAAAAGCACGATTCGCCGGGATCGCCTTGGCGGCCCGAGCGGCCGCGCAGCTGGTTGTCGATACGGCGGCTTTCATGGCGTTCCGTGCCCAACACGTATAACCCGCCGACATCGGTCACGCCCTGCCCGAGCTGGATATCGGTACCGCGGCCGGCCATGTTGGTGGCGATGGTGACCTTGCCCTTTTGGCCGGCCTCTTCGATGATGCCCGCTTCGCGCTGATGGTTCTTGGCGTTCAGCACTTCGTGCGGGATGCCTTCGCGCAGCAGGAAGCCGCTCAACTCCTCGGACTTCTCGATGGATACGGTGCCGACCAGGATAGGCTGGCCCTTGGCGTGGCGTTCCTTGATGTCAGCGACGATGGCGGTAATTTTCTCGCGCCTAGTCTTGTAGATGAGATCGTCCTGATCCTTGCGGACCATGTTCCGGTTGGTGGGGATGACCACCACCTTGAGCTTGTAAATCTGCTGGAATTCCGTGGCCTCGGTATCCGCCGTACCCGTCATGCCGCCCAGCTTCTTGTAGAGCCGGAACAGGTTCTGGAAGGTGATGGTGGCCAGGGTCTGGCTTTCCTGCTTGATGGGAACGTTTTCCTTGGCCTCGATCGCCTGGTGGAGCCCATCGGAATAGCGGCGGCCTTCCATGAGGCGGCCGGTGAACTCGTCTACGATCACGACTTCGCGGTTGCGCACCATGTAGTCCACGTCGCGCTTGAAGATGACGTGGGAGCGCAGCGCCTGCTGGATATGGTGAACCCATTCCACGTTGAGATCGCCGTACAGATTCTCGAGGCCCAGCTTATCTTCGCACACGTTCACGCCTTCTTCGGTGAGGCTGACGTGCTTTTCCTTCTCATCCTGGGTGTAGTGCGTGTCCTTGACCAGGTACCGCACCACTTCGTTCGCCTTCTTGTACTTGTCGGTGGATTGCTCGGCCGGGCCGGAAATGATCAAAGGCGTGCGCGCCTCGTCCACCAGGATGGAATCCACTTCGTCGACGATGGCGAAATTCAGCTCGCGCTGCACGCAATCTTCGATGTCCCGCGCCATGTTGTCGCGAAGGTAATCGAAACCGAACTCGTTGTTGGTGCCGTAGGAGATGTCGCAGGCGTAGTTGGCGCGCTTCTCGGATTCGTTCTGCCCGTGCACGATGATGCCCACGGAAAGGTCGAGGAAGCGGTATACCTTGCCCATGGTGAGCGCATCGCGCTTGGCCAGGTAGTCGTTCACCGTCACTACGTGCACGCCTTTACCGGAAAGCCCGTTGAGGTACACGGGCAGGGTGGCTACCACGGTCTTGCCTTCGCCGGTTTTCATTTCCGCAATCTTGCCGTCATGCAAAACCATGCCGCCGATAAGCTGCACGTCGAAGGGACGGTAGCGGAAAGGGAAGCGGCTCTCGGGATGGAGCTTGCGGATTTCGGCGTAGAAGGAGGCGGGGAAATGCAAGGTATGATGCGCAACCGGAGGAGGCAGCGGCGGCTCGCCTTCGGCGGGCGCGGCGACGCCGATCTGGAGTTGCTTGCGGGCGTCCTCGGCCAGAGCGCGGGCGCTTGGCGAGAATTGGGCGAAGTCGAACTTATAATCGGGATTGAGCACGTTGAGCATGCCCAGTCGGCGGTCGGCCGCCTCGCGGCAAACCGCGAAGGCTTCGGGAAGCAAATCGTCCAGGGTTTTGCCCTGGGTAAGTTGCTGGCGGAACTCCGCGGTCTTGCCGAAGAGGGCGGCATCGTCAAGTGCCGCTATCGCGTCGCTGTGCTTGTTTACCTCCTCCACTTTGGGAAGTAGGCGTTTGACCTCGCGCTCATGGCTGGTCCCGAAAAGCTTGGCTAAGACGGCGTTCAGAATCATGGGGGTTTAAGGTAGCAAAATGGGGGCCGGACGAAGAAAAGATCGGTCTGGGAACCAGGGCGGCTTGGAACCGGTTGAGCAGGTTTCAATCACATCGTTTGGCGTCGGGCGCCGGGCGTCGGTCGTAAATGCGAAGAAAAATCGGTATTTTTCTTTCGCCCGACGCCTAGGCGCGCAGCGCCGTACGCCCGACGCCCGACGATGTGCGGCTAGGGACCGCTTTCCGTCCTGTTACCACGATTGGTTCCATTACGAAACCCTACCACCTTCATCGAACCACCGCCACTTTCCCCTTATGCAACAGCTTCCTCCCCCCGCTCATCAGGGAGTAGAGGTAGACTCCGGTCGCGACAGTGGAGCCGTGGTTGTTCTTCAAATCCCAATCGAGGCTGGTGGCGACCTTGCCGCCCGTTGCCGGCGTCGAGCGGAAGTCGGAATTGAAAAGCAAATCCCCGGTCATGGAATGGATGCGCAGGGTCAGGTCGTCCCCCTTGGCATAGCCCCGCAGGGAATTCAGGTTCTTGAAGGTGATGGTTCCCTTCTCGCGATGCCGGGAATCGGAAAAACGGTACGGGTTGGGGTATACGTAAAAATCGGCGTCGGTGGTGGAAAAGTTGAAGGTGTAGGAGTCCACGCTGTCGCGTCGATCGTAAAGCCAGTCGGGAAAGCGGTTGCCGTTCCCGTCCAGGGAAAGGCCCGAGGTATCCATCAGCCCGCCCGAAAGGGTAACGGTGACCGTATCCAGAGCGGAGAGCCGTGGACGGGTTCGGATGACGAGGCTGGAGTCGCCGTCCTCCAGGGAAACGGATTGGAGATCGTACGGCTTTCCGGGCCGATACACCGAGGTTACCCGTACGGCGCGACTGTCGACGGACTTGAGGGATCCCAGCGCCAGCAGGGTGATGCTGTCGGTTCCCGCAGGGGGCTGTTGGGCCAGTTTACGGTTGAAGCGGATCTTGATGGGGCTTTCCGGGTTCCAACCGCGGAAATCGGGCTCCGGCTCGCTCGAGGCGACTTTGAAGAGGCTGGTATCGACCTTGGCTTGGAAGACCATGGCCAGGCTTCCCGGTGGATCGCGCTTCTTGTCCAGGCGCAGGTCGAGGCCGTTGTTGGCGCGGTCCACGATGGCGTTGGTCAACTTGATGTGGAGCACGTCCCGGTAAATGAAGAAACCGGGCTGAGGCCGGACCTTGAGCGAATCCGAAGCGCGATCATAATCCGGGGTGAAGATGAGCTGGTCGGCCAGGGAATCGGCGGCGGCGGCGGCCTTGCCGAAAGCCATGCGTGACGACGAGGCCTTGAGGATCCGCTTGCGGATATAGGTATAGTTACCCTTGATGTAACGGTACTCGTCGGGCTTGGCGATGGAGTCCAAGACCGAATAGACCTTGATGACGGCGTTCGGATCGGGCACGCGCACGGTTTCGCTGAAAGAGACAGACAAGGTTGAGCGCGCGGGCAGGAATTTCGGGAGCCCGGCGGCATTGTGGCCGTTGGCGGGCCCGGCCGCAGACGAGCCCGGCACACCCAAGGTCATGACCGGCAAATCGTCGTACTCCATCTTGAAAGGGATCCGCAACAGGGGATTGGCGAAGTCGTTGGTGACGACCAGCAAGGTGTCGTAGAAGATGGAGTCGCC
This sequence comes from Fibrobacterota bacterium, assembly GCA_023249635.1. Taxonomy (GTDB): domain Bacteria; phylum Fibrobacterota; class Fibrobacteria; order UBA11236; family UBA11236; genus Chersky-265. The sequence goes on from JAHFCH010000013.1 coordinate 32,126, forward strand.
CCGCAGCGAATCGCTTTCGAAGTGGAACGTGAAGGTGAGCTTGACCCCGGTGTCGATGCGGATGGTGTCGCCCGTGGCCAGCAGGTTGGCCGTGGTCGCCCCGCTGAAACGCGCTGTCTTGGGCCGGGGCGGCGTGCCCTCCAGCCAATCGAGCTGGATGTCCAGCCATTGCTTATCGTTGTTCTTGGTCTTCACCGAGGAGATCTTCAAGGGCGTGCTGCCCTTGCTGACGATCTCGGCCTTCACCGTGGTATCGTGATCCTCCGAACCCAGGATGAAATCGATATCGCTACGCAAGGATTGCAGGGCGGCGGCGAAAACCGGCCCCGTGGACGTATCCAGCACCGGATACTCCAGCCAGATTTTGCGTTCCCGGAAAGCGCCGGAATTGTCGGTAACGCGTACGGTCAGGTATTGCTCCGCGGTCGTGAATACGCGCGTGATATTGGGACCGTCCGCGGTATCGGTCTGCTGGTAGCAGGCGAGATTGCCCAAGGCGCAGTTCTTGCCCTGCTTCCAGACCCGCCACTTCACGTTCAGCGTGTCCCCGAAAACCTGATCGGTATCCGAAACTCCAGCCTGCACCACGGTAAGCAATCCGGCAGGAATAATGAGGCCGGTATCGGCGGCGGTCTTGACCTTGTCGAAAGGGCCGAGCTTGAAAATGGAATCCTTACCCTTGTAGGAGGCATGGAAGATCGAATCAATGACGGGCAGCCTATTGGGTCGCACGGCGAAGCGGATGGCGGTGGTGATATTGGGGTCCCCCACCTTCATCACCACCGTATCGATGAGCGGATTGGCGTTGTCCGGCGAGAACTTGAAGACCAGGGAATCCTTGGTGGAGATGAGCCGCGTACCCAACTGGGTCGCGTTGCGCAGCCAGGTGGCCGTGACGTTGTCATCGTTGCCGTCCGCGTACAGGGCCTTGATGGAAAGGGAATCGCCCTTCTGCATCAGCAGCAGATCGCCGTTGGCGGGATGCAAGGTATCGATGCCGGCGCCCGAGGGGCGATAGACCGAGGCGGAATCGCGGCCCTTGTTGCGGAAGACCGTGATGGTCTGCGTAGGGACGATGTTGCTGTAGTCGAAGAACATGGTGAAGGGCTTGCTGGACCAGTGTTCGGGATCGATGGTGGTGAGGGAAAGCGGAAGGGGATTGAGAACCGTGTCCGGTGGCAGCAAAGTGATGGTAGCGGTATAGTTCCCGGGCGAGACGCGGATTCCGGTCACGGATTTGAGGAGGATGTTGCCCAGGGACAGGCGGAACTCCATGCCATCGTCATCGGCGTCGAAACCGGAGCAGATCAGTTTGAGGGAATCCTTGCGGGGCAACAGCGGGTAGGCAGCCGTGGAGCTGTACGCCTGGGTCGGGAAGGTACCGGGCTTGATGGAGTCGACCACCGGCAACCAAGGCTTGAGATCATACTCCAGTTGCAGCGATTTCACCTTGGGCGAGGAGAGGTTGGTAAGGGCCGTATCCGCCAGGATCCTGGTCTTCATCTCGACCTTGTACTTGAACAGGCCTTTGTCCGTTTTCATGGTATCCGGGACGGTCGTAAAGACGGCCCCGGCGAAAGAGGGATCCGCGGCGACCGCTACCTTGAGGGTGGTGCGAAGGCTATCGATGATATTGAAGCGGAAAGGCAGGATGCGCGCGGAGTCCTTGGCGGGATCAAAAGTGAAGGCGGGCACGGCCGGATTCCCGAAGGCCAAGGTCTTGCTGATGAAAGCGGAAGAGTCGTAATAGACCGGGGTATTGCGAACCAGGCTGATGAATGAGGAGGTTCCGTTGTCGAAACCGAGCACCACATTACCCTTGGAGTCCATGGCCGCATTGGCATTCTTGGAATAATGATACTGATCCCAGATTCCGGCTCCAATGAAGAAATTGACATCCACGTTCGCCATGTCCATATCCACGCGGCCCGCCAGCGTATAATGGTTGTTCACCTTATCCAGAATGCTGCCTTTTACCCTATAGAAGGGGCCTCCGGGGTTGCGCTTGAACCAGGTTACCACCACCCGGTCCCCCGTCGATTGCAGATCGGGATAGATGTATCGGAAGGGCGCGATATCCGAGGCGGGAGTGAGGGGTGGGGTGTCCGCAGTCGGGGATCCGGACACCGCCGTGGAAAGCTCCGTGAAATAAATCAGCGTATTGGCTCCCGTGGTCCGGGAATAGGCGATGAGAAAATTATTCTTGCATTGGCTGGTAATCGCGTACGGCCGGTAATTGTGCGGCATGGGCGTAGTGTCCTGGTAGAAAATCCCGCTGCGTATCTTGGCCGGTCCGTAGGACACGGTATGCGCCGCATCGTAGGCGACGAGCCAGAGATCGTGCGGCTTGGTGGCATCGATCGGGTCCGACTGTTCCCTCCAGAGCACCACGGTGTTCCCCAGGGAGTCCATTGCGACGGCGAAATCCTCGGGGACGATCTTGGGGGTAACGTTCACGATACCTGTGGTGGAGGTCGTGCCGGCATTGATATCCTCCCAGCGGAGCTTATATCCGTACTGGTTGCCTGCGGTAACCTCCATTTCGTACACGACCGCATAGTTGGAGCCGCCCGAGCCGGGTTGCAGGCACGAGGATAGCTTACCAAAGCCACCGGTGATATCCGCCGGCGTTCCCAGCCCTATACCAACCGCATTCCCGGCCGGATCCGGGGGTAGTTCCCGGGAGGAGGAACGACGGAGCGGGAAATATTGCCCGTTCGGGCTCCAATAGGCGGCGTATCTCGATCCCTCTCCGGCGAGGTTCAGGTAAATAGGCGCCTCCGGTGAGGAAACCTCCTGGCCGCCGATGATTCTCGAAGCCGAATCCACGATATCGGTATCCGCATCCAGGTAGATTTCGCGCGTTACCACATTCACGCCGATTTTAGTGTTACTGGAAGCATAAGGAGGTTGATGGACAGAGGGCCAACTGACGGATGCGGCCTTGAATGAATAGGTTCCCAGGGAGGTTACTACGGCTCCCGATCCGGCGAGCCCGTTGTTCGCCCCTGCACCCGCGTTCAATTTCAGGGTTTTCAAATGCTTGTACTTGTACCGCTGCGCGTCCATCAAAAGGGAATCGGACCACCCCCTGTCCAGCTTGAAAGTATCGGCCGCGGCTCCGGAGAAATCATTTTTGAAGTCGGTAACTGTATGCACCACGGCCAACGCTGGGCTTGCGGCAGCGGCCAGCAGCCACCAACACCAAAAACGGATTACGGCTAAGCGCATCAAATCGGGGGCGGATTCGGCAGCGTAAAGCGGATGCTCATTGCCCAATCTCTTCCTTGAGATTTTCATTTGCCGGGGATTCGTCCCCTTCGTCGCCATTGCCCGCGGCGATCCTGCGCAGATAACCGGAGGAGGCTTCATCCAGGTTCGCGTACTCGATCTTGTTGCGTTCCTTTCGCCAGTCTGCCTTGCGCCGGTCCTTCAGCTTCTCCAGCACCTTGCGCTCTTGCATGGCTTTCATCAGCAAATCGGACTTCTCCCGGAGTCGTTCCGCTTGGCCAGAGATCTCGCCTTCTTGGCCGACTATCAGGCTGCCCATATGCCGGGCGTAATGCAGGATGTTCAACCGCCCCTGGGTATCCACCATCTCCCCCACCGTGCCGGTATCGTTGGCCCACATCCTCTTCAACTCGCCCTGCAGCTCCATCAGCTTTTCCTTCAGGCGCTCCAGGGCGGATACCTCCACGGCCAAGGCCTTCTTGGCCTCTTCCTCTTTCCAGCGTTTGAGCCGGAGCACCTGCTCCAGGTCGAAGGTAAAGCGTTTCACTTGAGCACACCCGCCAAGGCGGTCACCTTATCCAGGGTGGCGGTCATTTCGCTGCTGTCCTCCACGGCCTGGATCAGGAATTTATCGATTTCGGGATGCAGGGCGATGGCCAAGTCAAGTTGCGGGTTGGTACCGCGCACGTAGGCGCCCAGGTTCACCATGTCCTCGGCGTCGGCATAGATGGCCATGGCGTTGAGGAGCTTTCCGGTGGCCGCGCGGTGATCCTTGGCGGTCACGTCGGACATGCAACGGCTGACGCTCCTGAGCACGTCGATGGCGGGATAATGGTTGCGATGCGCCAGCGAGCGGGACAGCACGATGTGGCCGTCAAGTACGGAACGTACGGCGTCCGCCACGGGTTCGTCCATATCATCGCCTTCCACCAGCACCGTATAGAGGGCGGTGATCGATCCCTGGCTGCCCATGCCCGCGCGCTCCATCAGCCGCGGTAGCATGGCGAATACCGAAGGCGTATAGCCCCGGGTGGAAGGCGGTTCTCCCACGGCGAGGCCGATTTCGCGCTGGGCCATGGCCAGGCGGGTGGAAGAATCCATCATCAGCATCACGTCGGCGCCCTGATCGCGGAAATACTCGGCCACGGCGGTGGCCACCATGGCGGCCTTGAGACGAATCAATGCGGGTTGGTCCGAAGTCGCCACCACCACCACCGAACGCGCCAAGCCTTCTTCCCCCAGATCCTTCTCCAGGAATTCCTTCACTTCGCGACCGCGCTCGCCGATGAGGGCGATGACGTTGATCTGCGCCTTGCAATTGCGGGCGATCATGCCGAGCAGCACGGATTTCCCCACGCCGGAACCGGCGAAGAGGCCTACGCGCTGGCCTTTGCCGATGGTCTTGAATCCATCGATGGCGCGGATGCCCGTGACCATGGGCTCGGAGATACGGCGGCGCTCGAGAGGGTTGGGGGGATCGTTGTTGACTCGGCCTTCTTCCGACAGCAGCATCTGGCCGCGTCCGTCGATGGGTTCGCCCAGACCGTTGAGCACGCGGCCGAGCAATTGGGGACCGACGCGTACGGTAAAGGTGCGGCCGGTGGCCATCACTTCCATGCCGGGGCGCAAACCATCCAGTTGGCCCAGCGACATCAGCAAGGTCGCCTGCCGCCGGAATCCCACCACCTCGGCCTGGCCCACCAAGCGCATGCCATCGAACACGGAACAGATTTCCCCCATGCTCGCCGAAAGCCCCGTGGTCTCCATGACCAAGCCGATGACCTGGACGATCTTGGCGCGGATGGGCGCCAGGCACATGGCATCAAGGGCGCGGGAATATGGGGAGAATTCGTTTTCCTGGGTCAAGGCCGCGGGCCTCCTGGCTGCCTGGCTACTCGCCGGCTTCGCCGGTAACGGACGACTCGTCGTTTCCGGCCGGGGAAGACGTGGCATCCGTGCTCCGGAGGGCCTGGGCCTTGGCGGCGAAGACGTTCTTCAATTCTTCGTCGATACGGTTGGCCAAATCCTCGGCCTGCATGCCTACCGAGGTGGAATCCGATTCCACGAAGCAGCCCCCCTTGGGGATGCGCTCATCGGTCACGATGCGAACGTCCTTCTGCCCGGCGTCCACTGGGAGCCAGAAATCCTTGTTGTCCTGGACGGTCTTGAAATCGGCGGGGTTGAGCTTTACGGCGATGGCGGCCGCTTGCCCCAGGGCCGCGATGGCTTTGCGCAACAGCGGCAGAATGGCTTCGGCCTCCTGTTTGGCGAAGCCCTCGAATACACGGTGGATGGCGGCGGAAACCAATTCCAAGGTCTGGCCTTCGAATTCCAGGAACAGCGAAGCCTTCTCCTGCGACATCACGTCGAGGGCCGTGGAAGCATTGCGGCGCAGTTCATCGATGGATTTCTGGTACCGTTCCCACGCCTTCTTCTCGCCTTCGCGCAGACCGTCTTCCCGGCCGCGGGCTTGCGCCGCATGGGCGGCGGCCTCGCCTTCGGCTTTGGCTTTCGCCAGCGCCGATTTGCCGGTTTCCTCGGACCTGCGCAGGTCTTTTTCCAATTGGGCCACGCGTGATTGCTCCGGCGTGGGTTTGGGGGCCGCGCGCCCGGGCATGGCGATGGCGTCCATCTGGAAGCCCTTCATCCCGGTCTCGGCCACGGGACCCCAATCGGCGCCTTTTACGACGCGGGCGGGCCCGTCGACGGGCCCATCGTCCTTGCTTATACCGCGCAAACCAGCTCGCATTCCGGATCTCGCTTCCATTCCTTAAACCACGATCTCGTCGTCGCCGCCGCGGCCGGAGATGATGATCTCCCCGTCGTCCTCGAGGCGACGCACGATGTCCACGATGCGCTGTTGCGCGCCTTCCACGTCCTTCACGCGCACCGGGCCCATGAACGACATATCTTCCTTCATCATCTCGCTGGCGCGCGTCGACATGTTCTTGAAGAACTTGTCGCCCACGGTGTCGCTGGCGCCCTTCAGGGCCAATGCCAGCTCCTTGGTATCCACCTCCTTGAGCATGCGCTGGATGCCCTTGTCGTCGAGCAGCATGATGTCTTCGAACACGAACATCAGGTTCTTGATTTCGGTAGCCAGTTCGGGGTTCTCGCGTTCCAGGTTGCCCAGGATGTTCTTTTCCGCGCCGCGATCGACCTGGTTGAGCATTTCGGCCACGAACTTCACGCCGCCCACTTCGGAGACGTTGCCGCCGAACAGGCTCTTCATCTGGTTGGCTAGCACTTCTTCCACCTGGGACAACACGTCCGGCGAAACCGATTGCATGGTGGCCAAGCGCGTGGTCACGTCAACCTGCATTTCCTGCGGCAAGGCCGAGAGGATAGGCGCCGACATGGAAGCATCCATATGGGCCAACAGCAGGGCGATGGTCTGCGGATGTTCTTTCTGGATGAAGTTCACCAACTGCGAGGGATCGACGTCCTGCAGCAGGCTGAAACCGGTGGTGCGGATGGAGGTCTGCACCTTCTCCAGGATTTCCTTGGCGCGGCGGGGGCCCATCGCCGCTTCCAACGCTTGCCGCGCGTAATCCACGCCGCCTTGCAGGATATACTTTTGCGCCACCGCCATCTGGTGAAATTCCTCGAGTACGCGTTCGCGCATCTCGGGGGTGATGCCGTCCAGGCGGGCGATCTCGGCGGTGAGGATTTCCACGTCGGCTTCGTCCAGGCTCTTGAAGATCTGCGCGCAGGCTTCCGCGCCCAGGGTCACCATCATAACGGCGGCCTTGGTGGGTCCGCCCAGGCCGGCGAGACCCGCTACTACGGCGGCGCCCCCCTCCTTGTCTTCCTTCGGTTTCGATTTCGCTTCGGGCATGGCCGTTAGTCCTTCTCCGCCGCTTGCTTCTTCTTATCCCCATTGTCCCGTATTTTCTCCTCGTGGAGCCACGTTTTGATGAGGTTGGCGATGTTGATGGGCTCGGTCCGGGTCATGAACTCCACGCGCTCCAGGATGTCCTTTTGTTTTTGGACATTTTGGGGAACTTTGTCGTCTTCCGGCTCCAAATTCAGGCCGGCGTACTTGGGCATGGGCGGGTTCATGGCCGAAGCCAGGTTCTGGACCAGGCCGCGGAAGAACCACAGGCCGAACAGGGCGATGAAGATGATGACGCCGTATTTCTTCAGCCAATCCCAGCGTTGATCCTTCTCGAGCTTCTGCATCTCCTGCTGCTCTTCAACCATGAACTGGTTGTCGAACTGCAGGTTGGTCACGAATACCTCGTCTTTGCTGCCGGGCATGAATCCCACCGCGTTCTTCACCAGGGCCGTGTACTTGTCCAGATCTTCCTGCGTGCGCGGTACGTAGTCACGCGTGCCTTCCTTGCCGGTGGGCAACTTATAGGTCCCGTCCACCGCCACCGAAACGGTGATGCGCTTGCGCGTACCGGGGGTGCTGATGATTTGGGCCATGGTCTTGTCGAACTCGTAATTGGTGATGGAACCTTCCTTCTGCTCTGAGGAACCGGGCTCGGGGGTGCCCTTCAAGGAATTCTCGTCGCGCTGCTGGGAGCGGATGACCTTGGTATTGGGGTCGTAGGATTCCACCGTCTTGTTCACCTGGTCGAAATCCAGCTCGGCGGAAACCTTAACGCGCGCTTTGTTCGGGCCCAACAGGCCCTGGAAGATATCCTCGATCTTCCGCTCGAGATCGCGCTCCACGGAATTCTGCAGTGATTGGTTATGGTCGGTCTGCTCCGCCAGGGAATTGTCCGCGAAGCCTTTGGTTAGCATCACGCCGTGGATATCCAGAACGGTCACCTGACGGGCCTTGAGGCCTTCCACCGAGCTGGCCACCAGGTGGGTGATGCCGCGGACCTGGCGATCGTCGATTTCCTCGCCGGGCCGTAGCTTCAGGATGACCGAGGCGGTGGCTTCTTCCTTCTTCTCCGTGAACAACGAGGGCTTGGGGATGGTGACGTGTACGCGGGCCTTGTCCACTTCGTGCAGGCTTTCGATGGTGCGCTGCAATTCGCCTTCCAGGGCGCGGCGGTAGTTGAGGTTCTGCACGAAATCGGTCATGCCCAGGTTCAGCTTGTCGAAAATCTCGTATCCCTGACCGCCGGTCTGGGGTAGGCCCAAGCGGGCCATTTGCATACGGGCCTCATACAATTGGTCTTTGGGAACGGTCACCTGGCGGCCGCTATTCTCCAGCTTGTAGACCACCTTCATTTCCTTCAAGGCATCGGTCACCTTGGCCGCATCCTCGGGTTCCAGGTTGATGAAGAGGGTGGAATAGCCGGAATCGGATCCCGATCCCCCGCCCGAACCTCCCGATGCCGACCAGGCGATCACCGTGATCATGCCCGCCATCACCACCGCCGAAGTCGCGACCAGGATGGCCTTCTGGGTGGCGTTCAGCTTATCCCAGATGGAGCGGAGCTGGATGATGAGTTGCTTCAGGTATTCGGACATTTAAGACCTCATGCGTTCGAAAGGGCGGGACGGAAAAAAGTTCTTCAGGACTTCAAGGTGAGTGACGATGAACTGAATGGGAGAGAGTTTGCGTTTGTCATTCGTGTTGGCCAAAAAAAAAGGTTTAAGGTTTAAGGTCTAGGGTTTTAATTCGCGTGGGTCCTATCCCACCTTAAACCTTAGACCTTAAACCTCTCCCCCCGTCCTACCCTCTCATCCTCATCACTTCCTGATACGCTTCCATCGTCTTGTTCCTGATCTCAAGGAGCAGATTGAACGCCACCTTAGCTTCTCCGACCGCGAGCATCACCTGGTGCACGTCCTTGACCTCGCCCGAGACCATCTTTTGGATGGACTGGTCGGCCTTCTGCTGCATTTCGTTCACGTCCTTGAGGAAACCGTTGAACATATTGCCGAAATCGGCCCCGCCCTCTTTGGGCTTGATCGACGGCTGCCCGTTGCCCGGGTTGAGCTCGACCTCCTTGGGAGGCCCGAAATTGAAGATTGGATTCACGTCGGCCATAGTCTCTCCTACGCCAAAAAGTCCACGTACTGCCCGAGTCTCGGGGCAGCGTCTTGTTTCTTCGCCGAACCCGACCGGCCGTAAACGGCCGAGGGCGCGGCTGTCGAGGCCGCCTTAGCCGCGGCGCCGAAAGCGGCTGCCGCGCTCTTATTATCGGGCGTGGCGACCGGTTTCGGAGGGATGCGCTCCTCCGAAATCCGTGCCGCCACAGCGGGGGCGGCGTTTCCGCCGGCTCCCGCGGGAGCCGAAGCTCCCGTGCCCAGTTCCTTTTGCTTGCGCGCGATGACCGCGGCCCAGTCCGGCTTTTCCGGAACTTCCAGCTTCTTTTGCGCGGCATCGCGCATTTGCTGAAAGCGTGCCAGGGCCGAGCCGCCGCCGCCTATCTTGTCGAGGGCCATCAGGCTTCTCCCCGCGCGCGCATGCCGTTACGGTTTTCCATCAGATATCCAAGGCCTTCATCAGCATGGTCTTGGTCGAATTCATCGCGGTGACGCTCGCTTCGTACGAGCGCGTCGCCGTAATCATGTCGGTCATTTCCTGCACTACGTTCACATTGGGCATTGCCACGTAGCCTTGCGCGTTGGCGTCCGGATGGCTCGGGTCGTATACCAGCTTGGCGGGCGTTTGATCCTGCTCGATGGACGCGATTTCCACCCCGCTCCCCACATGGTCCTTGTCCAGCGGCAGGCCCGGGGCGGGAATGGCGATATGATTCTCGTGGGTGGTGAAGCCCTGCATCTTGTCCGGCCCGAACACGAAGCGCTTCTCCGGGTCGGCGATGTTCTCGCGCAAAATTACGAACTGCCGCTTGTACGGCCCGCCTTCCTTGGTGCGCGTGGTTTCCGCGTTGGCGAGATTGCTCGAAATCACGTTCTGGCGCATGCGTTGGGCCCGCAGCGCGCTGGCGCTGATCGAGAGGCCCGAAAACATATCCATCATGCCCATACGTCATTCCCCCCGTTAGGCCCGGCCCGTAATGGCCGACATGATGTCGCCCTTACGTTCCTGGATGAACTTGATGCTGAACTGGTACATCAACTGGTTCTCGGCCAGCTTGGCCGCTTCCATGTCCACATCCACGTTATTGATCTCTCCCGGCAGGGTGGTATCCTGGGCGCGGTAGGCGATGGGCTGGATTTTGTCCAAATCGGTTTTGCCGAGCTGCATATGCCCGGCCTGGTCGGAAACCCCCGCGACCTGTTTGCCGTCCAGGGCCTTCTTGAGGCTATCCTCGAAAGCCACCTCGATGCGCTGGTACCCGGGCGTGGTGATATTGGCCAGGTTGCTCGCGATGGCGCGGCCGCGCAGCGTGCACGCGTCCAGGCTTTTCGCAGCCAGAGGTATCGAGGTTTTGGAGAACAAAGCTTCTTTGAGAAACATGCGAGGTTTTCCTTCAGGTGGGAAAATAAGCAACCACCGTGCCATTCCGCCGGTAAGCCTCGAAGCCGCAATGCGGCCCGATTAAGGGGAGACCGGGGGGTAGGTAACGGGCAGGTTGCGGCAAATTCCGGGGGTCGGGGAAATTACTGCCGCAAAAGAAAAGGCTAAAGCCACATGGAGGTTTTTGCCGATATATCCATGATAGGGCATTTTTTTCCCGGACGGGAAATTACTGCCGCCGCCGGGGCGACCGGGCAGGCTCGCCTAAGGCATCCCAGACCCCGCCCAAATCCCAGTCCGAACCCGAGCTCAAAACCACCTGGCGGTGGAGCGGGGCGCAATCATACCCATAGGGAACGGCCTCGCGATGCATCACGATGGCGGAGCGGCCCAGGTAATGGCAAATATGCGCCGGGAAGCTGTTGAAGCAGAGGACCGTTCCCTCGAAGGCCCGCAGGATGCGGATGAGCCGGGGTAAGGGATACATCTGCGGCACGAACCCGGTTCCGGTGCGTACCTCCAATGCGATGTCCTCATCGCCGGGCCCCATTACCACCTCGACCGGACGGCCTTCGAGATGATTGAGTATGCCCAGCACCAGGCGCGTGTAGGCCTTGAGCCCGAAGTCCTTTTTGAGCCCGGCGCTGCCGATATGGAACAGGATCTTGTCCTTGCCCCATGGCGCCACGAGATCCGTCGACGACCAGCCAATGGGATTTACCAGGGGATCAGGCGCCCCCGCTGTCGCGGGTAATCCTGCGGAGGAGGCATGCGTAGCCTGCCCGGCCGCAGCGGGAACCCCTGCGATATCCAATACTTTCAGGTTTTCCTCGGCGAAACTGCGGACCTCCGGCAGCAGGGGTACGGTTCCCGCATAGCCGCCGCGGCGTGTCTCATGGGCATGGCGGAACCCGAAGGACCTGCGCGCGCAGAAGCGCGCCGCGAAATCGAAGCGCACGCGGTACACGCCGACGCAATTGGTCACGAGCAAATCCAGGGGAGCCCAGGCCCATGACCAGATCTCCCCCGGCTCCGCGATGCGCAGGCCGGCGGGCATTTCCGACGCGAACTCGCGCGCATAGCGATCGCCGCCGTGCAGGATAAGCTGGGCCTGGGGAAACGCCACGGCCAGCCGACGGAGGGGCGCGAGTATTTGCACGAAGTCCCCGTAGGTACCGGCGAAGAGATAAGCGATACGGTAGGCGGCGCCGGCAGCGGCGACGGAGCCGGGATCGGAATCCGCGCCGGTCGAAGCGCGTTTGGGGAGGATTCGCAACAACCCGCGCATGCGCCAACGCAGCATCTGGGAAGCCTTCATGCCGAAGGAGTTGAGGGCCCCGGTGCGGAAGGGCGCGTACGTTTGCGTCACGCGGAAAGGATACCATACGGACCCATTCCGCTACCACGGTCCGGTGCGTGCCGGCCCAAGGAAGTGGTCGCGGTTGCAAAAACTTGCTAAAAATGTGAAACTCAAGCAGCGGCGCATGGCCGCGCAAGTCAACGCCAAGCAAAGGTGAACGCGCGAATTATGAGCAAATCAGGGCTGGTCCAGTTCTCCTTCATGGATAAGGAATTCCTCCACAACAAAGATGGCCGCGCCATCCGCATCCTAGCCGAATTCCTGGAGCCGGAATACCGCTTTAGGCAACATGGCATCGACGACACCATCGTGTTCTTCGGCTCGGCCCGCATCCTGCCCGAAAAGCAGGCCAAGGACAACCTTCGCAAGCTGAAGAAGGCGAAGGGCACCAAACCGGCCCAGCTGTCCAAGGCCGGCCACGACGTGGAAATGTCCCGGTATTACGAAGAGGCCGTGGAGCTCTCCCGGCGTCTGTCGGAGTGGAACAAGTCCCAGAAGAACCAGTACGCCATCTGCTCGGGCGGCGGACCCGGCATCATGGAAGCGGCCAACAAGGGCGCCTCCATCGCCAAGGGCCCGTCCATCGGGCTCAACATCCACCTGCCTTTCGAGCAGCACGCCAATCCCTATATCTCTTCGCATCTCAACTTCGATTTCCATTACTTCTTCGTCCGCAAGTTCTGGTTCGTGTACATGGCCAAGGCCATCATCATGTTCCCCGGGGGGTTCGGCACCCTGGACGAGATGATGGAAGTGCTCACCCTCATCCAGACCGAGCGGATCACCAAGAAGATGGTGATCGTGCTATATGGAGCCGAGTTCTGGAGCAAGGTGATCAACATGGATTACCTGGTGGAGACCGGCATGATCAGCCCGGGGGATCTGGGACTCTTCAAGGTCTGCGCCACCGTGGACGAGGCCTACGCGCATATCACCAAGCAATTGGTGGCGAATAGCCGCGGCGGTTCCAAGAAGAAGAAATCCGGCAAGGCCTGAGCCTTCCATGGCGGGCGCGCAGAGCCGGCGGGATTGGGAGCGCGACCCCGTAACCGGCGTGATACGGGGGGCGGAGCCCTTCGTTTTCGACGGCGGCAAGGGCAATCGGGACGCCATCCTGTTCCTGCATGGCTGGACCTCCACCCCGCGCGAACTCCGCTTCCTGGCCGAACGCGCGGCGCAGGCCGGCTTCCGGTGCGAGGGGCTCTTGCTCCCGGGGCACGGTACCCGGGTCGAAGACCTGATCCCGACCCGCTTCCCCGACTATCTCGCAGCCAGCCAATCCGCCTTTGCGGCACTCCAGGCTCGGCACGAGCGCGTTTTCATCTGCGGGCTTTCCATGGGCGGGCTGCTGGGACTGCACCTGGCGCTCACCGGCAAGGTGGCCGGGCTCGTGCTCATCGCCCCATTTCTGGTGCCCTCCGGCTCCACCTTCGGCATCCCCAATCGCTGGCTGATAGGCCGCGTACCCCTCCCGGCCATGCTGGGCAAAAGTGCCGGAGGCCCCATCGAGGATCCCCAGGGCAAAGTGGGCCATATCGCCTACTCCTCCATGCCATCCGCTTCCATGGTCAGCGTGGTCGAGGCGGCTCGGCGCTTGAAGCCGTCCTTGGCGACCATCCAATCCCCTACCCTGATTTTCCATAGCCATCACGACCATACCAGCGATGTCCGGGCCAGCCGCATCCTGATGCAACGCCTCGCTTCCGAGGACAAACGCCTGATCCTGTACGAACGCGGCAACCACGTGATTACCCTGGATTATCCGCGGCCCCAATTGGAGGCTGACGCACTGGCCTGGCTGGAGCAACGCCGCAGCCATTGACGCCCGGAATAGCCTTTCCTATCATTCCACTAGGTTTGATAGGATATCCAAATTCCATGCAAATTTCCATCCGCAATTTGGTCAAACGCTTCGAGGGCACCCAGGCCCTGAACTCGGTATCGCTGGACGTTCCCGATGGCGAACTGGTTGCCCTGCTCGGCCCCTCGGGTTGCGGCAAAACCACCCTGCTGCGCATCATCGCCGGGCTGGAATCCCCGGACTCGGGCGAGGTGCTGTTCGGGGAAACCGATTCTTCGCGACTCAACGTACGCGACCGCGGAGTCGGCTTCGTATTCCAGCATTACGCCCTCTTCAAGCACATGACGGTCAAAGAGAACATCGGCTTCCCCTTGAAGATCCAGAAGCGGTCAAAGGAGGAGATCCAACGGCGCGTGGACGAATTGCTGGACCTGATCCAACTGAATGGCATCGGGGGGCGCTTCCCTTCCCAGCTTTCCGGGGGACAGAAGCAACGCGTAGCCCTGGCGCGCGCGCTGGCTGCGCGCCCGCAGGTGATGCTTTTGGATGAGCCCTTCGGCGCTTTGGATGCCCAGGTGCGCCAGGATCTGCGCCGTTGGTTGCGCAACCTGCATGACGAGCTCAAGATGACGAGCGTTTTCGTAACCCATGATCAGGACGAAGCCTTCGAGGTGTCCGATCGCGTGGTGATCATGAACCGCGGCCGCGTGGAACAGATCGGTTCGCCGGAAGAGATTTTCCATCATCCCGCCAACGGGTTCGTGATGCATTTCCTGGGGAACGTGAACATCTTCCACAGCCGCATCGGCCACGGCGGCGCGACCTCCGGTCTCCTGGATCTGGTGCATCCCGGTTCCGCCGATTCCGGAGCCCAACCCGTCTACGTCCGCCCGCATGAGCTGAGCTTGCACCGTACCCGCGAAGAGCCCAATTCCATCGAAGGCAAGGTCGTGCATTTCCGTACCATCGGGCTTTCCGTACGCGTCAGCCTCTCCACCCCTTCCGGCCCGGAAATCCAGGTCGAAGTGCCAAAGGAAGAGTTCCAGGGATTAGGCCTCGCGAAAGGCGATACGGCCTTCGTGGTACCCAAGGGGTCGAAGGTGTTTACGGATGACTATACAATCTGAGGGCGGAGTTGCTCCGGTGAGCGAAACGTGTGAGAATGCCAAAGAAAGGTTTAAGGTCTAAGGTCTAAGGCTTAAGGGGAGGCAAGAGCCGATATGCTTGAAGTACGCATCTCCCCTTAAACCTTAGACCTTAGACCTCTCCAAAGTATGGACCCAGCGAATCCCTCCCTCCCTCCCCTCTTCATCATCGTCGTCGCAACCCTCTTTGGCCTGCTGGCCGGGTCGTTCTTCAATGTGGTCATCTACCGCATGCCGCGGGGGGAATCGGTGGTGTGGCCGCCTTCCCGGTGCATGAATTGCGGATACCGCATACCCTTCTACCTGAATGTCCCCGTGCTGGCCTGGGTGGTGCTGCGGGGCAAATGCAAATCCTGCGCGTCCCCCATCAGCGCGCAATATCCCCTCATCGAAGCGCTGACCGGCGCGCTCGCGGGCCTGTGCGCGGCATACTTTTCCATTCCCGGGGCCGACCTGCCACTGGGCTTCAAGCTCGGATTCACTTATCTGGTCCTGGCCTCGGTTCCCATTTTCGTCATCGACTTCCGGCATTTCCTCATTCCCGATCTGCTTACCTATCCGGGTATCCTCATCGGGCTGGGACTGAGCTTCATACCCGATGGCATTACCTGGCAGCAAAGCCTGGTGGGGGCGGCGGGGGCGGGCGCCTTCTTGTGGCTGATCGGATTCGCGGCTTCCATCTTGCTCAAGAAAGAGGCCATGGGCCTGGGCGACGTGAAGCTGGTGGCCATGGCGGGCGCCCTGTTCGGGATCCAGACCGCCCTGTTCGGTCTTATCTTTGCCTCCATACTCGGATGCCTGGTGGGAGTGCCCATGATGCTGCTCCGTAAGCTCAACGAACAACGGCATATCCCCTTCGGACCCTACATTTGCGTGGGCACGGCGCTGGCCGCCTTCTTCGCGCAAGATGCCTTGGACTGGTACATGCGCCTGCTCGGCCGATAGCGGCTCGTTCGCTGCTCCGAACCTGGAGCGCGTGCCCCCAACCCCTTGATTCCGGCCAAATCCTGCGGGATTTACTATCTTCATCACCCTATTTCTGGGTATTTTCGGCAGCTTTTCCGCACCGGGGAGTGTTATGGCCACCATTGTTAAACTGGACGGTTCCTGGGAATTCAGCTTTGACTCGGTTGACGCCGGGCTGATCGACCAGTGGTACCGGAAGAAACCCGCCACGACCAAGAAGGTGAGCCTTCCCCACGTCTGGAACCTCGAATCGAACGAGGAAAACGCGCATATCGCGTATTATTTCAAGGAATTCCAGGTCGATAAGAAGGAGTCGCCCAAGCGCTTCTTCATCCGTTTCGGTTCCATCCAACACCATGCCCAGATTTGGCTGAACGGCGAAGACCTCGGCGTCCACCTGGGCGGCCACGTTCCTTTCGAAGTCGATGGCTCCAAGGCCGTCAAAATCGGCGAGAACAACAACCTCGTCATCCGGGTCCAGACCCTGGATCGCCAAGGCAAGATCCAGGATTACTCCGCGGCCGAGTTGGCCCTCGGCGGCCCCTTCCACCGGGGGCCCTTTGCGGGTATCACCGGGGACGTTAAGCTGTACATGGTAGGCAAATCGGGCATCCGTTCCGTCAATTGCTTCCCCGATTTCGAAGCCGATCGCATGACCATCGAGGCCAAGTTCTGGAATCCCAAGAACTACCAGGCCGAACTCACCTTCGAGATCACCAACCCGGATGGCGACACCGGCGTGGTGCAGAAAAGCGTGAAGCTGGAAAAAGAGAACGGCACCTTCAGCCTTACCCTGCAAATGGAGAGCGGCAAGGTATGGCACCTGCATGAGCCCCTCCTGTATAAGGTGAAGGTTTCCCTGGTCGGCTCCTATGACGTGGAAATCCGCTGCGGCATGCGCAGCGCGGACGTGGAAAAAGGCTCATTCAAACTCAACCACCATCCCGTTAAAATCAAGGGCGTGACCTACCCCTGGTTCTTCCCCTTCCTGCATGGCGCGCCTCCGGGCGATTTCGATCTCAAGAAGGAACTCACGACGATCAAGGAGAGCGGGTTCAACCTGCTGCGCTCGGGCGGCGCACCCCTGCCCCGCGAAGTCCTGGATATCTGCGACGAGATGGGAATGCTGGTGCTCCAAGAGACCACCTGCTACAGCCAGAAGTCGAGCAAGGAAGGCCTGGAGAATCTGAAGTACCAGCTTCAGACCCTCATCGATCAGGATGGCCACCACCCGTCCATCTTCGGATGGGTGATCGGTTCGGACAACGGATCGATGGTGCTCGAGAACGGCAACAAGCTGCTGCGCTACGCGGCGGAACTCGATCCCACCCGCCCCATCTTCTCAAATCTCTGCTCCGTGAGCATTGACAGCATGGGCGGCGGCAAAATCGATTTGGGCAAGGCCTACGAACCCATCGCGGCCACCATCAACCCCTTCGAATCGCACCGCCTCAAAATCGGTTTCCCGGTCTCGGTGCGCACCTACTCCATGCTTTCGGCTTACTGCTCCTCCAAGGACGGCAAGGCCGTCATGGACGGGATGCACGGCAGCAAATCGTATTGGGAGCGCTACAACTACCTCAAGGACGATTTGGACGGCAAGGTGCTGGTCGACGGCATCGGCGTCTCGTCCCCGGAAGGCTTGCAAGAACTCTTGGATGCCCATAAGAAGTTCTCTTCCCATTCCGAGTTCAAGGACGCCCAGAAGCTGAACCAGGAAATGGCCCAGCTGATCAAGGACAAGAACCTGGGGATCTTCAAGGATCCGGAAACCTTCTGGAAAGAAGCCTCCGCCGTCGCGCGCGCGGGCTTGGCCAAGCAAATCGAGGCCCTGTTAATCAACCCGCAAATCTCGGGCTACATCCTGGATTGCTGGGGCGACTACGGCGCGCATCAAGAAGGCATGGTCAATTGGCAGCGCAAGCCCAAGGCCAGCCTGGACACCGTCCGCAAGGTCAACCGTCCCGTCCACGTGATCGCCGAAGCCGAAGATCGCACGCCGTACATCGGCACCTCCGCGGCCATCAAGATCCACATGATCAATGACGGGCACCTGGGCGACTACGGCCTGCTGCTTCGCGTCAAAGGACCGAACGGCCGCATCTGGCACCAGGAGTCCCTGCCCGGCAAGGCCAAGGCCGGCGTCAACCTGGTCGGCCGCTTCAAGTTCCCCGTCGGCTTCGAGAAGGGGCGGTTCACATTCGATCTGAACCTCTCCAAGAACAACAAGGAGATGGCCCGCACCGAAGAAGTGTTCCTGGTCCCGCCGGAAACCAAGCTTGAGATTCCCCTCAAGCAGGTAAGCGTGCTGGGTAACTTCCCGGATACGGTGAACAGCTTCACCACCCCGGACGCGGCCATCACCGTGGTGTCGGACATTTCCACCTTGGTGGAAGGCTCCGTGCGCAAGCGCTTCGAGAAGGCCGCCGCGGGCGGAACCATCATCCTCGGCAACGTGTCCGAAGAAGATGCGCGTTTGCTCAATGGGCTCAAAGTGCTGCCCTTCGAACTCACGGTATTCCGCTCCTCGGGAAGCACCTTCGGGAGCTTCCACTACGCCCTGAGCGGCCCCGAGTTCAAGGACCTGCCCTCCAATTGCATCCTGGATCAGACCTATGCGGATGTCATGCCGTATTGGAGCCTGGAAGCCATGCCCAACTCCACGGTTTCGGCCGGGAGCATCAACATGGTGGCCAACGGGGGTAAGAACAAGCTGCGCTGGGGCGCCGATATCCTCAGCGTGCCGCTCGGCAAGGGCCGGGCGATATTCTACCAGTACGATATCTTCGGGAAGCTGGGTAAGAATGCCCTGGCGGACGCCCTGTTCGCCAACCTGGTGGCGACTGCTTCGAAGTAATCCGCTCCGGCGTGCTGGGCGAATGGCCCAGTAACGCCGGAGTTAACACGCTTCCGGGGTTACCCCTTCTTCTTGGTCTTCTCTGCCTTTTCGGGGCGCTCGGCCTTCTCCGCCTTCTCCGGCTTTTTCTCTTCCTTCTTGACGGTCTTGGGTGCGGGCCCGGCGGGCTTCTTGGGCGCGCGCGGCAGGGATTTCTTCGCCAGGGTATCCTTGGTGGCCGTCTTGCCTTCTACCGCGGAGCGGGTGGCTTCGGCGGCGAACTTGGCGGCTTCATTGCTCTTGGCCGAAGCGGCTTCGGCAACGGAGGAATCCTTGGCGGCTTTCGCTTCCGCGGCCTTGGCCTCGGCAGCCTTGGTTTCCGCCTTGGCCTTCGATTCGGCGGCCTTCACGGAATCCTTCCGGGCCTTGGCGCTGTCGACGGCCGCGGTTCCCGAAACCTTGTCGGAACCCGATTTTTCTTCCGCGGCCTTCTCCAGGCTTTTATCTCCGACCTTCTCGCCGCCATTGTCCGCAGCCTTCTCCCCGGCAGCATCCTTACCCAGGCTGTCCTTGGCCGGCTTTCCGTCCTCAGCGGCCGCAGGCGGGGCCTTGGCGGTATCGACCGGCAAGGGAGGCAGGGTTGCCCCGGTTTTGGAAGCCCAGATGTCGGGCGTAAGGCCCTGGAAATCGGCCTTGCCCGTTTCCGGCGGCGCGCCCATCAGTTCATACCAAGTGAACAGGGTCTTGACCCACTCTCCGAACCAGATTTTCCGGCTCTCCCGGTTGGACCACCATGCATTGGGATCGAACACGTGGTATTCCGCCGCCGCCACCAAGACCACGGGATATCCGCCGGTGAGCTTGCGGAAGATCCGGCGCGTGCGCGCGGTGTGGTAGGTAGAGGTGATGATCAGCACCGTGTCCAAATCCATCAAATGGAATTGGCGGATAAGCAGGCGCGCCTCTTCCTGGGTGGAATAGGCGTCCTGACGGAACTCGAAAACCCTGTCCCGCGGCACCCCTTGCTGGGCGACGTAATCCAAGACGAATTCGCACTGATAGCGGTTCTTGAAAAGGCGGGTGCCGGAAAGGATCAGGGTGTCCAACCGGCCGTCCTGGAACAGCCGTATAGCCGCGTCACTGCGCTCGCAATCGCGGGACTCCCCCGACAACACCACCGCCCAGCGGGCCTTTTCGAAGGAGTCTTCCTTAATCAGCCACCGGCCCGATTTCCAGAGGGCCACGCCCCCTACGGAAAGGACCAGGGCAACCGCGAACCAGACCCACAGGCTCCAATGGCGCCAAAGCGCGGAGGGAGACGAACGGACTGGCGTGCGCGGCCGGATCGGCATCCCGGGTTCAGTCCTCGATGACCTTGACGGTTATGGAAACCGCCTCAAGGGGATTGTCGCGGTGATCGGTTTCCTCGGCCACGATCTTGTCCACCACGTCCAGCCCCTCAGTCACCTTGCCGAAGGCGGAGTACTGGTTGTCGAGATGGGAGGAATCGGCTACCACGATGAAGAATTGCGAAGAGGCGGAATCCGGGTTGGCGGAGCGGGCCGCGGAAACGATACCGCGGAGATGGGGGGTTTTACTGAACTCGGCCTTGATGTTCTTGCCCGAGCCGCCGGTGCCATGTAGGCGCTTATCCGGATTCTTGCTGTTGGGATCACCGCCTTGGACCATGAAGTCGGGAATGACGCGATGGAAAAGGGTCCCGTCGTAAAAGCCTTGCTTGGCCAGCTCCAGGAAATTCTTAACGTGGTTCGGCGCGATTTCGGGCATGAATTCGAGGGTGATATCGCCGTGGCGGGTGGAAAGGATTGCCTTGGACATGGTTTCTCCGGACCTTGATGGTGAGGGCTTGAATCTAGCAATTCCTCTTCATAAGGATGGCGGCTTCGCCGTTGTCCTGGTAATAGCGCGGGCGTTTTCCCACCACCGTGAAACCGAAGCGCGCGTAGAAATCCAGCGCCCGCTGGTTACCTTCACGCACCTCCAGATGGATGTCCGAGATTCCCTGGCCGCGCGTCCACGCGAGCAGGGATTCCATCAGCGCCGTGCCGGCGCCCCGGCCCCAGCGGGAACGCTCAACGGCGATGGCCTGCAGTTCCGCCTCGCCGGCCACGGCCACCGCGCACAGGAACCCGCGCACTTCGGGGTCGGCATAGACCCAAGCGCGCCGGATTCCCCCTGCCGCCGCTTCCCCGGCTTGTCCCGGGTCGGCCAGGAAAGCGTCGAAATCATGGGCGCGCCAGGGCGAGGGATTGGCCTGGGTCTCGATGGCCATCATCGCGGGGACATCGGGCCCCGACATGGGTCGCACGCAAGTTACCGTCACGGATGGGTTTCGGGTTTCCCGAGCAATCCGGCGCGGAGTTTGTCTTCGGCGGCCGAGGCCGCCAGGTAATTCGGCCGCAGCACCCCGTTGGTAACGGCATCGCCCGCCAGCGCCAAAGCCGCAATGCGCGCGAAATCGGCGCCGTCTTCCAGTGCCGCGATGCGCGCGAAGACGCCCGCCAACCGATCCCGGTCGGGAAGGTTTCCGGAAACCGCAAGGCAAGCCGAACTCGATCCCAAAGCCGCCAGGGCATCCGTCGTTAGCATGGCTTCGCTCCCGCGCTGGCGCACGTAGTAACGGCCCGCGTTGGCGGCGATGGCGGCGACCGGCTCGAAGCCCGCAGGCGACGCGGTTTCCAGGGCTGCCAGGGAGGAGAACGGGTACAGCGGCAGCCGCTTGGAGAACGCCAGGCCCTGGGCCATGGCCCCGCAGACTCTTATGCCGGTAAAGCTGCCCGGTCCGATACCGACGCAGATCCCGGCCAGATCACCGGGCCCGGCACCGGCTTCGGCCAGGCATTCATCCACCAGGGCATGGGCGTTTTCGCCGCGGGTGCCCTGCGGCCGGATGCGGGCAGCCAGAGTGCGCGCCTCGGCGACAAGGCCTACGTACAGGGCGGAGGATAGATCGAGAACGAGGAAGAGACGGTTCATGCCGGGAGCGGCCGTAGGCTCAGGGCGGTTTCACACCCCGCGCGCAAGGCTCTCTTCGATGACCTTGGTCAATAGCCCCGCGTAACCGAGACCCGCATGGGCCGCGGCCTGGGGCAGCAGCGAGGTAGGAGTGAATCCGGGCAGGTTGTTGGTCTCCAGGACGATAAGCTTATCGGGGCCGGGGCGGTTTTCCGCGTAGATGAAATCGGTGCGGCTATAGACCGAAAGTTGCAGGGCCTCGTGGCAGCGGAGCGCAAGGGCCTGCATGGAGGCGAGGATACCGCTGGGAAATCCTGCCGGTGTGATTTCCTCGGTGCGACCGGGTTGGTACTTGGCTTCGTAGTTGAAGAAGCCGTCCTGGACCGGCCGGATTTCCGTGGGAGCCAGGGGTGGGAAGTTCGCGAGCACCCCGCAAGTGCCTTCCCTTCCTGCGATGAACTCTTCTACCAGCAAGCGCTCCGCATCGGCGCCCAGGGACGCCAGCAGCTTGTCGAGGCCGGCGGCATCCTTGGCGATACCCATACCGATACTGGATCCGCCCAGGGGATTCTTCACCACCACCGGATAGCCGAATTCCTTTTCCAAGGAGGCGCGGACCCCGACGTATTCAGATCGTGCCAGCACGCGATACCGCGCGGTGGGAATGCCCGCCGATTGGTAGATGCGCTTGGCGGTAATTTTATCCATCGCCAGGGCCGAACCCAGGCTGCCGCTGCCGGTATATTTCTGCCCGGCGAGTTCGAAAAATCCCTGCAGACGACCGTCCTCGCCCCCGACCCCATGTAGGCCGATGAGCATCAGATCGCAGCGGGGGAACACCTGGAAATCCGGGAAACGCGCGCGATGCCATCCCATGGGAGGATCGATGAGGAAGGCTGCCGCCTGCTCGGCCGAGTCCACGCCATAGGTTCCGGAACCGGAAGCCGGGTCGGGCCAAATCCAGTCATTGTCCTGGGAGATGAGGATCGGGAATCCCCGGAACCGCGTCGGGTCCAGGTTCTTGAGCATCCCCGTCCCGGAAACCAGGGAAACGGGATGCTCGGGCGAGATTCCGCCCATCAATACGCCGATGCTGCGCGTGGCCGACATGCTCAGCCGCCCGTCAGAGTTCCAGGATGTTTCCCAAGGGGTTCTCCGCGTCCGCGAAATCCTCCTTGAAGTACATAAAACCCTCCGTGTCCTGGGAATAGCCCTGGGTCACGAACTGGTTGAAGAAAAAGCGCAACGCCGAATCCCGGGAATCCATCTCGACCACCTGGTGGATCAAGGCCGGCTTGGGGCTGATGAAGGCGATGGCGTACTTGGGCATGCCCGGAAAGCTAGTATCTCTTGCGACAAGCGTGGAGGAAATGCCATGCTTGTCCCATGGAACCCGCCGAGGCCGCGCGATTGGCGCGGGAAGCCGAGGAAAAGCTCGCCAAAGCCGAAGCCTTGTCCAGGCCGGAACAACTGGCCTTGCTGGCCCGTCTGCTCGCCTTGCAGGAAACCCGGCAAGAGCGGAAGTACGGTCCGGCGTGAGCGGTTCCCTGCTCGTCATCCTCCCCCATAATCCCGGCGACGTGGTCATGGCGCTGCAAGCCATCCGCCGCGCGAAAGCCGCGCTGCCGGATGTAGCTGTGGACTATCTGGTCTCGGAAGAATGCCGCGGCCTCGTCGAAGGCAGCCCGTTGATCCGCCGGGTTTTCCCCATCCCGAAGCGCGCCTTGCGCGCCCACTGGGATTCAGGGGACGACACCGGTTTGCTGAAGGCGCTGGAAGCCTTTCTGGAAGACCTGCGCGCGACGCGCTATGCGCTATCCGCGAACTTGTACCAGGAACGCGCGGGAGGATTGCTGCAGGGATTCGTGAACGCGGACCGGAAAATCGGATTGGAATTCCGCGACGGCGAGAATTTCCGCGTGGGATCGCGCTACCTGGAACACCTTTTCGCCATTCCCGCCGATCGCGCCGGTAATCCTTGGCACGTCGTCGATATCTATGCCCGGGCCTTGCTGCGGGCCTTGGGTGATCCGGGTTCCGCATCGGCGCCGCAGGGACCCGATCATCCCGCCCAGGTAACCGCATTGTTGCCCCCTTTGTCCCGGCCGGATGCCGCCCGCGGCCTTACCCCGGGCGCCTACCTGGCCGTGCATCCGGGCTCAGCCTGGGCCGGCAAGCGTTGGCCCGAGGCCCACTGGTCCGGTCTCATCGAACGCTGCGCTTCCGCCGGATTGCCTTTCGCGCTCACGGGTTCGCCGGAAGAAAAGCCTCTCGCGGCGCGCATCCTCGCTTCCCTCTCCCCCGCCGCCAGGAACGCCGTCACCGATTGCTGCGGGGCCACGACCTTGATCGGCTCGGCGTGGATCCATGCCCACGCCCGCTTGACCATTACCGGCGATACCGTCGCCATGCACCTTGCGGCCGCCAGCGGTACTCCCACCCTCTGCCTGTTCGGGGCGTCCAATCCCGTGGAGACGGGTCCGTACGGACGCGGCCACGTGATCATCGAAACCGATCCGCGCCCTCGACCCGATCTGGCCCTCGCCGAAGCCCATCCCGGTCTCACCCATCTGCTGCCCCGGGAAGTGGCGGCCTGGATTCTCGCAGGCGAGCTGCCCGGAAACAACGGTCTCTGGGAAACCGGATGGGATAGCGAAAGGGGAATGCAAATCCTGCGCGACCGCCGCCGCTCGCCGCACCCTACCTGGCAGCGGGGCCGAGGCCTGGCGCGCGTA
This sequence comes from Fibrobacterota bacterium, assembly GCA_023249635.1. Taxonomy (GTDB): domain Bacteria; phylum Fibrobacterota; class Fibrobacteria; order UBA11236; family UBA11236; genus Chersky-265. The sequence continues at coordinate 56,512 of JAHFCH010000013.1, forward strand.
TTACATCGTTGCGCCGATCGCGAAGCGGGGCTTTTCGTCCACCCCGCCCCGGATCCCGGCTCTCCCCGAGGTCGCCTGCTACGCGTGCTCTCCGAAGCCGGAACCCAAGCTCCGGGTTGGCGTCCGCCCGCCGATTACCTGGCGCGCCTGGAAGCGGCGGAAAAGGATTTGGGGGAGGAAACCCGGAACCAGCTGGTATGGGAGGCGTACCGGATCGCCGTCAATGGCCTCTCGCTCCGGTACCTGGGCGCCCATCTGGCCGCGCGTAAAGCGCGACTGGAACAGGCGCTGGGGGAAGAAGCCCTGGCCCAAGGGGATTGATCCGAACGCCCATCCGGCCCGCTTACGCAAAATCGCCGCCATTGCAGAATGCACCCTGGAAAGGTAAAATCACCCTATCGTAATGCTGATCGGAAAACGGGGATGGAAAACCACCCTCGCGTATGTCTCCATCATGGTGCTTCCCCTTTGCGGGACGTACCTCGCCATCCGGCACATACCTTATCTTGCCTATCCGATCGTCGCCTCCCTGGGAACCCTGTGCATCTGGCTGCATAAGCAAGCCGGGACCTACCTCGAGGATTTGCAGATCCACCTGCTCAAGCAGAAGCGGCTGGAAGCCAAAGCCTGGTATTTCGAATCGGTCATCACCAATTCGGGCAATATCATATTCACCACCGACGTGGAACACCGCATCCTCAAATTCAATCGCGGTTCGGAACGCGCCTTCGGCATGTCCCAGACCGACGTACTGGGCAAGGAAGTACACGCCCTCTTCGCCAGCCCGGTGGAAATCTCCGCCCTGCTGGCCCGCGTGGATGAGCACGGTTCCGCCGAGGCTCCGGAGCTTTTGATCAAGCAGGCCGATTCCGGCGAGGACATCTGGATTTCCCTCAGCGTCACCCGCATGCTCAACCGGGACAAGGAGACCATCGGCGAGGTGTTCAACTGCAGCAACATCTCCAAGCGCAAGCACCTGGAAAGCCAATTGCACGAAAAGAACGAGCAGTTGCTGCGGCTGGTCATCACCGATAGCCTGACCGGTTTGTACAACGTGCGGCACCTGAATGCGGAACTGGGCCGTATGATCCGCGCCCAGAAGCGCTTCCCAAACCGGCCGGTTTCCATCGCGCTCATCGACGTCGACAAGTTCAAGGTCTATAACGATTCCAAGGGACACCAGGCCGGCGATCATCTGCTGGTGATGCTCGGGAACATCTTCACGACCGAGATCCGCGCCGAAATGGATTCGGCCTACCGCTACGGCGGGGACGAGTTCGTACTCTTGCTGCCCGATACCAAGATCGAAGGCGCCAGGGTAATCTGCGATCGTATCCTGGTGGCGTTCCGAAAATTGCGCGTCGAGCCCACTTCGCTCTCCATCGGCATCGCCCAGTACCTGCCCAGCGACGAGGGCAAGGAAATCCACCATGCGGTCAAGGAGTTCATACAGCGCGCCGACGAGGCCATGTACTCCGTGAAATGCAAGGGCGGGGATTCCATCGGCATGCAACCCTCCTGAACGCGCCCCGGCCTATCCGCGGCTTTTGCCCTGCCATACCTGCTCGCGCAGCTTGAGCTGCGTCATGCGCCGGTGCGCGAGCCGCGGCCCCAGGAAGCGGTAGAAATACCAATCCAGAAAGGGCGGGGGCATGTACAGGTACAGCGCCCGTTCCCAGAAATTCCAACGCACTCCGCGGCGATTGCCGCGTCGGTTGGTGTGCAGGCACCAGAACGCCGAATGATAGCGCGACTTGCCCACCTTGAACACGCGATGCATGATTTCATGATCGAGCAGGACGTAGTCCCAGGTCGCCGCCGAGAATCCCCCCGCCTGGCGGAAAGCCTCGGTGCGAAACACCTGGCCGCCGCCGCCGGTAAGGCATTTGGTAGGGAACAGGCGGGATAGATGCGGCATGACCCAACGGTAGGCCAACGCGACGGGTCCCGCCGGCGGGGTATGCAGGTACAAGGCCATGACCGCCACGATGCTTTCGGGCGCGGTGCGGAAAAGACGCTCCGCCTTCTCCAGGTAACGCGGCGGATACTGGATATCCGCATCGGCGAAGGCGATCAGATCGCCGCGCACGTGCGGGCCTGCGGCTTCCAGAGCGAAGATTTTCCCGGGACGCGTATCGCGCAGGTAGACGACTTCGCTGATGCCCGAACCCTCCAGCACGGCCCGGCACAAGGCCTCGGTGCCGTCGGTGGACCCGTTGTCGACCAGGATCAATTGGTCAGGCAGCCGGGTCTGGGCCAGGAAACAGCGGAGCGTTTGCGGCAGGAAACCGGCTTCGTTGTAATAGGGAATGACTACGGAAATGGCGGTAGCGGTATCCAAGGGGCCTCCGGGCAAGGGCTCGGGGGATTGGACGGATGGGACGGCGGCTTGGTTACCTGACTTTGCCCCTGCGGTGGGCCGCGTAATCCACGAACACGAACTCCCCAAGCCCATCCAGTCCGGTATAGAAGGCCTTGCCCCCGCATACCTTGCTGAACTCTTCCACGAATTCGATCAGGTAGGGATCCTTGGCGATCATGAAGGTGCAGACGCGGATCTTGCTCTTGCGGCAGGCCCGGCCTTCGGCGAAGGTCTTTTGCAAGACCAGGGGATCGAGCCCGAAGGAATTGCGGTACAGCCGGCCGCGGTCGAATACGGCCGAGGGCTTACCGTCGGTCACCATGAAAATCTGCTTGTTGGTATTCTTTCGCTTCCGTAATAGGTTCTGGGCCAGGCGCAGTCCATCGCAGGTGTTGGTATGGTAGGGCCCCACGGCGACGTGGGCGATCCGGTCGGCGGGGATTTCCTTGGCCTCGTCCCCGAAGGTGATCACGTCCAGGGTATCGCGGGGATAATGCCGCTTGACGAACTCGGCCAGGGACATGGCCACCATCTTGGCCGGGGTGATGCGGTCTTCGCCGTACAGGATCATGCTATGGCTGATGTCGAGCATCAGCACGGTGGAACAGCTGGCCAATTGCTCCCGCTCGTGGACCTCGAAATCCTCCTCGGACAGGTTTTCGCCGGGCCCATCGTCCGGGTCCGCATCCGATCGCCGGAAGCTGTTCTTCAGGGTCGCGGTGAAATCCAGATCCGACAGATCATCGCCGAAAGCGAAGGGCCGGGTTTCCGCCTGACGCTCTCCGCCCTTCCCCAGTCGCCCGGTATTGTGGTTGCCGCGCAGACTGCGCCCCATACCTTTGAACACGCGTTCGAAGACCGATTCCCGCACCGCCTGATCGCCGGCAGGCGTGATGGTCGGCCCCTCCTTGTCCCGGCGCAGCACGCCTTTTTCCTCGAGCTCGTCGAGCATGTCTTCGAAGGTGCGCTCGCGGTTGAGCCAGCCCTGGCGCTCCGCGATCCGGCGCAGCCATTCCAAGGCCTGGCGCACGTCCCCGTTGCTGCGCAGGAATAATTGGGAGAACAGATCGACCAGGTTGATCTTGTCCTCCCCTTCCCCGCCCTCTTCGGGCAGGGCCTGGCCGTAACGGATGTCCATGGCGTTACCGATTATCCTTTCAGGATATCCGACATCATGTCGCGGTAGATGAATCCCTCGGTGAGGTTCTCCTTGCTCAGGCGGGAATGCAGATGCAGCCCCTCCAACAGCAATTCCAGGTGCAGCATGCGATCCGCCTTGCCCGCCTCCAGAGCCTTGGCATCCAGGGCCGCGCGCTCCATCACCTTGCCGATATCCGGCACCGATTCCAGCGCCTTGCGGTATTCCGCATCGGGCATGCGATCGCCCAGGGTGAGGGAATTGCCCTTTTCGAACCAGCTGATCACGGGATAGAAGGGATTCTCCTCGGGGGATTTCTCCTTCTTGTTGTAGGGATCCTGGAACCATTTATGGAATACCGAGCGGACGGCCTTACCGACCATGGCGCGGGCGATATTGGCCGGCCCTTCCTGTTCCCCGGCGTAGACGAGTTCCAGCTTTCCGGTAATGGCAGGCACGACGCATTCCAGATCGGACAGCCGCGCCCGCGGCGCCGCTTCCCCCGTCAGCACGCCCCGCAATTCCACCGCGCTGGCCAGCAGTTCCATGGCCGCGATGGGTAACCGCGCGGAAACCCCGGACTTCTGATCGACATAGTCCTTGTCCTCGCGCGCTTCGAACGCGATGCGCTCCACCACCAGGCGGATCAGCTCCGGGATAACCGGCTTGGCTCCGGTGGTTTCCAGCTTGGCTTCCTGCCGCGTAATCTCCAT
>JAHFCH010000314.1 GCA_023249635.1 Fibrobacterota bacterium
CCCAACTGCCGGTCTGCTTTAAGGTATTCCTGATGGTCTCCAGGAGTGTCGGGTCCGAACCCGCCGAGACCATCCCCGCCGCTACCCATTGAAGAACGCAGTTGATGTTGCCGTCGCTCCAGGTGGGCTTCTCCACGCTCTCCGAAATGATCGTTTGGCCGTTCCGGGTAGTGGTCAACATGGGTTGCAGGCTGTCGATGATCCCTTGCCAAACCGGCCTGCTGGCGGCGTCTTTGTTCTGGGCGATGCTGGCGGCCATCATTTCCTTCATCAGGTACTGGGTCCATGAGATATCATAAGTGGAATTTTGGCACCAGTTGTTTTCATGCGCGCATCCCCAGATTTGGTATTTCCCGTTTACCTTGCCGATATTGTGGATGTAGTCGGTCAGCATGTCCGCCTGATTCTTCAATATGGCATAGAGCGTATCCGAATAAAAGCTGCTGCTCATGGAATACTTGTAGTAATCCACCGCAGGCGTCGTTTGGTTGACGCCGGTCGTGGGTTGGTTCCAAATCAGCCCGCCGAGCAGGTTCCCCTCGCCCGGTATCCCGCGACCGGTGAATATCCCGTTATTGATCCCTCCGTGAAACACGGCCGGCATTTTCGAGCGGACATTCGCCCCCATATATTGCGGGTCGGAAGGGTGGGCATTGGAATAGGCGACGCGCTGGACCGCATAGGTTTGATGCATGGCCAAGGCCTTCGCATAGGGCTGCAAAACTTCCAGATGGTTGGCCGAACCCATGCCGTAGAACGGCGCCTGGCCGTTATAGTTCCCCCAAATCTCTCCCCAATCATTGGTCGGGCCCCGTGTCCATGGGCCCCATGTGGGGGGGGCATAATTGGTCGCTCCCTGGCGGCTTGCGCACGCAAGCCAATACAAATGCCCATACCACCATCTTTCCAGATTCGGATTGCTGAAGCTGACATAGGACTTATACCAGAAGCTATCCCAATAACGGACATGGTTCGACCACCAGCTGTTGTTCGCCGAAAAGGGCCGGATGAAAGAAACGATTGAGTCCTTCGGGTTGCTGGGCGCCCTCCAGTTGTCCCCCACCTTGAAAACGAGGTTGGCCGTTTCCCCCGCATTAACGGTGAAGGTCAAGGTGGCGCTTCCGCTCCCGGACGTGCTCACGCTACCCGCGCCGCCGAATCGTTTCATCACCATCGCGTATCGGACAGAGCCCCATTGGCCGGACCCGTCCTTGGACAACCACGCCACGGAATCGCCGCCCGCTCCGCCTGCCGATGCGCTGGCATCATATGTATTCATGACTGCTTTCAAGTTGACGGCGGAATTTCCGCTATTCGTCAGTTCGCAAAAGGCGACGTTGTCCGAGTCGGAAATCCAGATTTTGCTGCTGATGGCTTGACCGTTCATATTCATGCCGGCGGTTACATACGCCTGCCGGAGATATTGGTGCATGGAATAGGTTCCGCCGCCAGGTTCGGATCCATTGGAAGAAATGTTGACGTAACCCATGCCTCGGTAATCCGCGCTATTCGGATCGAACATGCCGGATTCCCCCATCCACAGTCTGATGTTGTTTGCCGTCCCGCCGACGGCAATTGCGTATCCTCCATTGCCGACTTCCGGTCCGCCGTCGTCCTGCCCGGTGTAGGCAACGCCGATGGGAGCATTCCATGTACAGGCGAGACGATTCACGATTACGGACATGGCGGCAGTGTCCTTGATGATTGCTGATGCCTTAAAAGCAAATATTCCGACCATAAAAACGGTGAGAGGAATGCTTGACTTACTACCGGTCGATCGCGGAAAGTGTGACATCTGCATATAATTCCTATTCCCGAAATATCCCCATCGGTTAAGATATGCGTGGTCGGGGTTTGCGCTGCCCGACCGCAAATATTCCTGTTTCCAGACGGAAACGCCAATTAATCCAATTCCACTAATTGGAACGGCATGCCACGGGGGCATGGCATGCCACGACCCAGGTGGGACGCAGATCAAAACGAAATCAAGTTTGAATGCTACTTGCGGACGAGCGGAATCTGCAAATTCGTGGGCCGATTCTCTTCCTTGTCGAAGCCTCGGCCGTCTATGTTGCGCGCTCCCCAGAACAGCATACCATGGGTTACGTATACCAAATCGAATTCCATGAAGTTCTTCCCTTCCGTCAGGCCGAATGGCGTGAACGTCTTGCCGAAGACGCTTTGCATTCCGTTCACCTCCCACTTGCCGTATCCGTTGGCGGCGACCTGGTTCATCACATCGGCAAAACCTTGCAGTAAAGGTGTCAGTTCGTAGCCCTCGTCGGCTATGAAGTCCACCTTCTCCGCGCCTGGAGCGATCGGATGCGGCCCACGCCAGATCATATGGCCCTTGATGACGATCTTGGCAAGCGGCATCGCTCCATTCGCGTCTACGGAGTTTATAACCGTCAATTCGAAACGATCACCGGCGATGTATTTGAAGGCGCGCTTCAGGTAGAACGGCTTGAGGGTCCCGTCGGGATTCTTGGTGGAGCTGGGGCGGATTTCCGGGGCGATGCTGACCCAGTCTCCGACCAGGGCGGTTTTGGTTTCCTCTAAATTCATGGGGTGTTGTCCTTTTGAGTTGGCGGGTGATTTCGGAACCGAAGCGACGGCGGCAAGAGCTGCGATCAGAGCGATCGGCAAGGAGTTCGAGAGAAGCTTGGTCAACATAAATTAAAGTCCCTTGGGCTTGTTTGTAAACCGGTATCCGTGCTTCCAGTGATTTCCAATCATAAGGAGTCATTTGAAACAAGTTCATAGAGTATAAATGTTCGAAACCTGATGGGCGACGGATTTCAGGAAATAAGCGGGCACGGCTTGTGCCCGCTTTGATTGCCGCATCGGGTTGCTAATGTCCGGTAATAAATACCCCGGATGCGTTTTGGCCAGCGTGAAAGTCGCCTTGCGCGCGGCTTATTCTCCTTCCATCGAGGACATAAATCGTTCCCAGACCGGGCAACGGCGCCTTGGCTCCCAACGCTCCGTGAAAGGATACCAATGAGCGGGACAACGGCCGTAGCGTCGACTGGCTTGCCGCTTGCGAGTATGGCTTTGCCGCAGTGGTGGGATTCTTGAAAAGGACATCGTATGCGAATTGCCCCGACATGGTAAGCAGAGTGTCGTAGCGCGGATCGCCTGTTCCCATCCCGTGCCCCATGCCGACAAAGGGTCTCAGCACGGTGAAGACTTTTTGCCGCGACAATACCCGGTAAATGCAGGCGCTGCCGGCTTGGGATCCCTTGGAATCGTATGCCACCTGGGGATCCGCCGTCCCCGCAAAACTGATCACGGGAAAATTCCCATTCAGCCAGGTTGAGTCGATGGCGCCCCAATTATTGATGACGCCATTGACGGCGGAGGAAATCCCTGGAGTGCCGCTGTTGCCTTCCAAGCCGCCTAATTGGTTGGTATCGACGGCCGCAGGTATCTCGTTGGCATCCTGGTAGGCGAGGTCGAGCGCGAGCGCCGCCCCGGCGGAACAACCGCCCACCATGATCCTTGAATCATCGATTTTATACTCCGCTTTATGCGCCCGGAGGAAGCGTACGGCGGCCTTTGCGTCCTGCATGCCGCGGAACGCGGCCCTGGCCACGAGGTCCGGGGGTTTTACGGAATAGAGCGCCGGGTCGATCCGATATTGGATAGAGGCCGCTACATACCCCTTCTTCGCGAAGGTCTGGCTGAGCAAAACCATATCGCCGTCCGTCTTGGAACCTACCGCGAACCCACCGCCGAACATGAACATCACCAAGGGCCGCGATTTGGCCGTATCGCCGGCGGGTTGGTAAAGGTCCAGCTTCAGGGTGAAGGGTGAGCCATCGGGCATCAAGTTGGAGCCGTACGTAATATCGGACGTAACATTGATGTTCGTGAACACCTTGTCGAGATAGCGGATGGATGGGGCCGCGGAAAGCGAAGCTGCCGCGGCAACGAGGACCCAGGAAGAAAAAATTACTGCATGCATAGGAGTACCCTTCCCTCGGGAATTTGGGGCATTCATGGCAAGGTTCCTTGTTTACCCTTGAGGTCATATATCTCCGCCCTGCCGGCGGGCAAAGTTACCCTGCACGCTCTCGCATGCCGGCATAAGACCGAGGATTTCCGGATCACTGGTCGCGCCGAAGGGCGCAAGGATCCTATCCCGACCGTCACCTGCCCCTTTTTCA
>JAHFCH010000175.1 GCA_023249635.1 Fibrobacterota bacterium
GCAAAACATTGCGGCGCTGTCGGCGTTGGCCCTGGGATATAATCAGGGGCAAGTGCTGGCAGACCTATCCGGAGAATCCGCAGATACCCGCCAGGGAATACTGACACGTTGGGGGTGGATGGGATTCCAGGCAAGGTCGAGTGACATTTCGGAATATCACCACCCTTTCCTTTGCAGGGTTGGCGGCCCTTCTCGACGCAATACACGAGACCGCGAATTCTACAAACTTCTCATCTTCCTACCTCAATACGCGGTAGAGGTCGGAAAACGATTTCTTTTTTCAGCGCATCTCAATAGTGGTCCACCGGACTTCAAGGTGGAATGTGAAGGCGAAATCCTCGGCATAGAGGTCACTGAGGTCCCTATTCGTCCCGGGTATCACCTGGAACAAGTTTATCGCGAGAAGTTTACGAATTCCATTCGGGATCGGTTCGAAACCTGGCCGTTCACGGTCCTGATCACGACTAACCCCGGATGGCAAATCCTTTCCGAGAACTCCGAGGAGGTATTTCAAACCTTAGGGCAGTTCATGGAGTCAATCCCATCTCCGGATACCGATGATGAACGGATCTTCTTCCGCCTGGAATCAGTCGGATTGAAGGCCCGGATCAAAAGGAACGGAGATGGATTTTGCCTACTAAGTGACGAAGAGGATCATCCAGCCTACGAGACGGAAAACGAATTTCTCGAAGCGGTCCAGCGATCCTTGGATGATAAGATGAAGCTGCGCAACTTCCAGCATCTTCCAGCTATACTTGTGATGTACCTGAATGGCGCCTTCCATATCCGGAAGGAGTATATATCCCGATTCCAAGAATACCTAACCATCCGTGATGACTGCGTTTATTCAGAAGTCTGGCTTCTGGATGAAAAGTGGATCTTGCGGTTGAAGTAGGGAAATCAATCTTGAACAAGTGATACAAGCACCGAAGGACACCAGCTCGAAAACTAGTTGAGATCGCGAGAAGCCAGGCTCTGGGCACTTTCTTTTCCGGGGGAGTCGTTCAAGCCGTCTAAGATTTAGTCCGGCAAATGCGCGGTGAGAGCGGTCAACCACCGCAGGAAAAAAATCACATCCCAGGCAAAGCCATCAATGGGGCTCAGGGAATCATTGAAGTCATAACCGCCCGCCCCTCCGGAAACGGATAGTATGGCCGTGGAAATGGCCCCCTTTGAGCCAAGAGTCTGCAAAGAGGCACAGAATCAACTTCGTACTTTCAGTCTCGATCTGGATGAATGCTACACTTGCCGTAACGAATCGGAAACCCTCTGGAATATTAGCCCTTAGAATGTGAGCATCAAAAAAAAATAGTCCCCTCCGGGTCCGGAGAGGGCAACTTCAGTAAATCGTGGTAGGAATTTCCATCCCTTCAAAAGGGGTTCCACCGTGAGGCCTGATCGTATTTCAAAACACAGCGAACAGATGTAAAACCCCTTAGCATCTCGTCTCCGTATCGAGGTGATCTCTACCGTTGCACTCCACGGCCCTCTTAAGGTGCGATGCAAGCAACGAAGCTCGTCAGGTTGCGGGAGACGGTTCAAATTCATCCAGCATCGGGAGTATTCGAAGCCGGTCCTGAAGCGTTTCTCATTCCGAGATTCCCCCCCTCCTGACGCATGGCGTCCTCCTGGGTTTTCAAAGCCGGGGTCGGTGCCCGGCACCTAAATCCGCCTTTCTAATTGCAGCGGGGCGCTCAAGGAAGGAGCAAGAAAATCGGCTCCCCCCAAGCGGTCTTTGACCGCCCGGTCCCCCCCAATTTTCTTCCCCCTTCCTTTCGTCCACGGGAGGCTCTGGCGAAGCCTTGCTTCGTCCTCGCACCGCCCTGGAAAGGCGGATTTACCACGCGGTTTCGCAAAAACCCAGGAGGACGCCATGCGTTACACGGAAGAAGAAATGAACATCATGAATGAATACGAAACCCTACAGGACCGGGAATCCGAACTTCTCGATTGCCTGGATTGGATACACCTGAGCCTTGCCGAGCGAAACGCGCTCGAATACTCGCTGGAGTTCGCCACCGAGGAGATGGGAAGCCTGCGGGGCGAGTACCTGAACATCGTGACCGGGAAGGGCCATTAGGCCCTTTTTTTATTTCAAATAGGGAATCCAAAGATTTCCGCTGAATTGAAATCCAGCCATAGGTTTTTTGACTCGTGCTATTTTGACGGTGTTGACGGCGGAGAGTTCGCACCTCCCACCAAATAGAATTCATATGGTGCTGGGTCACCACAACCTGGGAAAAGCAGGCCTAGGACAAGTGGGTGCGGGTATTGTGAGATTCACTCCAATAATTCGAAGAAATATTTATTCCTGAATGCTAAGATGAACACTGCCGAATTCTCCCGTTCCGAAAGGACAATAAAATGGCTTGGCACCTCAACTTGGATCTCGGGACACACTACTCAAGACGTAAGCGAGTACAGCGGGATAGTTATCAGAATGTCTTCGGAATTACAATAAACGGAATACAAAGGGATCTCTGCAACTTTAGATTTGATCTCTCAGAAATGGAACAAGGTGGTGTGATTCTGATCGAAAGCCCGGGTTACTATAGAATTCATATTTGGTATGAGAATGGTCGTTTTTATGTCGCTCCCACCCGCGACTCAACAAGAAGAAGATTTCTAAATGCTCGTCATCCCTAAAAAATGAGCCCCACGAATGATGAAGAGGAAGCGCGGCTCATAACAACTCGCAGGGAGCCTCGTTGCCCGAAAGACCAAGCAGTACTCAGCAAGCACTATTTAGCGTATTAACTTCCTTTTGCTTTCCACCCCTCAGGGGTTCCGCTCTGAGAAATCGGCGTTCCCTTTTTCCCGAGCCTTCGGTCGGCACAGCCCTGATCCCTCCGGCCTCCGGGCTTAAACAAAATCGGTTCCCCCAAGCGGTCAGAGACCGCCCGGTCCCCCCAATTTTCTTTACCTCCCTCGTCTTGGGAAAATGCCGCGGCTCGCCTTGCGAGCCCCGCCATCGGGGAGTCCGATTTCTCCTCGCCCGCGTGCGCGGCCCTGAAGGGCTGAAAAACAAAAGGAGGGATTATGAAATTGCCCAAATACGAAATCGAAGTCACCCGGCCCAAAACGGATGGCAAAACCCTCGCCTACGTACGGATCCAACTGGGACCGTTGTGGGTCACCTGCCGGTTGGACAGGTCCAACGGGAGATACTTCCTGAATCCGCCGGCCAATTTCGTGCAAAGCCTGCAAGGGCGGCCCACGGCCAGCGGCGGGCAGCATTCCGGTTGGATCAACACCGCGGGATTCTCTCCTGAGTTCTCCGGGGATGTGAAGCACAAGGCGCTTGCGGAGCTGGGGCTCAAAGAGGAGGAAGTGACGGCCTGACGGGAGGGGCCTTGCGCCCCTCTTTTTTTCCGTGCAGGAGTGGGAGCGGAGTAAATCTATCTGTCTCCCCTCACGGGTCGCTTCGTGAGTTCCGCCTGGGGTGGACGCTCCGGAAAATGCCGCTGCCCTGAGTCCTTCCTCCTTGGATTGACGGCCCCCTCATCCCTTCGGGGGCCTGAAATAAATTACGCCCAAAGGGGCGCAATTTATTTCCCTCCTGTCCAGGACCCTGCCGGGGCATGCGCCCCGGCACCGGGTAGCCGCATTTTCCTCCGCCCGCTTGCGCGGCCCAGGCGGAACTCACGAAGGAATCCTTCCCTGAAAGGAGGAATAGGAATGAATCGTTTCCCTCAACGGTCGGTTTGGAGATCAAGAATCGGAAAATCCAATTTCGGCCCGGCAGAATCTTCAAAGGAATCCCTCCACTCATCCTGCGGGTGTGAATGGAGTTGGCGGGGCGAGGCGCGGTGCAGCGCGGGCCGGGTTTGGCGGGCGGGCGCAGGGACAGGCGGGCATGGGGCAGGAAATGGCTCTCCTGTTGCAGCCGTATTCCATTCAATAACGCTGCGAAGGCGGCAGAGAGTGGAGTTAAACCCACAGATTCGCGCGGTCTCTGGTGCCGACCCACGGGAGTGTCGAACGGGATCGCCCAACCGTTGATTGCTAATGTGATAATTATAACGATTTAAATAGTATGGCTCATTAACTATCTTTTCACCCAATCCCGCATTGAAGTATGGAGGTTTCCCCATGCGTCCCGAAAAGAAAAATACCGCCGTTTCCAAAGCCGTCCTTTACGCCCGTGTGTCGAGCCGAGAACAGGCGGAGGGCTATTCCATCGACGCACAGCTCAAGCTGTTGCGCGATTATGCCTATCAGCACGGGCTTTCCGTCGCCAAGGAGTTTATCGACGTGGAGACGGCTAAGAAATGCGGGCGGCCCCAGTTCGGGGAAATGTTGGCGTACTTTCAGAAGCACTCGTCCACGGTGCATTTGCTGGTGGAGAAGACGGACCGGCTGTATCGGAACTTCCGGGATTACGTCGCGCTCGATGATTATGAGTTGGAGATCCACTTGGTCAAGGAGGGGACGCTCCTGTCCCATCGGTCCACGTCGCATGAAAAGTTCATCCATGGCATCAAGGTGTTGATGGCCAAGAACTACATCGATAATTTGCGCGAGGAAGTGACCAAGGGCATGCTGGAAAAGGCCTCCAAGGGCCTGCCGCCGGGGCGTCCGCCCATCGGCTATCGGAACAACAAGGTTACCCGGGGCATTGACCTTGACCCCGTGCAAGGCCCTTGGGTCCAGAAAATGTTCGCCTGGTACGCCTCGCGGGAGTTTTCCTTGGAGCGGTTGAGCCGGCACTTGTACGGGGCGGGGTTTACCTATCAACCCACGCGACCCAAAATCAACGCTTCCACCCTGGAGAAGGTGTTGAAGAATCCTTTTTACATCGGGCGGTTCAAGTTCGGTGAACACGCGTTTGAAGGCACGTATCCGCGCCTCATCACCGTGGAGCAGTTTGAAGCCGTGCAGGCCGCGTTCCGGGCGGCGAATCATTCCAAGCAGCAGAAGCACGAATTCGCCTTTAGCGGGCTCCTGTCCTGCGAGGAGTGCGGGTGTGCGATCACGGCGGAGATCAAGAAGGGCCGATATATCTATTACCATTGCACCGGCCGTAAGGGGCCTTGTTCCCAAAAGCGGAAGGCCGTCCGAGAAGAGGAATTGATCCGGCAGTTCGGGGATATTGTCGATGGGGTGACCATTGGGCGGGAAATAGTGGAGGACATGAAAACCGGCCTGAAAGCCTCGGCAGCCGAGGAAGCCCGGTTCCACCGGGACACGCTGGAAACCATCACCCAGCGAATTGAGGCCGTCCAGGGCCGCTTAGAGAAGGCATTCGAAGCCAAGTTGGACGGGTCGGTGCCGGATGAGTTGTGGCGGAGGAAGTCGCAGGAATGGCAATTGGAGTTGCAGCAGTTGCGCGAAAACCTGGCCCATCATCAGGGAGCCAAGCAGGCCTTTTACGAACAGGGGTTTAAGCTGTTAGAACTCGCGGAAAGGGCCTATTTACTGTATCAAAAGCATGATCGGGCCCAAATGCGGGCGTTGGTGCAAATTCTGTGCTCGAACTCGGTTTTACACGATGGCGCGATCAAGGCTGCCTATCGGCAACCCTTTGATTGGCTTGTACTTGGGAAGAAGCAGGCCGCCGCCTCCTTGGTGGGAGGCGGCGGGCAAATGCCTGCTGCGGAAAAATGGTGGAGTCTAGGAGAGTCGAACTCCTGACATCCTGCTTGCAAAGCAGGCGCTCTACCAACTGAGCTAAGACCCCGAGCCCTGGAAATATGCCTTTTTTCCCTGAATAATCAATGCCAAGCGGGCCGGGAAAGTCGCTAAATTGGTGGCCCATGTCCGATCCGCTGCACAATCGCCTCAGCGCCCCCGAGCGGACCAAACAAATCGATGCTGCGGGCCAGGAACGGATCACCCTCTCCTTCTATAAATACCACCGGATCGAAGACCCGGAAGGGTTCCGGGATCGGCTCTTTGAGGGTTTCGGTAAACTAGGCGTGTTGGGCCGGATCTACGTCGCGGGAGAAGGCATCAACGCCCAGCTTTCCCTGCCCGCGCTGCGGCTGGATGAATTCCGCCAGCTTCTCGATAGCGTTCCCTTCCTGAAGGGCGTCCGCCTGAACATCGCGGTCGAACACGACAACAAATCCTTTCTGAAACTCAAAGTGAAAGTGCGGAATAGAATCGTTGCCGACGGGATCGAAGACGGGGATTTCGACGCCGCCAAAGTGGGGCCGCACCTGAATGCGCGTGCCTTCAATGAAATCATCAGCGGGCAGGATACCCTGTTGGTGGATGTGCGCAACCACTACGAAAGCGAAATCGGTTACTTCCAGGGCGCCTTAAGGCCCGACGTCGATACCTTCCGGGAATCTTTGAACGTCATCGAAAACGAAGTGAAGGGGAAATTGCAAGGGGAAGGGGAAAGCATGAATCTGGTCCTTTATTGCACGGGCGGAATCCGCTGCGAGAAAGCCAGCGCGTATTTCCTGCATAAAGGTTTCCGCAACGTATATCAGCTGGAAGGCGGAATCATCGAATACCTGCGCCAGGTGAAAGCCGAAGGGCTCGTCAACAAGTTCATGGGAAAGAACTTCGTCTTCGATGAACGCATGGCCGAGCGGATCTCCGAAGACGTAGTGTCCAGCTGCCATCTTTGCGGTTCGGCGAGCGACCAGCATGCGAATTGCGGTAATCCGGCCTGCCATGTGCTGTTCATCCAATGCCCATCCTGTTCCCGGCGGATGCGCGGATGCTGTTCGGAAAAATGCCAGGCCATCGTAGCGCTGCCCCAGGCGGACCAAAAGGCGTTGCGAAGCGGGCACAAGGCCGAAGTGAAATACTTCAAACGGAAGACCGGCTAGCTGGCAATGGCCCCAACGGGCCGCATAATTTGTTTAATTAAAGGGAATGGCCAGCCCAAGAACATCCCCCGCAGGCCTCGGCGTCCAATCCCGAAAGCGAGGTCCCATGCATCGTTCCCGGCTCTCCACTTTCCTACCCGTATTCGCCATCGCATTTTCCCTCTCCGCGACGCTGGCCCGGGCCCAATCCGCCGAAGGCTGGTGGCAGACCGTCGACGATAAGACCGGAAGGGTAAAGTCCATCGTGCATATCCAGGCGGAGAAGGAAGGTTTGAGCGGGAAGGTGGAGCAACTGTTCCGCAAGCCGGACGAAATCCAGCACCCGCTTTGCATCGATTGCGAGGGCGCGCGCAAGGATCAGCCGGTACTCGGCATGACCATCATGTGGGGCATGCAACCTGTGAAGCAAGGCTGGGAAAAGGGACAAATACTCGATCCCGGGAATGGGAAGATCTACAAGTGCAAGATGGAATTGGCCCCAGGTGGGCAGGCGCTTGTCGTGCGGGGGTTCATAGGCATTTCGCTCCTGGGCCGCAGCCAGACCTGGAAACGCGTCCCCGCGGGTTCGGAACCCAAGCAGCAGGCCGCGGCCAAGTAACCTCCGAGTTACGGCGGGGCGCCGCCCAGGGCACAGGCCGCCAGCAGCATTCCCATCGCAAGGCAAGCGGCCAGCATCAGCGCGACGGCCATTCCGATGGGCATCAAGGCGGAGTACCGATTCATGGGATCCGCTCCACCTTATCCAGCAACGAGATGCTGTCCCCGCTCATCAAGGCGCAAACCGCACCTTCGCGGCCCCGGGGCGTGGTAAAAGGGGTCAGTACTTCCAAGCGCGCCACACTGTCTCCCGGTAATTCCAGGACCAGGTTCTCGCGGGGCGCAATGCGCGGACCCGGGCGCATCACCCGTAATTGATCCCCCGCTCGCAAGCCGTCTCCGGCACCCGCAGCGATAATGACCACGCCGGGCGCCACGCCCAGGATGCCCGCATGCCAAGCCGAAGGCGTTGAATCGGGAGATGCCGGAGAGTGCAACGCGGAAAAGCCATCCAGGGGCGCGCCGGCGGCGGCGGCGAAAAGCAGCAGTACGCCAGCCAGGGGCGCGCTTACCAGAGATAGTAGCCGACCGACATGCCGAAGCTGGGCCCCGATTCGGCGCTCTTGGCCGGCGTGCCCTTCTTGGCGTCGATCTGAGGCGTAACCGCTACCCCGCCGCCCCCGAATACGTAGAGGTAGCCCGCCGCGGTCGAGAAGTAGAATCCCCGCCGATGTCCGAACTCGTACCCGATATAGGCCGGAATCCCTTGTTCCGTCCGCTTGGCCAGGCGCACCTTCTCCTCGAATACGTTCTCGGCGCGCGTGGTCTTGAGCGAGTACCCGCTCTCGAAGTAGAGATGATCCAGGTAGAGCTTGCCCATCGCGAAGTAGCTGTCGGTGCGGCTGCGATCCAGGAAGGAGATGAGTTCCGCCGTGCCGCCCCCGCCGATGCAGGCTTGCGCATGACGGTTGAAATTCCAGGCGAGTTGGATGCCCATCGGTCCCGCGCCTTCCCCGCTCTTCAGGGAAATGCCGAAGCGGTTGTACTCCTGGGCCGCGCCCGCCGAGGCCACCGCCAATAAGGCCGCCAAGGTCTTCGCCCAGCGGCCCGCGCCCGCATTCCGCTGTTGCACGATTGCCTTCCACATCCGGTTTAACGCCCCTGTAATCGCGATCCGCTATAGCGCGGCGCTAGAAGAGGTACATCCCCAGGCCCAGCCCGAAGCTGATCCCTGACTCTTCCGTGTTCCCGTGCTTGAACGTTCCCGCCGAGGTATGCGCGGTGACGAATTCGCCGCCTCCCGTCAGCATCAGCATATAGCCCACCGAAACGGTGGCGAAGATGGATCGGCGGGGACCGATCTCCAATCCGAAATGGACGGGCACGCCCAATTCCCAACCGGAATGGGAAACCTTGCCGCTGGTATCCTGCGCCGTCACCGTGGTCATTTTGAAGTCGAGGCCGGTGTCGAAGAAGTACGCGCCCTCGTATTTGCGCAATAGCATGAACAGGCTGTTCTCGGTAAGGGCTGGATCGATCAGATCGGGTACGCTGGCACCGGGCGTGGCCGGGGGGGAAGGCAGGCCGAATCCCGCCTGCAACTGGACCTCGCGATCAATGTTCCAAAGCAAGGCCAGGCCCGCCAGACCGGCGCCTTCGCCTACCTTCAAGCTCGCGCCCCAGCGGCGATCGGGACCGAAGGGAACCACGATGGATGAGGGCCCGGGGGTCACCTGGTAATTTTCGGGAAGACTGCCCTTGATGGCGTTGACCACCTGGGCCTGTTTCTTGAGGGATGCCGGGCTGAACGCGGCCACCTGCCCATCGGCGACGGTCAGATCGGCGACGCGCCAGAGGTCCCTTTCCACTTTGAGCACATTGTACCGGCCTTCGGGAAGGGAAATCAGCAGTTCCTTCTCAGGCCCCTTATAGAAGTCGGCCAGGATGCGGCCCTTCTCTTTGTCCACCACCAGGTATTTGCCTTCTTCGCGCAAACCGAAGGCGATGCCGGTATGGCCTTGGGCGAGATCGGCCAATACGATGTCGCCTTCGCCGTAAATGCGGAATTGGTAGGCTGGATGCTGGATGCCCGCGCGGGTGCGCGAGGTGGTCTCGATGGTCATCTGGTAGGCGTACTGGTAGGCTTCGTTAAGGGTAACCTTGCGGTCACCGGAGAGATCGGCCGAGCCGCGCAGGCCGTTGAGCCAATGGTGGGTGAATACGGAGCCTTCCAGCTGATCCGATTCCTGGGAGCGTTCATCCATGGCGCTGGAGGCTATGATCACCTGGCCGTAAACGTTCTTGAGGTTATCCAGGGAAATCGGACGGGTGGACATACCGCCCTTGAAGCGGGTCATCATGCCGCTCTGGCACGCGTCGAAGATACCGATCTTCACCTGGCCGGGTACCGCCTGGAAATCGGCGCGCAGGCGTTCCAGCGAGTAGCGGGTGGCTCCCAGGCGCAAGGCATCACGATCGGAATGGCCCGAGTAGTAGAACAGGAACATATCATCGGCGGCGGCGCGGCCGCGCATGGACTTCAGGGCGCCGTCCAGGGCGGCGCTGTCGCAATCGGTGAGCAATTGCACGTCGGCGGGGTCGAAGCCGGCGAGATGGGTGAGCACGTCCTGGAAACGGCGGGCATCATTCTGGGCGAACCGGAGGGAGTCGACGCCTTCGCCCCCGAAATTATTCCCCACCAACAGGGCATGGCGACGCGCATGGGCTTCGCCGCAAAACAGGAAAAGCGGAAACGCCCAGGCCAATGCCCAGGCGGCGGACCGGCTCCATTTCGGAGCCGGCGGTTTCATGCCTGGGTTTTCCGCAGCAGCAGGGTCTTGATGCCCGCGGGGGTTTTGGGAGCGGAGCCGGGAGGCGGGGTCAGCACGGAGGGCAAAGCCTCCAGGTTTCCCGAGGCCCGGGTAAAGGCCCCCGTCAACCAGCTTTCCACCGCCTCGCCGGCCAAAGGCGCCGCGCCGAAGATCATCACGAACAGTTCCGAACCCGGAGATTCGTCCAGGGTGACCGCGAAGGGCAGCTGGATCTTCTCGTCGCCTTTGCCCGGCAGGCTCAGGGGCGATTCGGCGCCATCGGCGCCGACGGGGGCGCGGTAGAGGCTTACATGGCCGCGGCTGTCGATGCTGGCCAGGGTAACATAGCCGTAACTGCCCGCCGAACAGACGAACTGGAGTTCATCGCCGGGGCGGTAGGCCTCGGTGACGCTTCCGGGATTGACCGCGGCGCCGCGCTTGACGTAATACTCGAGCATGGCGCCGCCCTTGCTGCGATAGCCCGTGTCGCTGATGACCTTATCCTTCAGCCCCACTTTGAAGATGACGGGAACCAGGACCAGGCAGGCCGCCAGGCCCGCCAGCGCGGGGATCCAACGCGATCCGCCGAATGCCCGCTTGGGCTCCGCGGACGCTTCCGCGGGCAAGCGCTTGGCCGCGAATTCGCGGAAGGGATGGGCGATGAGATAGTCGCGGCGCTCCTTTTCGAGCCCGGTCATGATGCCGCGGCATTCGGCGCAGCCGTCGAGATGCGCGCGCGCGGCGCGTTTCTCGTCGACCCCACCCTCACCGAGGAAATACCGCTCTACCAGGACGCGGTTGCAGGTTTCAGTAGGCATGTTGGCCCTCCAGTTTTTCAAGCTTCCATTGCTCGGTGGAGCGACGGAACTTCGTGAGGTATTTGCGGATGGTGGAAGGGGCCATCCCGGTCATGGTCGAGATCTCATCCTGAGTGTACCCGTCCCAATACGTGAGCATGATGATATCCTTGACCTTCTTGTCCCATGGGAACAGGAGCTTGTTCAAGATATCCCGGAGGATGATGCGTTTCTCCTCCGAGTCGTCCGCGTGCAGCGGGCTGTCTTCCCATCCATCCTCGTTATCGGGCCCCTGGAACTTCTTGCGTCGCCACAGCGAAATGCAGTGGTTCGTGGTCGTACGGTGGATCCAGAACAGGGCCGAATCCCGGTTCTGCACCGACTCCCAATGTTCCAGAAGCTTGAGGAACACCTCGCTGGTGGCATCCTGGGCATCTTCCTTGGAGCGCAGGAAGCGCAGGCAACGGCGGTAGATCATAGGCGCGTACTTCTCGTACAGCTCCTGCTGGGTCGTTCTATCGCTTATCGCCATGCCCTTCCATTCCGCTCCGGAAGCCCTCCCGCGGGGATGGGTTTCCTTCGCTTCCAATCTGTGTAACGCCTGGTACGGCCGGATCCGCTATGCCAGGGCCCCGCCGGCCGCGAACGGCCGGGTTGCCGATCCGGTCGCCGAAAGTTAGCTAAGCGGGCGGAATTGCGGGAAAACCGGGGAAACGGGGGCCGGATTAGGGGGTTGGGGAAGCCTTCCGGCGCGGCGGGGCCGGGAGCCGTCTGCCGGTTGCGGACACGGGAGCGAATGGGTTGCCGAGCGATATCCTTCCGGGCCGTGCGGATGGACGCGGGGACGTCGGCGCGACCAAGGCGGCAGGTTTGCGCAATGAGACATCCGGGCTGAGGGGCAGAGCGAAGGCCGCGACGGGATCGGGATGAGTCGGATCGAAGCCGGCGGGGGTCCGCAGCAGATCGGCGAGGACGGGATCGGCGGAGCGCAGTCCCGAGGCAACGCAGCGGGAAAGCTCGTAGGCGCCATAATCGTTCCAATGGGTATTGTCGTTGGTGAAATAGGCCGCCAATGATCCTTGCGGGCCCAGGGCCTCGATGAACCGTGAACTCATGGCGTTCAGATCGATGACGGGAACGTTGCGGGCGGAAGCCACCACCTTCATGGCCGCGACATAATCGCCTTCCGACGTGGTGAAGGTATTCTGCGCCTTCCCCTGCGCATCAAAGGAGCGGCGCGCGGTGGGCGTCACGCAGAGGGGAATGCCGCCATGGGATCGCGCCGAATCGAGCAGCTTGCCCAGGTTGGCGCGATAGGTCGCGAGCGCTCCGGGAATGGCTCCCTTCATGTCATTGTGGGCGAACTCGACCAGCAAACGGTCCCCGATGCGCATACGCTCCAGTATGGCGGTGAGCCGTCTTTCACTGATGAAGCTTCCTCCCGTGAGACCCGACTTGGCGTAGTTGGCCACCGCAGCGCCGGCACCCAGCCAATTCGGGAACATCTGGCCCCACGAGGTTTCCGTTTCGTTCTCCCAATCGCATACGGTAGAGTTGCCGGCCAGGAAGACCTGCATAGGCTTGTCGGCAGGGCGGATCTCCAGGGCGGCGATGGCGGGCCAGGCACCGGCGAATTCCAGCGTGAGCTTGCCGTCCCAATCGAGGGAGGCCCGTTCCGTTTCCGAAAGGCCGATTTCCCCGCCGGCGGCCAGTCCCGGGACCCGGCAATCGATCGTGAACGCGAGTACCGCGGTATCCCCCGCGGCGACCCGGACGTTTTCGAGCATGAGGCGGCGGGATTCGCCTTTGACCACGGCGGCGGCGGCCTGGGCTGGATCGCCGAAGGTTACCGTAACCATATAGTTACCCCGGGGCGCGAGCACGGAGAAATAGAAGGAGCCCTTGGACGCGCAGAAGTCCTGGGTCAGGGGATCGGCGCCGCCCCGATCGAGGCACTGCACCGGGAATCCCAGATCGAAGCCGTATCCCCTTGCCGCCGTATAGCCGTCGCCGGCTTGCACGCGGGTGAAACCGGAAGCCGCAGGGCCGGGGCCGAAATCGAAACGCCAACCCGCGGCCGCGTCAATTACGACGGCTGGGCCCGATGCCTGGGCGTAGGCTACGGTTATTGCCGCCAGCAGGAGGGCGCAGCAGCTCCAGCCGTTCGCCTTCACGGGCGCGCGCCGGTACGGCTGAACCAACGGCCAAGGGCATCACGCAAATCCGCGCGGACTATTCCGGTCCGCGCCCGCATGCGACCGACCCCGCGGATGGCGTCCGGCCCTGCCCCCCATTCGAAGGCACCGAGGTCCGGCGCCTGACCTACGAAGGGAAAGCCGGACTCGACCCCGCAATCGACCAAGGCCCCGCCGGCCTTGGGCGTGAGGAAAGCGAGCGCGGGGACACTGCCATCGGCGCGGCGCGGACCCGATACACCCGCGGTGTCCACGCTTTGGAAATCCCCGGCGACCGGCGCCGAAGTTAAGTTCCAGGAATTCCCCCGCATATCGGACGCGCCCGCATCGCCTATGGCGGTTCCGCCTACCGCCACGTTATTGCGCAAGCGGTGAACCTTGTCCCCTACGAGCAGCGTATCCGAGAGCATGTCGAAGCCCGGCCCTTTGTTCCCGAAAGCCGTGTTGCTGATCCAGTCGTTCCCGCCCAGGGAATGGTTGGCGTAAAAGCCCTGGGCCTTGTTCTGGAAGGCGACGCAGAAGCGCACCACGTGGCGCACTCCTGTCTGGCTCTTCCCCACCTTGAAGCCGGCGCCGTTGCGGCCCGAGGTGGTGCTGCCCGGCAGGTAGCCGTTGAGCCAGGACCAGCTCCGCTCGAACAGTACCGGCGATTCCGCGTTGATGCAATCGTAACCGTCGTCGGAGTTCCACCAGGATCGGCAACCGCGGAAGGCGTTGCCGGGCTTATCGGAATGGCAGCCGAACCCGTCGGCATTCTCGCCCGCACCGTTGGAGGAGAGGGGATCGTAGTTGTGGTGGGAGTCGCAATTGAGGACCAGATTGCCGCCGCCCTCGGCAATGAACAGTCCCGGACCCTGGTTATGATGCAGATCGAGGGCCTCGAAAACATTGCCGCTGCCGGACACCCAGATGCCCCAGCTTTCATGCGCCGTGGTGATGCGCTGGGGAACGTGATGCAGGGCGAAGCCGCGGAAGTGGAGATGGCTGCCGGTAACGTTGATGCCCTTGATGCGATCCTGGATATCCAATCCGGAACAATCGAAGTCGGGCCGTTCGCCGGGATAGGCCCAGAAGCGGATGGGCTTATCGACCGTGCCGCTGCGGCTGGCATTGAAGCCGGCGTTGCGCGCTCCCGCCAACCGGTAGACCCCGGCCCGGAACCAGACGGTATCGCCTGCGGACGACGCATCATGGGCGCGTTGCGGCGTCGCGAAAGGACGGATTTGCGATCCGGGACCGGCATCGTCGCCGGCGGGGGCGACGAACCAGGTGGCGGCATGGGTTGACGCGACCAGCAGCAAAGCCAGCCGCCAGGTCCCCGCCGCGATCTTGAAGAAACCGATTTCCTGCTCGTGCATGGAAAACCCCTGCGCGAGAGCCCCGCCCCGGTCAGTAAGGTACCCTCGGAGGCGCGGACGAGGTGGGCTTTTTCCGGCCCGCCTATGGGGAGTTTGGAGAAATCCCTATTCCGTGGCGATCAGGCGTCGATTGCGTCCGTCCTTCGTCCAAGTCGTGACTGTATATACCGTATGGGAA
>JAHFCH010000176.1 GCA_023249635.1 Fibrobacterota bacterium
ACCGGAGCGGGGCTTTTCATTGATGCGCTTACGAAACGAGAGCGGTGAGCCGCACAGGCGGAAAACCGGTCTAGCCGATTCCCTCCGGCGATCTTACATCCGCAGGATGCTACGTACGGCCCGGTAGGCCGGTTTGCCGGGAGCCTGGGCGGTTAGCGACAAGGAGTAGACTCCCGAGGGAAGCACGGTGTTACCGCGGTCGCGGCCGTCCCACAGGTAGCTGAGGGCTGCAGTGCCATCCTGGACCGATTTCTCCCATACCACGCGACCCTTGAAATCGCGCACCTTGAGGTCGAATTTCACCCTGCCGAAGCTTCGCGGCAAGGAGTACCGGATAAGCGTGGAACCCTTAAACGGATTCGGGTAATTGGATAAGGCCAACAGGTGCAAAGGCACCAGCCCTTTAAGTATGCCGTCCAGGTAGGCCTGATCACCCGCCACCAAATGATACTCGTTGGCCCGGATGTCATCTTCGCCCACCTCGACGGGGGCTCCGGCCTGTAATTGCGAAACGCTTCCGTGCAGGATATCGACCAGCCAGACAGGGATGTCACGGGTGGTTTCCAAAATGCGGAACGAGATGTTACCCGCTCCCTTGGCTGCCGAGGCCTGGAGTGCCCAATGGCCCTGCCAGGCGCCTTCCGCGCGCTGAATGTATTGCGATACATTTACTTGGCCGGCCTCCGTTTCGCGCTTGAGGCTGACGCGGAAATCCTGACCGGGAACGTTAGGCGCTTCCGGAAAGGTGAACTCGCGGGCGGCCATGCCTACGCTCAGATCCATGGCCACGGTCCGGCCCGAGGCTTCCACCTTGACGGCCCAAGAACCGTCGTTGGCGGCGGTCTTGGCCGTAACCGGCGTGGTCGAGCGGTCCTTATCCATGATAGGGAATCTCAAGGTGACAGCCGCGGACGGCTTGACGGTGTAGCCCTCCCAGGGATTCAGAATCGTCCCAACCGATCCCGGAGTCGCAGAAGCCACGGTCACCGGTTCCCACTTTACCTTGGCGCTGTCGTTGTAGTGGAATACCGCCGGGGCGGTGAGGGCGGTAAGCCCGGAGGTATCCAGGATGTCCTGCCATTTGATGGGAAAGTTGAAGGGCAGGCAGATGTCGTTCCATTGCGAAGGCACCAAGGGCAGGCTGAACTGCTTGTAATCCAGGGTGGCGCCGGAGGCGGAATTGGGCGTATAGGCCGAAGTGGAACCTGACCAGATGGCCTGGCCGGCATCATAACGCATCTCCGCCATGTTGCTGCCGGTGTAGGCCGTAAAGGCGCCGGCACCTGTGCCCGAGCCCTTATACACCATCAACCGCGTATTGTCCGTTTCGAATTTGGTGCGACCCACCACGCGGGCCAAGCTTCCCGTATCCGCCTCGTCCCAGGGGTAGCCGAACAGGTTCCAGATGGGCGCGTCGTGGGTGGAGCGCTTGAACTGGGAGCGTTGACCCTTCTCGCTGATCTGCAGATCCCCTTCCTGAAACCGGGTCTGGATAAAGGCGCGATTGCGCGAGATCTTCCCGCCGTCGAAGGAGGTGTACTCCACTTCGATGGAGCGCGAAGCCTTGCCCTTGGCGTCTTTGTACTTGAGGTAGTCCTTGAAAAGCTTTCCGACCGGAATGCTGACCGTCATCTCCCCGACCGCTCCCGCAGTCACGGAAAGGTCGACCGGGATGACATCGGTGGCATCGTCGAAATCGCCGGCAGTGAGGGCATCCAAAGTAAAGGGCTTGGCGGTACCCTTGGTCACGGTAGATGCGGCTTCGGCCGCCACCGCTTTCAGGTAATGCTGGTATAGGCGCGCCTGCTTCAGCGAATCCGGCAGGATGGCGTAGCCGGCGGAGGCCACCAAGGTCTTGGAGTGATAGTCTTTACTCACCACCTTCTCGAGGGCGCTCCCGGCGGGAATGATGCTGACGAGCACCAGGGGGTTTCCGGTTTTGAAACCGGTGCCCTTGAGTTTGACGGCTACATGGTAGATCGAGCTATCCCGGGCCGCGTTGAAATCGTAAAAAGGGACTCCCGTATCGGCCGCTGCCACTACTCCGGGCTCGAGGGAGGGATTCACCTTGCCGAAGGCGTAAACCTGGGGCCCGTCCACGTTCGACTCGAAGGTAATGCGGGTCTTTCCGTTCCCGCCATCCACCTTGGTCCAGCCGGGAACCAGCTTCGCCATCCCCGCCGCATCGTTGGGAAGCAGGAAGAGATCCAGGCCCGTCAGATCCGGGGTCAGGTAGGTGTCCACAATGTAGGTCACCTTCTGGTTCGACTGGTCAACGCCAAGGTTGGGAATGGTGGTATTGAAGCTGAAGGTCGGCAAAGGGGAGGTGAGATCGAGGTTGTACAGATCCGCTTGCTTCACGTTGATGAATTCCGGCAGCTTGACCAAACCAGTGGAGAGGGCCTCGTTCAGCTTTACGCGGGTTTCGAACTTGTATTGCCAGGTACCCGTATCGACGCCGAAAATGCCATTGTCGCTGGGGCATGCCGACTTTGAGAACTTGAATGTGCAACTATCAAAAGACAGGTTCACGTTCGAAGTGAGGGTATCCAGGTACGCGAAGCCGAGCTTGCGGGTGCCGGTATTGCGTCCGATGGCGGCGTAGAAGTAGTAGAGTTTGCTTTCTTCGATCCCGTCGGCGAAATCCACGATGCTGCCGCTGGTAAGCTTGGAAATGGGGTATGCATGCTTGCGTGTAGCCGGGATGGTCGACAGGCTCGCGTCGATATTGGTGCCCAGATTGGTAGTGGACCAGAATACGTGGACGGAATCCGCTTCCTTGGGATCCGAATCGAAATTCTTGCTGCTCACCGTATAGTTAAGCCGTTCGAAGGTCTTCGGCACCAGGGTTACGTCGATCTGCAATGTCCCCAGCACCGAGGTGGGGCTGCCCGGGAATTCGAAAGCGCCGACTTCGTGCTTGTTCCCGCGGATCTTCCCGAACACGTCGGAAGAGACCACGACATTATACCCATTCGCCGAACTGCCCGCGTAGATGGGGTTGCAATCGGAGAGGGAGTTGCAATCGATGACGGAAGAGAATTCGCGGTCCAGGTTGCGGGTATAGGTCCCGGACCAGACGTCCGCAGTCGCGACCCGGTCGGAGCTGTCCAGACCACCGGCGTCCGATCCGCCCCTGAGGCTCGGATGTCCCGAGGTGAACACGTTATGATCCATGATGACCTTGGTGCCGGTGATGGTGGAGTCGATGGGATTCGAGGTTCCGGAGAAGAAGTTGTTTGCAAGCACGGGAGCAGCCACTGCCGCGCCCGACTGGGTAAGGCCGATGGTCCGGCCGGCATTTGCGAGGACGGGATCTTCCACGAACGTATTGTTCATGATCTTGATGGCCGTGGAGGCGGAATTGGTGATTTGGATGCCCTTGGAAATTCCCCACATCACGTTATTGATGATGCGGACGTCGGCAGTGGCGCCCACGTCGATGTTGACTGCGGCGCCCTCCACGATCCCGGAGGCGGCGGCGCGGAAGATGTTGGCATCGATGATGGCTCCCGACGCTTTCACGGTCAAAATGTTGTTGGGATTGTTCACCGGCTGCTCGAAAGTGAATCCGCGTACGGTGACATTGCGGCGCGTGATCGTCAGCGCTTCCCTGAGCTTACCGCGGATGATGGGGCGGCTCTCATCGAACTTTCCGGAAGTGATGGTAACCAGGCCGGTGTCCGTTCCGCTTAAGGCCGGGACGATGATATCTTCGAGGACCACCGCCGGGCTGCCGTTCTTGATGATGATGGTCCCGCCCTTCTTGGCGGCCACGTCCTTGAGCGCCGAATCCAAGCTGCAATAAGGCAGGCTTTGGGTTCCATCGGCGCCGGTGCAGGTCCCGGATTTATAGGTCACGAAAACCGAATCGCTGGTGGAAGTATGGATAGCGAAAGGTCCCAAGGGGTTGGTCGCCGCTCCGGCCTTGGTTAGGGTACCGATCTTGGCTACCGGCACGGCGGCGAAGAAAAAGTTCCCCTTACCGGCGATGTCGATGTTGAAGCCGGTCGAAGTCCCGGTTGCGGCTTTCGCAGTCGAATCCACGGTTGCGCCGCCTTCCGCGATTACCAGGACGCGAATGCTGTCGATGGGCTCGCTGCCCTTGGTAACTGAAAGCGTCACATGGCCACCCGCGAAATCGCTGATCGGCGGCAGCTTCACGTCGACGGCCAGATCGTTCACCGGGAAGGAGGGGAATCCCGTGACGGTGGCGATTACCGCTTGGGATTGCACGGGGGCTTGCAGCCCCTGGCGGAAATGCAGCATCTTGACGTAGATGTCCGCACCGGTGCGGACTTCCTTGGGTACGGTGAGCAGCGAATCATCGTTCAGGAAATCCTTACGGACATAGGGCAGGCTGTTGGGAGCGTTCTTCAGGGTGTTGGTATCGTTGGACCCGGCACCGATCAACTTGGAGAGGGTATTGCTGAAGAAGAAGTACATGAACTGCGGGGTCAGGGAAGACGACTTGTAATAGTTCGCATCGTAGCGGGTCTGGGTCATCTTGATACGGGTCGAGGTCGAGGTATCGCGCTGGAACTTCAGGCTGGCACCCTGAGAGCCGGAATCCAATGGACTGGGGGTTTCGTAGGTATCCTGATCGACGAATGCGCCCACCTTCACATTGGTGAGCCAATTCTTACCCGCCAGAAACGGGGAAAACCCGGGGAAAATCATTTTACCTGCCGGGGAGAGGCTCAAAATGTCATTCATGGTTGACCAGCTGGAACTCACGAAAACCCGGAAAATCTTGCCGAAATCGTTGTTCTTGCGGGCCAGAGTGGGATCGGAACGCAACTCCGTCAAGGGATAGTCCTTAACGTCGTAGGAGTTAGGGCCGTAATTCGAAAAGCCGCGGGGCAGAGGGGTATTTACGTTACCGAGGGTAGCTCCGTTCAATGTGACCGTGCTCGGGGTCGTAGAAGCGTTAGCCTGGGCCAAGGCCATATTGGGCTTGCCTCGGGACCACGCATTCCGCAGGATGCTGTCGCTGGCGGTGGCCTTGGCATTGAAAATGATGGGCGACAGCGAGTCTGCCTTATGGGCGAACAGGTTATGCATGATGACGGCATTATTGACGTTACCGCTGTCCGTGGTGATGAGGGAACCGATGACGATGGCGTTGAAATTATCCCGCGAGCCGCAGAAGGTATTCGCGATGATGTGGAAAATGCCTTTGGACGCGATTTGCACGTTGGTGCTGAAGAATACGTTCGCCCGGATTTCCACCTTGTTGGCGGTGCCTCCCGTATGGACGCCGCTGGTGCGCCCGCCGCCGTCGGAAGGCGCGCGGAAAAGGCTGCGCTCAACCAGCACCGAATCGGCGGCGATATCGAGCAGCGCGCCGGTGTTCTGATTGTCCTTGTCCAGCATCCAAAAATGGCATGCCGAAACCGAACTGCCTTTGGCTTGGATGGTAACGGAATGGGTGGCGCTGTTCAAAACCTTGCGGGCAAAACCGAAGTTGGTAAGGATGAGCTGGTTGCCTACCGAGTCGGCAAGCAATTGGGGGGAGCCAGAAACCTCCTCAACCAGAGTGAAAAGGGTATCCAGTACGCTGCCGGGAGCGGAACCGGATTTGGTCATGGTCAGCGCCGTGGTCTTACCCACGCGGCCCGCCACGAGAATAGGACTGTGAAGCTTGAGGGTGTCCTTGATGGTTCCGGCTTCGGTGGCATCGATATTGAGGCGGACCGTGATGGTGGGTTCGCTGCAGCCGCGGATGATGGAATTGATGGCACCACCGACATTGGGATCGTAGACGCCGGCGCCGTTATAGCCGACCAGCCCGTCCTTGATTAGGATGGTGGTATCCAGGCAATCCGACCAAGCAGCCTGGGCACCCAAGGTGAGCGCCATTCCCAAGAGCAGTTTCCGCATAGATGCTGGTCCCCTCACCGCGTTGCCTCCGCAGGCCAAAAAAGGTCGCTCGCCGCTCCGCGGGCCCGGAATAGGTCGAAGCTTTTAATCATGACGAATATGCCTGAAATCCCGCAATTAACACGAAAAAGTAGTAACCCCTCGTGGCAAATCCGATCATTTTTATTAAATTCAAAAGTACCTGGTGTGTTCGTCTAGTGGTTAGGACGCTGCCCTCTCACGGCGGAAGCAGGGGTTCAACTCCCCTACGCACTACCATCTTCAGGAAGCCGCTTTAGCGGCTAGGTCGGGGCGCTCTTTCGGGAGCGCCCCTTCTTTTTTCCCCTTATGCCGAAATCGGTTTTCCCCAAACCCCATTTTCTTTAATCTATGCAATTGCTTGTGTAAAATCCCCGTAAATCCTATTTTTCCCGCACGATAATGGGTTTTCACCCCTCCCCACACTCCTCACCCCACGTCTGAAGGGTCCAAGGCACGCATGGAAAACTTGTTGGCGATGATATTGGCCGGGGGACAAGGCTCCCGTCTCCAACCTCTGACCAATGATCGGGCCAAGCCGGCGGTCCATTTCGCCGGAAAATACCGCATCATAGACTTCGTTCTGAACAATTTCGTGAATTCGGGATTTTACCAGGTGAAGATCCTCACCCAGTTCAAATCCGATTCGCTCAACCGGCACGTGTCCCAGGCCTGGGATCTGAACCGGAACCTGGACCAGTACGTGGACATGGTTCCGGCGCAAATGCGCATCGGGAATTCCTGGTACATGGGCACCGCCGACGCCATCTACCAGAACGTGAACCTTATCCGCGATGTCCGGCCCGATCACGTGGCCGTTTTCGGCGGCGACCATATCTACAAGATGGCCGTGAACCAGATGCTGCAATATCACATCTCCAAAGGAGCCTTGGCGACGATCTCCTGCATTCCCGTGCCGCTGGACGAAGCGCGCGCCTTCGGCGTGGTGCAGGTTGACGAAGATGGACGCATGATCGGGTTCGAGGAAAAGCCGGAAAACCCCAAGCCCATGCCCGGGCGGCCCGGTTGGGCCCTGGCCTCGATGGGCAATTACATCTTCAACAGCAAGTTCCTGGTGCGGGAGCTCCTGTCGGACAGCAAGCTGGCCAATTCGCACCACGATTTCGGCAAGGATATCCTGCCCGCCATCTACAATCACCATCCCGTCTACGTCTACGACTTCAATGAGAACCGCATCAAGGGCGAGAATGAAATCAGCCGCGGCTATTGGAAGGATGTGGGAACGCTCGAGGCCTTGTACGAGGCCAATATGGATTGCTGCGCCGTGTCCCCCATCTTCAATCTGTACAACTCCAAGTGGCCGCTGCGTACGGTGAATTGGAATCTGCCTCCGGCCAAATTCGTATTCGGGGAGAACGACCCCGACGGACGTAAGGGCGCCTCCTTCGACTCCATCGTATGCGAGGGTTGCATCCTTTCCGGCGGCCAGGCCGTCCACTCGATACTCTCCCCGGGCTGCTACATCCATAGCCATGCGCTGGTTACCGATTCCATCCTTTTCCCCAACGTGGACGTGGGCCGCGGAGCGCGCGTGCACCGGGCCATCGTCGAGAAGGGGATCAAGATCCCGCCGGGCTTCGAAGTCGGCATCCATCCCGAGAAGGATCGGGAACGTTTCCACGTTACCGACGAAGGCATCGTAGTCATCGCGAAAGACACCATCATCGAAGGCTAACGCCCGGCACACCGCATCAATGCAACCCTAACAGGATAACCATGAATCTCTCCATCTTCCGCGAATACGATATCCGGGGCCTCCATCCCACCGAACTCACTGCCGACACCGTACGCCTCATCGGCGGCGCATTCGGGACGGTCTTGCGCGAGCGCGGTCTAAAAAAGATTGCCGTGGGCGGCGACGTGCGCCTGCATACCCCCGAGATCAAGCAAGGCTTCATCGCCGCGGTGCTGGCCACCGGCATCGACGTGGTGGATATCGGTATCATCACCTCTCCCCTATGCTATTTCAGCGCCTTCCATCTGGTCATCGACGGCTTCGCCATGATCACGGCCAGCCATAATCCCAAGGAATACAACGGCCTGAAGCTGGGCATCGGGAAGACCACCATCTTCGGCACGGACATCGTGGATATCCGCGACCGCGCCGGCAAGGGCGTCTTCGCCGAGGGCCGGGGCCAGCTCTCGGAACAAGACATCACCGAGGATTACATCAAGTGGCTGGAAGGCAAGTTCAAGCTGTCCAAGCCCATCAAGATCGTCCTCGATCCCGCCAACGCCACGGGAGCCTTGTTCGCCAAACAGGTTTATGAGCGCATCGGCGCCGAAGTCATCGCCATCAATGACACCGTGGACGGACGTTTCCCCAACCATCATCCCGATCCCACCATCTGGGAAAACGTGGTGGAGCTTTCCGCCAAGGTGAAGGCGACCGGGGCGCGCGTCGGCATCGGGCTGGACGGGGACTCGGATCGCATCGGTGTCATTGATGAAAAGGGAAACCTGATCCCGGGGGATCTGCTCACCCTCATCTATGCCAAGGACATCCTCAAGTCCCTGCCCGGCGCGAAAATCATTTACGAGGTGAAATCGTCCATGGCCCTGGAGCAGGAAATCACCAAGGCCGGCGGGCAGCCCATCATGTGGAAGGTGGGCCACTCGCTCCTCAAGAAGAAGATGTCCGAAGAGAAGGCTCCCCTGGCCGGCGAGGTAAGCGGCCACGTCTTTTTCGCGGACCGCTATTTCGGCTACGACGACGCCATCTACGCGGGCTGCCGCCTGCTGGAAATCCTCGACAAGAGCGGCAAGGCCACGTCGGAATTGCTGGAAGGCGTGCCCAAGTACTACAACACCCCGGAAATCCGTTGCGAGTGCAAGGACGACGCGGAAAAGTTCCGCATCGCCCAGATGGCCATCGAGCATTATTCCAAAATGGCCAAGGTGATCGCCATTGACGGCGTGCGCATCCTGCTGGAAGGCGGTTGGGGCCTGGTCAGGGCGTCGAATACGCAGCCTAGCCTGGTGACCCGATTCGAAGGGGTGACCCAGGAGCGCTGCGATCAAATAAAAGAGGAAGTGCTTTCCCAGCTAAAGAAATTTGGGGACATCAAGATTGGCTCCAGTCATTAGCCGTAACCATCGTCCCGCCGGAGGAAATCCTTCCTCCCCGCGGGGCGTAAAAACCGACCCGGTCGGGGCTCCCCACCTGTAACCACCTCCGCATCGCACCTGCATCCCGGTCCCCCAGGGTCGCCGGCGCGCATTATCCTTACCTTGGCGCCCGCGCCGAGGAGTTCCGTAATGCCCCTGCCCAGCCTATCCTTGCTCTCTCGTAACACATGGCCTTTCCGATCACGTCGGGATCCCCAAACCGGCCGTGCCAACACCGATCCCACCGGAGAGAGGCCCGGTGGTACGGGGCCGGCGGACGTGTCCGATCCGCGTCATGCCGACAACTCCTCGCGTGCCCGGGGCATACGCAGCGATTACCGTCACGCCATGCGGCATGGGGAAATCCCGCCCACTCCGGCGCGGCCGCCGGCTTACGACGACGCGCTCACGCCGCCCGCCTATCAGGATACGCCACGCACAGGGGAAATCACCGTCGATCAGAACGCCCGCGGTCCCGTGAGAAGCCTCCGTCATCCGGATACGGCTTCGCAAGGATTGGCCGAAGCGGGGTCCGAGCATTTCCGCGATTTCGCCAACCCCTTCCGGAGCATGTCCAGCCGCAACCAGCCCGCGCCGATATATCCAGAACAGCCGCGCGATGCCCGGCAGGATTTGGCGCTCCCGGTGCCGCCCCAGATCAATTACCTGCCTTTTCCGCATGAGAAGGAAATCTCCCTGGCCGAGGCCCTGCGCGGACGCAACCCGCCCGAAGGATCCTCCTACCAGCCGCCTTCAAATCGACCCGGCGCTCCGCGCCGTGGCCCGGAAGTGGCTCCGCGTCGCGGCATCAACTGGGCCGCCGTCGGACGCGGCATCGTAAACGGATTGGCCGCCATGGGCGGCGCACCGATGGGGCGGATGTGAAAACGCCAGGGTTCACCTTATGCTGATCGGATACGCGCAGTACATGGCGCGCCAGGCCGCGCAACGGTTGGAACGGCTGGTCGGGAACACGCAGCCGCATACGCGCCTCCGCGACTCGGCACCGAGCAATCAGACCCCGCATGCCCGGCAATTGCGGGAACGGATTATCCAGAACAGCATGGACTCCAATGTCTTCTCCGCCCATGATCCGCAAACCCTTAGGGATGAAGCCGCCGACATCCGCAGGCGCCTGACGCGCGACGGCGTGCAGTTCCGCGCCCGGGGCATGGAAGCACCCTACCCGCGCCCGGAATGGACGGAACCGCGGCCTGAGGGCCGACGAGGCCTTCCGCCCAGCTACCGCGCCAATCCGCAGCAAGGGGAAATCACCTTGGATCGAAACGTGGATATGCATTTCGGGGAGCGAACCTACCTATCCCAAGGCATGCCCGCGTTCGGCAGCGAAGAGTTCATCGACAACCGCTACCCATTCCTCCCGCAGTCCGGCGGCAACCCGTCCGCGCCGGCCTATGCGGGCGGACATCCCGCAGGTGGGCATCCCCCGTTCGATCCGGCCAATCCGGATGCGGCTTCGCGTATGCAAACGCCGCCTCCGCCCGCCGAAGCCACCGAGGTTCCCCTGCATCCGCCCCGTCCGTGGTTCCCCTTCCCGCACGAGAAGGCCGGCATCGCCGGTCGGGCGCCCTCGCAACGCTCGGACTCGCCGGAGCTTCGGCCCGAGCCTATTCGTCAACCGGGGCCTTCGACTCCGCGACGCACCTCGATGGACAGCCTGGAAAGCCTGCAGGATCGCTGGCGCGCCGGGGGTATTTAGTTCTTGTAATCCTTGCCGAACACGACCTCATTGGCATCCTTGCCGTTGAGTTCGCGCACCGCTTCCAGGGCGCGGCCCTGGTAATCTTCGATGGAATCCAGCAGCTTGTGCAGGTTGTCGAAGAATTCGTTGAGCGATTGCGAGCGTAGCACATCGGTGCGGCCGCCCTTGGCATTGGGCAGGCATTTGAGCACGCGAGCGCCCATCTGCTTCAACTTGCCGAGCACGCGGCCTTCGATGTCCTGCTCCTCGCGCAGCAAGGCGAGGTATTCCGTGAAGAGGGCTTTGTGCTCCTCCAGGCTGGGTTCCCGCGGAACTTTGCCTTCGAACAGATCGGCCATCTGACCGAAGATCCAGGGATTGTGCATGGCGCCGCGGCCCACCGCCACGCCATCCACGCCGTAGCGCTCCAGCTTGTCGATCACGTCCTCGACTTTGAGGATATCGCCGTTGCCGATGACGGGTATCGAGGCCTTGGATTTCGCCAAAGCGATGAGATCCCAATTGGCCAGGCCCTTATAGCCTTGCTGGCGCGTGCGCCCATGGATGACCAGGGCCTCGGCGCCTTCGCCCTCGACAACCTTTTGCGTTTCGAGCAGGTTGATCTGATCCTCGGCCCATCCGATGCGTACCTTCACGGTTACCGGTATCTTCACGGCCTGCTTGACCTGGGAGATGATCGCTTTGAGATTCCCATGGTCGCGCAGGAGGCCGGAACCGCCGCCTTTGCTCACGATCTTCGGAGCGGGGCAACCGCAATTAATCTCCACGAAATCGGCGCCCGCCTCTTCCACCATCTTCGCGCCCCAGGCCATGCGGTCCGCCTCGCCACCGTAGATCTGGACGGTGAACGGGCGCTCCTCCTGGCCGAAAGCCATTTGGCGGCAGATGCGGGGATTGAGGCGCGTCAGGCCTTCCACCGTGATGAACTCCGAGACCAGCAGTCCGGTGCGGCCACCGGCAAGACGCGAGATGAGGCGCCGGAACGAGATGTCCGTGACCCCGGACATGGGAGCCAGGTAGGTATTGGGGAAGATGCGTTTGTCGCCCACCCGGTATTCACGGGTGACCTTGCGGGCACGGGCGACCAAGGTTGGATTCGAATCAGTAGAATTCATAAAAGTTAAGCGAAGGACCCCCGCCCGGCCTGCGGGGCGAGCGGGGCCAATATGCAAAGCCGGGCGAGGAACGGTACCGGGGTACCGAGACGAGCCCAATACCGCAGATTGGTCTCGATCGCCCCGCAGGCCGGGCGGGGTGGCCGGATCTAGGCCTTCTTCCCATACATGGGGAACTTCTTCGACAGCTCTTGCACCTGGGCCTTTACGCCCTTGAGCTTTTCGTCGCTGGCCGCGTTCATGATGGCGGAATCGACCAAGGCCGCGACCTGGACGGCTTCGGAGATGCCCATGCCGCGCGAGGTGAAGGCCGGGGAACCCAGGCGGATGCCCGAGGGATCCATGGCTTTGCGCGTATCGAACGGGATGGTGCTGCGGCTGCAGGAGATGCCGACCTTCTCCAAGGCGACTTCCGCCACCTTGCCGGTCAGATCCTTGCTGCGCAAATCGACCACCATCAGATGATTGTCGGTGCCGTCGGTGAGGATCTTGTAGCCGCGCTTGATCAGTTCGCCGGCCATGGCCTGGGCGTTCTTGATGGTCTGCTTCGCGTAGTCGGCGAAGGCGGGCTGCAGGGCTTCCTTGAAGGCCACGGCCTTGGCGGCGTTGACGTGATCGTGCGGGCCGCCCTGGATGCCGGGGAACACCGAACGATCGATATCCTTCTGGAACTGGGCCTTGCACATGATGATGGCGCCGCGGGGCCCGCGCAAGGTCTTATGGGTGGTGGTGGTGACGATGTCGAAAATCGGCACAGGGCTCTCGAGGGCCTTGCCCGCGACGAGGCCGGCGATATGCGCGATGTCCGCGAAGGTAATGGCGCCCACTTCGTCCGCGATGGACTTGAAGGCCTTCCAATCGATGTCGCGGGAATACGCCGAGAAGCCGGCGATGATCATCTTGGGGCGCTCGCGCAAGGCCACTTCGCGCACCTTATTCATGTCGATGCGCTGGGTCTTCTCATCCACTTCATATTGGGAGAAGCTGTAGTTGAGGCCGGAAAAGTTGACCGGATGGCCGTGGGAAAGGTGGCCGCCATGATCGAGCTTGAGGCCGAGTACCTTGTCGCCGGGCTTGACAACGGCCATGTAGACCGCGAGATTCGCGGGCGATCCCGAGAGCGGCTGCACGTTCACGTGCTCGGCGCCGAACAGCTCCTTGGCGCGGGCGATGCAGAGGGCTTCCATCTCGTCGATGACCTCGTTGCCGCCGTAGTAGCGCTTGCCGACGTAGCCCTCGGAATATTTGTTGGTGAGGGTGGAGCCCATGGCTTCCATCACCGCCTGGCTGGTATAGTTTTCGGAGGCGATCAGCTCGAGGCCCTCTTCCTGGCGGAGGGTTTCCTTGGCGATGATGCCGGCGATTTCCGGATCCGTTTGCTTGAGATGCTGCATGCCGCTTCCTTGCGCAGAAAAGTGTGCTGGCAAAGGTAGCAAAACGGCTTGTGGTCGATGCCCGTCCGGGGTGTTGCCTGAAGGGATGGCGCTCCGCAAAAAACCGGAAAACCCCCTAAATCCGGGGGTTGCGGGTTACTTCGCGCGCCAGGTGAAAGTCTGGGTGCGCGCCTGGCCGTCCGGCCAATCGGTCGAAACAGCCACCAGGCTCAAGCCCGAGGGATTGAGGACGGCGATCTTGGCGACCTGGGGATCGGGATCCGAATCGTCATCGGTGTAAAGGGAATCGTGGGTGGCATTCAAGGTCCAGGTGCCGGTTCCCACTTGCGGCGCGTCCACATCGCATTTCGTAGGGCCTTCATCGTTCATCCAAGTCCCATCGGCCTTCATTGTGAAGACATCGTCATGGGCGCAGGCGGGTTCTTCCGCGAAAAGATCGGTAATCACGCGGCCGTCAGCATTGATGTCGAACCCGGGAGTGATACTGAGCCCGGCCCGCATCCATTGGGAACCGGTGAGGACGGCGACGATTTCCGCCTCGGATGCCGGTACCGCTGGCCCCGTGGGCGATCCGTCGCAAGCGGAGAGGTACCACACGGCGGCAATGCAGGGGATTACGGTGATGCGGACGGACATGCTTGGGCTCCGGAGGGTGGGACGGGGGAAGATAGTCGGCGGAGAGAGGGGTGGAAACACCATTTGTCGTGGTTGGGGGGAGAAAGAAAGGTTTAAGGTTTAAGGTTTAAGGGTGAAGAGGGGTGGACTTTTTGGCCGAGTCGACGAGACCCACCCCACCTTAAACCTTAAACCTCTCCCATCTCTCCCTCTCCCCCGCCCTAAGTCCGATACGCCGCGTTGATCTTCACGTAGTCGTACGAAAAATCGCACGTCCAGTACTTCCAGCTCGCCGTGCCCAGCCCCAGGTCGATGCGGACGTGCACGTCCTTGGCCTTCATCCGCTCCGCCACATCGTCTTCCAGGTAATCGGTACGCCCGCCCTTTTCCAGGACCTTGACCCCGCAGAATTCCAGCGCCGTCTTTTCCGGGACGAGTTCGGCGCCGGAGTAGCCTGCGGCGGCCAGGACGCGCCCCCAATTGGCGTCCCCGCCGAAGAAGGCGGTCTTTACCAGGGGCGAGTTGGCGATGGCGCGGCAGACCAGTTTCGCGTCCTCGGCGGATCGGGCGCCTACGGCCTCGATGGTCACCAGCTTGGTGGCCCCTTCCCCATCGCGGATGATCAGCTTGGCCAATTCCTCCATCAAATCCTGCAGCCCTTGATCGAAGGCCGCGCGCGCGCCCTGGGAGAGGGAGGCATAGCGCACCCCGCTCACCCCGTTCGCGAGGAGTACG
>JAHFCH010000014.1:0-12457 GCA_023249635.1 Fibrobacterota bacterium
TTCGGTGCAAATGAGGCTAATTTCCCGAAAGCAAAGGGATTCCGGGGCTTCCCTTTGAAATTCCGGGCTTTCTTCCTAAATTAGACCACCTCAGAAAATCGTTTGGAGGCACTTTGTCCGTTGTCATCAGATTGTCCCGCCAAGGGCACCGTCACAGCCCCTTCTTCCGTATCTCGGTGGCGGATCAGCGCAAAGCGGCCACCGGCAAATTCCTGCAGCATATCGGCTACTACGACCCCGCCGAAAATCCCCCGCGCCTCAAGGTTGATGAAGCCAGCGCGCTCAAGTGGATGAAGGTCGGGGCCCAGCCCTCGGACACCGTCCGTTCGCTGTTCCAGCACGTCGGCGTGATGGATAAGTTCGCCAAGCAGCGCCAGGGCAAAGCCAAGGAAGACTACTCCGGCAAGGTCGTGACCTGGAAGCCGAAGAAGGCCAAGATCCACAAGAAGAAGAAGGAAGAGCTCGCGAAGGAAGCCGCCAAGCCGGCCGCCGCGGCCCCCGCCGCGGAAGCCTCCGCCGAAGCCGCACCCGTCGCCTAAGCGACGGTTCGCAGCCAAAGCGTTTCAGCTGTATCGGCCGACCGTCGCGCAAGCGGCGGCGGCCCGATAACCCGGTCGCGACCCGCGGCCAACCCCTGACGCAACCCCTTTCCCATGACCTCCGCACCCGATAACTTCGTACTGATCGGCAACACGCTCAAGCCTTATGGTTTGCTCGGCGAAGTGAAGATCCGTCCCGCGACTTTCGATTTCGATCGCCACGCGAATCTCAGCAAGGTGTATTTCCGGAAACGCGTCGGTCAAGAAGCGGAAGCCCTGGAAGTACGCGCCACCCGTGCCGATTCG
Source organism: Fibrobacterota bacterium (assembly GCA_023249635.1). Taxonomy (GTDB): domain Bacteria; phylum Fibrobacterota; class Fibrobacteria; order UBA11236; family UBA11236; genus Chersky-265. The sequence continues at coordinate 846 of JAHFCH010000014.1, forward strand.
GAATACTGGTATCTCAAGTTCAAGGGAATGCTGACGCCCGAATCCGTAGCCCATCTCAGCGGCGGACAATTGCTCATCCCCGCGGAAGAGCGCCTGGAATTGCCTGCCGACATGGTATACCTCTCCGATGTTCCCGGCATGGCCGTGATCGATGAAGAGGGCGTCACCATCGGCTCCGTGGTCGAAGTGCTGGAACAAGGCGCAAGCGAGATGCTGGTGGTGGGCACGGGCAAGAAGGACCTGCTCATCCCCTGGAACGACCACTTCGTCAAAAGCATCGATATCCAGACCCGCCAGGTGCGGGTGGACGTCTCGGCCCTCCGGGGCCTGATGTGAGAATCGACGTCCTGACCCTGTTCCCGGAGATGTTCGCCGCCTTGGACGCGAGCATTCCCGGCCGCGCCCGCAAATCCGGCGCCCTGGAGTTGAAGTGCCATTATCTGCGGGAATTCGCAATCAACAAGTATGGCCAGGTCGATGACGAGCCGTTTGGCGGCGAGGCCGGGATGGTATTGCGGCCCGAGCCCCTGAAAAAGGGCCTCGACAGCGTTTTTGAGGAATTGGGCGCGGCCAGACCGAAAGTCATCCTCATGAGCGCCCAGGGAGGTATTTTCACGCAGGAAAAGGCCAAAGAATTGGCCGAAACGGAGAATATTCTTATAATTTGCGGGCACTATAAAGGCGTCGACCAACGGTTCGTTGATGCCTATGTAGATGAAGAACTTAGCATCGGTGATTATGTCGTATCGGGGGGTGAACTCCCCGCCATGCTGGTCATCGATGCGATCGCCAGGCTGTTGCCGGGCGTCCTCGGGGACTTGGCTTCAGCCGAAACCGATTCTTTCTTCCTGCCCCATCGGTTGGGTTGGCCCGTATACACGAGGCCGCAGGATTTCGAAGGTCGGACGGTGCCGGAGGCTTTGGTCTCGGGGCATCATGAGAACATCCGGAAGTGGCGCATCAAGGCCAGTCTGGAAATGACGCGTAAGAACCGCCCGGATCTATTCCGCGCGGGTGGGCTTACGGAAGAAGAGAAAAAGATTATGGGTCCGCCACTCGCTCCCGAAGGCGGCCCGGAAGAGAAGACGAAAGGCTAAGATATGCATCCCACGGTTTCCGCCATCCATCACGCCAACCTCAAGACCGATCTTCCCGAGTTCCGCGCTGGGGATACCGTAAGCGTAGACTTCCGCGTCATCGAAGGCAGCAAAGAGCGCATCCAGACCTTTACCGGCGTTGTCATCCAGCGCCGCGGCGCCGGAATCTCCGAGACCTTTACGGTCCGTAAGATTTCCAACAACATTCCGGTCGAGCGCATTTTCCCGCTCAACTCACCGCGTATCGCCGCCATCAAGGTGAACCGCTTGGGCAAAGTCCGCCGCGCCCGCTTGTTCTACATGCGCGGTCTCCAGGGCAAGGCTGCCCGTATCAAGGAACGCGAAGGCAAGGTATCGGAAACCGCCGCTCCCTCGGCGGAAGCTCCTGCCGCCGTCGCGGCAGCGCCCAAGTCCTCCAAGGTCAAGTCCGCCAAAGCCGCCAAGGCGAAGGCCGAAGCCGCCGCGTAAGCGGGCTATTCCAACCGATTGCACGAGCGGGAGTGGCGCGCAAGCGCCCCTTTCTTCGCCGTGATCCTACGCATTCCGATACTCCGGGTTGCCGCCCTGGCAACTTTCGTTTGACCCGTTAACAATATCACATTTCATCTTATCTTTTCTGTCGATGGCCTTTACACTTCTTCCCGGGGCCGTACGGCGCATCTTCCCATGGGGTATCACCCAGGGTACGGATCCGCGGCGGGCCAAACGCATCTACCTGAGCAATCAGATCGCCGTGGTATCGGTGTTGACTGCGCTCCTGTACGCGGCCATTTACCCGCTGCTCGGCGCGATGTGGCTATCCGCCATCTCCTTTGCCGCCGCGGCGGCGCTTTGCCTTATCCCTTGGCTTAACCGCCAGGGCCATACCTGGCTCTCGCGCTTTCTGCTCCCGGTGTTGGGGAACATCTGCATCCTCGCGGCCACCCTCGGGTTGGGCCGCGCCATCGGCATCCACTTCTTCTTCCTGCCCGTCTCGTGGCTGGTGCTCATCCTCTTCGACTGGGAAGAGCGCAAGTCCATGGTCTTCGGGGTGGGCCTCAATTGCCTGCTGTTGTTGGGCCTGGAAGCATGGGCTCCGGAGCAGGGCATGGTGTTCCGCATGTCGGGCCACCAGGAACGCCTGTTCCATTTCTTCGTGGTGCTCACCGCGCAGGCGTTTCAAATCCTGGTAGTGCTGTATTTCTTCCTGGCCAACCGCCGCACCGAATCGGCGCTGGCCGAGGCGGGCGAAGCCGCCAAGGCGGCCGACAAGGCCAAGAGCCAGTTCCTGGCCAACATGAGCCATGAAATCCGCACCCCGCTTAACGGCATCCTGGGCATGTCCAGCCTGCTTCTGAAAACCGATCTGCGCGATGAGCAAAAGGATTTGCTGCAAGCCGTCCAATCCGCGGGATTGGATTTGATGTCCATCATCAGCGAGATCCTGGATCTCTCCAAGATTGAAGCGGGCAAGATGCGCCTGGAACGCGTGCCCTTCGCCTTGGCGCCGCTGCTCGATACCCTGGTCCGGCCCTTCGAGCACGAAGCCCGCCGCAAGCGGCTCCGCTTTACCGTGGAATCGGAACCGGGCCTGCCCGAGAGGCTGCTCGGTGATCCCGTGCGCCTGAAACAAGTGCTCAACAACCTGCTCGCCAACGCCTTCAAGTTCACCTCGAAAGGATCCATCACCTTGCGAATCAAGGGCGGCGCGATCACGGGGGAACCGACCGATGCCTTCCCCTTGTCCTGCGAAGTCGCCGATACCGGCATCGGCATCCCGCCCGAAGCCCAGGACCGTATCTTCCAATCCTTTACCCAAGCCGATCAGGGTCCTTCGCGGCAGCATGGCGGCACCGGGCTCGGCCTGTTCATCTGCCGCCAGATGGTGGAGATGATGGGCGGCACCATCGGGTTCACCACGCGTCCCGGCGAAGGCAGCGTGTTCCGCTTCCAGGTGCCCTTCCCCATCGCCTGGGACACCGGCAACTGGGAATCGGCGCCCGCGCCCGTCGCCGCCCGCGCGGTCCCGACCGGCATTGCCGCCTCGGTGTCCCCGGCATCGGCGCGCTTGCTGATCGTGGAGGATCATCCCCTCAATCAAAAGGTGCTTTCGGGATTCCTGGCCCAAGCCGGGTTCCGGGCCGATTGCGCCTCGGGCGGCCGCGAGGCGTTGGACCTGTTCGCCGCCAAGCCTTACGATCTGGTCTTCATGGATTGCCATATGCCCGGCATGGACGGATACGAATGCACCCGCGAACTACGCGTGATGCCCATGGCGGGCCGGCGGCCGGTCATCATCGGGGTGACGGCGGATGCCATGGTGGGGACGCGGGAGAAATGCCTGGAAGCGGGAATGGATGACGTGGTGACCAAGCCCATCCTCTCGGAAGATCTCCAGCGTGCGCTGGCCCGATGGCTGGGCGCCCCCTTGGCGGGCCCAGCCAAGGTAACTGGTACGTTACCTTCGTCCCATTGGGTCGACACCCGTCATTTGCGCGAAATGGACGAATGGATCCGCACTTATGACCCCGGTTTCTGGGGACGCGCCCAGGAGCAGTTCCGGGGCTCGGCAGCCCGGCTCATCGGTTCCATCCAGGACTCCTTTGCCCAAGGCAGGCATCGCGAGGCTTCGGAAGCCGCCCATGCCCTGAAGGGGCTGTGCCTGATGATGGGATTGAGCCGCATGGGCGAAACCTGCAAACGTCTGGAACTGCTGGGGTCCGAGCGGCGTGAAACGGGCTGGACGGGCCTCCTGGGCGAGTTGGAGGAGTGCCTTGAGCCTTCCCTGGCCGAGATGCGCAGGCAGGTCGGCAAGCCCTGATTTATTACGATTCTCCCATGGGGAAGGCCTTCATCCGCGTCATGGCCGGATTATTCCGCTACGGCGCGGACGCGTCCCTCGATCCCAGGCGTTCCAAACGCATCATCCTGAGCAATCAGATCTCGATTTCCATCGCCCTGCTCAGCCTGCCTTTCGCCGTCATCTATCTCCGTTCCGGCGCCGGCCTCATGGGTGGGCTGGAGCTGCCCATCGTCACCGGTTACGCTTCCGTGCACCGCCTCAACAAGGCCGGGCACACCCGCTTCTCCCGGCTGTTCCTGATCACCCTGGCCAACCTGGACATCTTCACGTACACGTTGTCGATGGGGACCTCGACCCAGCAGCACCTGTTCTTCCTGCTGGCGGGCTGGGCCCCCTTGGTGTTGTTCGATTGGGAGGAACGGAAATCCATCCTCTACGGCATCTTCCTCAGCTCGATACTCTTCATCGGCACCGAAGTCTTCGTGCCTTATGTGGGCCTGTTCGAGCCGGTGGCGGCCGAGTCCCTCTCCCGTATGCGCCTGTTGCAGATGATCACTTTGGAGACGGTACAAAGCCTGCTTATCTTTTATTTCTTCCGGGGCAACCGTACCACCGAGATGACGCTTGCCGTGGCCGGGGAGGCCGCCCGCTCGGCCGACGAAGCCAAGAGCCGCTTCCTGGCGCGCATGAGCGATGAGATCCGCTCGCCCCTCAACGAAATCCTCAGCCTCTCGCATCTGTTGATCAAAACCAATATGGGGCCCGAGCGGCGGGAAACCCTGGACGATATCCAGGTTTCCGCGCAGGATCTGCTCTCCATCGTCGACGAGATCCTCGATCTTTCCCGCATCGAATCGGGGAAGATGCGGCTGGAACGGGAACCGTTTTCACCCATGCGCCTGGGGCATTCCGTGCTGCGCCCGTTCGAGTTCGAGGCGGGCAGGAAACGTCTTGAGCTTACCTTGGACGCGGATCCCGGCCTCCCCGGGCATTTGTTCGGGGACGCGGCCCGGCTCAAACAGGTGCTGCGGAACCTGGTGGGGAATGCGTTCAAATTCACCGAGGCCGGCAAGGTGGTACTGCGCATCCGTTACGGTCCGGCCGAATCGGGGACACACGCCGAAGTGCTCGCTTGCGAAATCGAGGACACCGGCATCGGCATCCCCGAGGAAGCGCGCGCACGCATCTTCGAACCATTCACGCAGGGAGATACCTCCACCACCCGCAAGTACGGCGGCACGGGATTGGGTTTGTTCATCAGCAGGCAGATCGTGGAATTGATGGGCGGGAGCCTGGGTTTCCGTCCCGCGGGCGCGGGAGGCACGGTGTTCCATTTCCAGGTGCCGCTGGAGCGCGCTCCGGATCCCCCCGGCGAAACGCCCTGGCCCGCGCGCGGCAAGCCGCTTCGATCAGCGGAAACGCATCCGGCCGAGCCGCGCCCGGGAAAACCGGCCCGGCCCGATTACCCCGATGCGGGACGTCACCTGGAAGAACGGCTCGCCTCCGCTTCTGCGGAAGGCTTCGAAGGGGAATTGCCCGCGAGCGCGCGTTCCCTGCGCATTCTCGTGGTCGACGATCATGCCTTGAATCGCAAGCTGTTGAATCAGTTCCTGGCCAGTTACGGATTGGATGCCGATGTCGCCGCCACCGCCGAGGAGGCCCTGGAGGCTTGCGCCGGCAAGGCCTACCACGTGGTGTTCATGGATTGCCATATGCCGGCGATGGACGGCTATGAATGCACGCGTCGCTTGCGCCAGGGACCGCGGGCAGGCGCGCGGCCCACCATCATCGGGGTTACCGCGGACGCGATGGAAAACAATCTACGGCGATGCCTGGACGCGGGTATGGATGCCTTGCTGGTGAAGCCGATCATGGAGCGGCAACTGCGCGGCCTGCTGGCGGAATGCGCGGGGCGCCTGGGCTAAGCCGCCACGCCGGGTCAGAAGGCTTGCTGCGCGTAGCAGTCGAGCACGGGTTCCACCGGAATCCCGAATAATCCCGAAAACCATTTGAAGTGCCCGACGCGATCCGCGACGCGCTCATCGGCCCCGTGCCCGCATTCCTGTACGCCGTTGACGACGTTGATGGTGGCGCCGAACCTGGATCTGTCCCGGCCGGCGGCGATATCGCCGGCATTGGGCTTCCACGTGCCCGTCATGATGTCATGGCTGGCGGGAATGGTGGCCTGGGGATACATCCAGAACCAGATGGCCGTCATGAAGGCGACGTCTCCGCTGGCCAGGACCAGTTCCGGCGCGCGCAACAGGATATTCTTGTCGCCGTACAGGAATTCGCTCGCCTGCCCGTAGTTGTAATTCCAGGAAACCTGGATTGGCCCCCGGCCATGATAGGATTTCCCCGGATAGGGCGGATACATGGAATTCGATTGATCGACGTAACCCAAATCGGCATTGGCGGGATTGGTTTGCCAGGCGACTTCTTCGCGCCAATATAGGCCCCAGGCGTATTGGCCGCCGTTGGGAGCGCCCTCCCATCCACCTCCGGTTTCATGGGCCACGTTGGCGAAGAAGGCCGCCAGTTCACGCTTACGGGTTTCCAGGCTGCCTTGCGCGCAAAAGTCCCGGTAGTGGATGGTGCCGATGGTGTCCTCTTTCACGCCCACGTTCCAGTCGGCATCGTAGTCGGCATGCGTGATCATGGTACGGGTCACGCCCGTAAGCGTGTCCTTCCAAATCAATTTCTGCGCGTAGTCGGTACCGGTCTTTTGCAAGACCTTCACCTGGATGGTGGATAGTTTTTCGATCGCCTGGATGAAGGAAGCGTATGCGTAGAAGTCCCCCTTTCCGTCGCTGGGCTCGCCCGTCTTGCCGAACCCGAAACGGTTGGGAAAGAGGGCCTGATATTGCGCCTCGCTCAAGAGCTCCTTGAACTTGTCCCCCGCGCCGCCGTGGGAGACGGGAAGCAGGAGCTCGATATTGCCGTTGTCCTTCTCGGCCAGGGTCTTGACCATGCCGCTGGAATCGCGATACTGCGGGGTTTGGCTGGCCACGGAAAAGGAGTACTGCAACGAGATGGCCGAGACGCGCGCAGCCAAGGCCGGGGATGCGCTGGGCTGGGGCTCCCGGAACCAGAGGGTATGCCCCCATCGCAACGGCGCAGTCTCCATAGGTTTCCCATCCGCGCCCATTCCAGCGAACCGGCGCCCTGCCGCGTTCACCAGCGGGATGCGGTTTTCCCTTGCGGACACCAGCGACCTGGGGCCAGTCGCTCGGATGGCGCTGTTGGCCATGGCCACCGGCAAGCTGAATGCAATCTTGTTTCCGGCCCCGGTCATGAATACGAAGGCGGTATCGATTGCCTTGGGGAAATTCCAGCCCATGGCACGGGCGGTAATCACGGCGGGGCCACTGGTCGTGAAGGTGCCGGTGGCGTAGCTGAGATCCTGGGCGATCAGGGAGAACGGAAAGATCAACGCGGCCAAGAGCGGGACCGGAAGGCGGAAAACTTTGTGAGTCGATGGCATGCGGGTTTGATCGTGAATAGGTTGCCTACAATCTATGGCCGATCCCCGGCCAAGGCAGCCTATCCGCGTCGCTTCGGCGCGCCGATTACGGGAATATTGGGGTCGGTAGCGCGCCGCACCGGATACCCGGCATGGCATTCCGTTACCTTCGCGTAAAGCCACCGCAATTTGGGATTTCCCCGGGTGCGGATGAGGTGATGCCGATCCGTCCGGATCAGCCCGAGATCAGCCCGCCACTACGCGTACGAAATTGCGTTTACCGCATTTCAGCAAATGCGTAGCGGTCACGGCGGCTTTGGCCTTGGGATCGGAAACCTTGGCGTCGTCGAAGGAGACGCCGCCGTTCTCGACCAGACGCCGGGCTTCGCCATTGCTTTTGGCGAGGCCCGCCTTGACGATCAGTTCCGGCACCCAGTGCTCTCCGGACGGCACGGTCAGGACCGGCATATCTTCCGGCAGGGCTTCGCCCGTATGGATCTTGCGCTCCTGGTCCGCCGCCTTTTCCGCCGCTTCGGCCCCGTGGTATTGGGTCACGATATCCCGGGCCAATTCCTCTTTGAGCGCATTGGGGTTGAGCGCACCCGACTTCACGGCTTCGACCTTCGCCTGGATGGCTTCCAGCGGCACGTCCGTCAGCAATTGGAAATAGCTCTCGACGAGGGTGTCGGATAGCGAGTAGAGCTTGTGGTACATCACCTGGGGCGGCTCGTTCACGCCGATGTAATTGCCCAGGCTCTTGCTCATCTTTTCTTTGCCGTCGGTGCCTAGCAGGATAGGCATGAACAGCCCCACCTGGGGTTCCTTGCCCAGGCTCCTTTGCAGTTCACGGCCGCGCAACACATTGAACTTCTGGTCCATGCCGCCGAGCTCCACATCGGCATCGATCATCACCGAATCGTAGGCCTGCATCATGGGATACAGGAACTCATGCAGGCTGATGGGTTTATGGCTTTCGTAGCGGTTCTTGAAATCCTCGCGCTCCAGCATCTGGGCCACGGTGATTTGCGACATCAGTTGCGTGACTTCGGTGAAGCTGAGCTTGGCGAACCATTCGCCGTTGTAGACCACCTTGGTTTTGGCCGGGTCCACGATTTTGAAAAACTGCTCCTTGTAGGTCTCGGCGTTCTTGAGCACATCTTCGTGGGTGAGGATGGGCCGGGTCTTGTTCTTGCCCGAAGGATCGCCGACGGTGGCGGTGTAATCCCCCACGATGAGGATGACCCGATGACCCAGGTCCTGGAATTGGCGCAGCTTGCGCATGACCACGGTGAAACCCAGATGGACATCCGGGGAGGTGGGATCGATGCCGAGTTTGATGTTGAGGGGGCGTCCGGAGGCGAGCTTGGCCTTCAGGTCCGAGGCCTCGATGATTTCCAATGTCCCCCGGGAGATGATCTTCCAGGCATCCTGCAGTGAATCCGGCGGCATGGCGCGTCCTTCTTTGAACGGCCCTGCGCATGGCGCGGGGCGGACCCACGCGGGGCGCGGGCCTGGGGAAAGGTAAAAAAAGTACCTTTCCGGAGCAGCGATGGACGCCTACCCATACATTAAAGCCTTGCATCTGGTGGCCGTGGTCAGCTGGTTCGCCGGACTGCTGTATATCGTCCGGTTATTCATCTACCATGTCGAAGCCGCCGAGCGGCCCGAAGCCGAGCGGCGCGTGCTCGAGGCGCAATTCACCATCATGGAGCGGCGCCTATGGTTCGGCATCACCTGGCCCGCCTTCGTCGCCACCGCCATATTCGGCATCTGGCTGATGATCCTCATCCGCGCCTACGAGGCTCCCTGGTTCCATCTCAAGCTGGGCCTGCTCGTCCCCCTAATCGGCTACCATCTCTATTGCGGAAAGATCCGCAAGGATTTGGCCGCCGCCAAATGCCGACTCACCTCCAAGCAATTACGCATCTGGAACGAAGTCGCCACCCTGCTGCTCTTCGCCATCGTTTTCACCGCCGTCCTCAAAAGCCCATTGGCGGCAGGCAAGGCGATGGGAGGAGTTTTGTTGGTCGCGGGAATCGGCGTGGGAACCATGATCGTGATGAGGAAACGCAAGCGCTCGGGAGAATCGGCTCGTCGGGCGTCGGACGACGGGCGTCGGGCGTAAATGCGCGAAATGGGACAAACGTATTTCCATCCGCATTTACGCCCGACGCCCGACGCCAAGGCGCGGAAGGAAGGCCTCGAGCGGAGCGCCGGCGGACAGGGACGCGCCGGACGCCCAACGAACACCGAGCCGATTCGGAATGGTACATGAAGTACATCATCGCCCTGGACCAGGGAACCACCAGCTCCAGGTCCATCCTGTACGATGCCGCCCTCACGAAAATCGATCAGGTGCAGCAGGAATTCCCGCAGCATTTCCCCAAGCCGGGATGGGTCGAGCATGATGCCGACGAGATCTGGGACGCCCAATGGTCCACCCTGTCTACCCTGCTCCAGCGCAATGCCGTCAAGGCGGAAGCGGTGGCGGCTATCGGGATCACCAACCAGCGCGAAACCGTGGTCGCCTGGGACAGGCACTCCGGAAAACCGTTGGCGCGGGCCATCGTATGGCAGGACCGGCGCACGGCGGCATTTTGCCAGGACTTGAAGAAGCAAGGCGCCGAAGCGGTGGTGCGGCGCAAAACCGGCCTGGTGCTTGATCCTTATTTCTCGGGCAGCAAGATGCATTGGCTGCTCAAGCATGATCCCGCGGTCAAAAAAGCCGCGGCGGAAAAGCGCCTGGCCTTCGGCACCATCGACAGTTGGCTCATCTATAAGCTTACCGGGGGCAAACGGCACGTGACCGAGGTAAGCAATGCTTCGCGTACCCTGTTGATGGACATCAAAACCCTGGCCTGGGATAAAAGCCTGCTGAAGCGTTTCGCCGTTCCCGCTGCCGCCTTGCCGCAAATCCTGGATTCCGACGCCCTGTTCGGGGAAGCCGCGGTGCCGGGCCTGGAAGGCGTGGTAATCCATGGGGCCGCAGGCGATCAGCAAGCGTCCCTTTTCGGGCACCGTTGCTTCGAGGCGGGTTCGCTCAAGAACACCTACGGAACCGGATGCTTCCTGCTGCGCAACATCGGGCCGCGCTGCCTGCCGCCGCCGAAAGGCCTGTTGGGCACGGTAGCCTGGACCTTGAAAGGCAAGACCACCTATGCCCACGAAGGCGCGGTGATGATCGGCGGAGCGGTGGTGCAATTCCTCCGCGACGGCATCAAGATCATCGACGATGCGGCCGCCAGCGAAACCCTGGCCGCCTCCGTGGAAGGGAATGATGAGGTGTATTTCGTGCCCGCCTTCGCGGGCCTGGGCACGCCCCATTGGGATCCCGACGCGCGCGGATTGTTGATCGGACTCACCCGCGGCACCACGCGGGCGCATATCGCGCGGGCGGCGCTGGAGTCCATCGCCTTCCAGAGCCGGGATTTGATCGAAGCCTTCGGCGGCGGGTTGAAAGCCATCAACGTCGACGGGGGCGCCAGCCGCAACAAGCTATTGATGCAATTCCAGGCCGATATCACCGGAGCGGAGGTGCGCGTGAACCATAGCGGCGAGGTTACCGCGCTGGGGGCGGCCATGCTGGCGGCCCTGGGCTGCGGACTCATCAAGACCCGGCAGGAATTGTCCAAGCTCGATCTGCGCCTGGATGTATTCAAACCCGCCATGCCCGCGGCCGCCCGTAAACGTTTGGTGGGACGTTGGGCCCAAGCGGTGAAGCGATCCATGGGATGGGCCAAGGCATGAGCGCGCATCCGAGATGGATGGTGGTCATCCCCCCCGAGGGCGCGGCGCGGCAAGTGGGCGAACGCGCCTGGGAAACCCTGGGCGGACTGTTGCCCGCCAACGATCGGAAGCTGTTCGACACCAAGACCTACCTGGACGCGTTCGATCGCATGCTGAAGGAACCCAGCGACAATATGGTGGTCGACCTTGCCAACCAGGCGCTCATCGTGCAGGCCATGGACTTCGGCGCGACCCACATGCTCGTCATCGCCTTGAGCCCGGTCACGCGCTTTACCGTGGACCTGCTCAAACGCCGCGGCGTGCGTATGATGCATTGGTTCATCGAAGACTATCGCCAGGCCAAGTACTGGCGGGAAGTGCTTCCCGCCTACTCCGACTTCCTGGCCATCCAGCGCGGGCCCGTGGAAACCGCCTGCGCCGAGGCCGGGGTGCGCTACGCCTATATGCCCACCGCTCCCGTGTTGCGTCCCCGGGAATCGGTCAAAGGCTGGCGCGAGCGGACCGAAGGCATCGCCTTCATCGG
>JAHFCH010000014.1:12467-34123 GCA_023249635.1 Fibrobacterota bacterium
TCCCCAGCAAATACCGCATCGAGGTTCTCGAGGCCATCGCCCGCGAAGGCCTGCCCCTCAAGATCGCCGGTTTGGGGTGGGAAAAATACCGTGGTCCCCTGGAAGCCTACCTCACGGGCCGCGGATGGTTCGGCCCCGAAGAAGCCTTCAAACTCCTGGAGAATTCCCGCATTGGGCTGCATCTGCCTTCGGACGATCCTGCGGTCGACCGCGAGGATTCCCATGTCAGCCCGCGGGTGTTCGACATCCTGGCGGCCGGTTGCCTGCTGCTATGCGAAGAGGCGCCCCTGATCAGGGAGACGCTAAATGGCTGCGGCATCAAGGAATTCCGCGGACCGGCGGAAGCGACCAAGGCCGCGAAGGCGGCGCTGGTGGATGGGGTAGCGGAGGGGTTACTGGCGGCCAACCGGGACATCGCCCTGTTGGAGCACAGTTTCACACGGCGGATGGCGGAAATCCTGGCCCTCGCGGGCTAAGGAATCAGTGGGCCGATTCCTCGGCTTGCAGGAAGTGCTCCACGTCCATGGCGGCCATGCATCCCGACCCGGCCGAGGTGATGGCCTGGCGGTAACGCTTGTCCTGCACGTCCCCGGCCGCGAACACGCCGCGCACGGTGGTGCGGGTGCTGCCGGGTTCGGTCAGGATGTAGCCTGACTCATCCGTCTTGACCTGGCCTTCCAGGAAGGCGGTATTGGGCGTATGCCCGATGGCATAGAACAGGCCCTTGGCCTCGAGATAGGATTCCTTGCCGGTCTTCAGGTTCTGCAGCTTGACGCGGTCCAAGGCATCCTTGCCTTCGGCGTCAAGCAGCACGGTATCCCACACCAATTCCAGCTTGGCGTTCTTGAAAGCGCGATCCTGCATGGCCTTGCTGGCGCGGAGGCTGTCGCGGCGGTGCACCAGGTATACCTTGGAACCGAACTTTGTGAGATGGGTGGCTTCTTCCACGGCCGTATCGCCGCCGCCCACCACGACCAGGGGCTGGTTGCGGAACAGGGGCAAGGCGCCATCGCAAACCGCGCAGGCGGAAATCCCGCGCTGCCACAGCAACTCCTCACCGGGCACATGCATACGTTTGGCGGTGGCGCCGGTGGCGAGGATGACGGTCTTGGCTTCCACCATCTCGTCCTCGGTCCAGACCTTGAACGGGCGCTTGCTGAAGTCGACCTTGACGATGGTCTCGGTGCGGATGCGGGTGCCGCAATGCACGGACTGTTCCCGCATGCGGTTCATCAATTCGGTGCCGTCAATGGTCGTAAAACCGGGATAATTCTCGACTTCCGTGGTGGTGGTCAGCTGGCCGCCGGCGGCCACTCCCCCGGCCATGAAGCCTTCGAACATAAGCGGGTTGAGGTTGGCGCGGGCGGCGTAGATGGCGGCGGTATGCCCCGCGGGCCCGGACCCGATGATGATGACGTTTTCCATTCCCATAGCTCCTAAGCAGTCCGATATCGGAGCCAAGAAGTTACAAAAATCAGGATTTGCCCTCGACGATTTCCATCAGCTTGTCGGCATTCAGGGGCTTCTTGAGATGCCCTTTCAGGCCCAGCGGGCTTAAGCCTTCCCAATCCAGGCGGCCCACGCTGAGCCCGGTGAGCAGGATGAAACCGGCCGTAAGCCCCATCTGCTTCGCGGCCAGCATGAATTGGGCACCGTCCATTTCCGGCATCTGGTAATCAACGACCACCCAGTCGGGCCGGAACGAGGCCATCAGCTCCAGGCCGGCGGCGCCGGTGGTGGCGATGGCGACTTCGCATCGGCTCCCGAGCAGGGCCTGGGTATACAGGAGTACGGTTTCGTCGTCGTCGACGCAGAGTATTTTCGGCTTGTCCATGGCTGTCTCCGGGGCGGGTTCCCAATGCGGAGACCCAATGATGATTCTACCCTCCTGCGCGCGGGGACGGGAAGGGGCCACGAGTATCGGAAAGGTCAATGGGCGGGAGTCCATCCGGCCTCCACGGGGAAATGCATCCGGATCAAGGACCGGAAAGCGGCGAGATCGAACGGCTTGGGAAGAAAAGGCGCATCCTCGTCGATCAAGCCCTTGGAAACCAGTTCCTCCCTGGGATATCCGGACATATAGGCGATTTTCATTTCGGGGAAACGGAGACGCAGGCGGCGGGCCGCGCCGGGGCCGGAGCCCTCCTTGAGCCGGACATCGGCCAAAAGCAGGTCGATGGCGCCGCGGTAGCCTAGCGCCAAATCCAACGCTTCCGGTTCGCTCTCGGCGTGCAGCACCGAAAAGCCTTCCAGTGTCAACATCAGGGTCACCAATTGCGCGACCATCTCTTCGTCCTCGACAAGCAGAACGCTTGGCTTGGCTTTTTTCCCCTCCCCCGAAATCCAGCGGGCTATGTTACGGTCTTGCTGGTCTTCCATCTGTCCCCCGTTTCCCTTCGACTGCCATGCCCAGCCGCGACGATCATCACACCGTTGTGGAAGTATGCCATCGGGCCGCCGCCCTATTTCTCGGGAACCTACGCATTAAACGGACTGGGGGAAAACCCTACGCGACAACCGCGACGCAGGGAAAGCTCTGTTAAACGGCGAAAACCGGGGTATTCCGGGTCGGAATAGGCATTTTCCTGATGCGATGGCCCGGCGTCGATGGGATAATGGCTACACGATGAAATCCCCTTCCGAGCGAGGTTCCCTCCGGAACCCCAGCCTCTTATCTTTGATCGGTTTCGCTGTCGCGTACCTAGCCATGCTCAAGCTGAGCATGTTGTTCATCCTCGGCGCGAAATCCATCTCAATCTTCTGGCCCGCGAACGGTTTCCTCTTGGCATATCTTCTGGGGTTGCCGACGCGCTGGCGCGTTCCCGTCTTCGCCTATGCCTTCCTCGTCGATTGCGCTGCGAACCTGATCCACGGGAAGGGGATCGCAGATGCGATGGGATTCAGCCTGGCGAACATGGCCGAGGTTTCCGTGGCGCTTTTCTTGACCCTGCGCCTGCCGGGTAGGGAAGGATTCCTGGGTAACTTGGGTGGTACGGTGCGATTTTTCACCACCGTCGCCTTGGGGAGCGCCGCCTGCGGCGCGGTATTGGGGACCGTCACCTCGGTGCTCTGCTACGGTAGCGGATGGGGCCTTCCCTTCGCGACCTGGATGCTCGTGGACGCGGCCGGCCTGGCGGTCGTCACGCCCGCTTACCTGGCCTGGTCCCAACGCGACCCGGCCTGGGAGTCAAACCCTTTCCGCTACGGCGAGTTCGCCGCCTGTACGGCGTTCTCGCTGGCCGTCGGCTACGTCGCCTTCGCGCAACCGCCATGGATCGCTCCCTATCTCGGCCATCCCCTGCCCTATGCGACCATGCCTTTCCTGCTGTGGGCGGCGCTCCGGCTGGGCGCCCGCGGCGCGGCCACGGTCCACCTGGGCGTGTACATTCTTGCCGCCTGGTACACAAGCAGGGGCCAAGGCCCCTTTCTGGCCGGCCAGCGATTGGGCGAAGGCCTGGTCGTTCCCCTGCAATTATTCCCCTACGCGGCCGCCTTCTGTTCGCTGGTGCCCGCGGTGCTGATCCGATCGTTGCGCAGGACGGAGTCCGAGCTGCGTATGCGCGAATCCCGCTACGGGAGCCTGTGGACAAGCAAGCTTGCGGGTATATTCGTTACGGATTTGAAAGGGGTACTGATTGAGGCGAACGACGCGTTCCTATCTATGGTCGGAATCGAACGCGCGGAGCTCGCTAATGGAATCAACGTACTGGATTTGGCGACTCCGGAATACCTCGCCCTTATGCGGGGCATCCGGGACCGCTTTGAAAGCAATGGGTTCATCGGCCCCTTCGAACGCGAGTGGAAGTTGCGGGATGGTCGGCGGATTTTGACGTTGGCCTACGCCTCGAAGATGAACGAACCCGATCGGGCCCTGGGCATGATCATGAACATCCAGGAAATGAAGCAAACGGAGCAGGATTTGCGCCGGCGGGAGTCCCGCTATCGGGATCTGCTCTCGAGCTCAATGCTCGGCGTATTCGTCACCAACCTGGCTGGGCACATCACCGAAGCGAACGATACCTTCCTAGGTATGATCCGGCGCTCGCGGGCGGAACTGGAAGCGGGAGCGATCAAAGCCACGGATTTCGTAACGCCGGAGTACATGTCCGGGGCGGCGGAAAGGCGGCAACAGTTCCAGGCCGAAGGCCGGATGGGCCCGTTCGATCGGGAATGGAAACTCGGCGACGGTAGCCGCTTGCATACGCTTTTCTTCGCGACCCGCATGGAAGGTAGCGCGGATGCGCTCTGCATGGTGCTTGATACAAATGAATTGAAGCGCACCAAGATGGAATTACGCTCGGTGGAATCACGGTTCAAGAAACTTTTCGATTCCAATATCATGGGCGTGGCGGTAATGAACGAGATGCAGGTGTTCGAGGAAGCGAACGCCACGTTCCTGGCCATTTCCGGGTATTCCAGGATGGATCTGGACACCCGGAGAATCACCTCCTACGCCCTCCGGGCCGCTCAAACGGAAGCGCAAATCGAAGCGACCTCGAAAAAAGCCGCGGAAGACGGCAAGATGATCCCGCAAGAAACCCTCTGGAGCCGGAAGGACGGATCGACCATCCAGGTTTTCCGTGGCGTCGCCCGCCTGGACGAATCCAACCGCTGGATGGTGGTGGCCATCGATTTGACGAAATTGAAACAGGCCCAGGGGGAATTAGAGGAGGCCAAGGCGGTGGCCGAAACCGCCAACACCGCGAAGTCCGATTTCCTGGCGCACATGAGCCATGAAATCCGAACCCCCCTGAACGGTGTCCTGGGGATGCTTTCCCTGCTGCTGGATACCCCGCTTTCAGCGGAACAAGCGAGTTATGCCAAGGCGTCCAAGGAAAGCGGTGGGCATCTCCTTGGTCTCATCAACCAGATCCTGGATTTCTCGAAAATCGAACACGGACATTTGGAATTGGAATCCGCGCCCTTCTCGCTTGCCGCTACGGTCGAGGGGGCGGTCTCCTCGGTAATGGAAGCCGCGCAGAAGAAGGGACTCGATATCGTGACCCGCATCGATCCGGAAACCCCCCGACGGTTCAAGGGCGATGCCATGCGGTTGCAACAGGTACTCTTGAACCTGGTAGGCAATGCGGTGAAATTTTCCGAGCAAGGGCAGGTTCGCGTAGGCGCGCGCATGGCGGGACGGAACGGGAACCTGTGCGAGATGGAATTCGAAGTGTCGGATCAAGGTCCGGGATTAAGCCCTAAGGCCATGGACCGTCTCTTCCAACCCTTCAGCCAGGGGGACGATTCCTTTACCCGAAAAGCCGGCGGGACCGGATTGGGGCTGGCCATCAGCCGCGAATTGGTGCGGAAGATGGGCGGGGATATCGCCGTGGATAGCCAACCCGGCCTAGGTACCCGGTTCCGGTTCACGATTACCTTGGAAGCCCAGACCGAAACCGAGTGGAAGGGAAAGGCTTACGCCGGCAATCAGAAACGCATGGTCTGGATCCTGGAACCGCAGCCCCAGCATTTGGACCAGCTCCGCGAGATGCTGGCAAGCTGGGGATTCGAAACCCGGGCTGCGGCCACCAGCGGCGAAATGGCGGCCATGGCGGGCGAGGCCCTGGAATCGGATACGCCGCCCGATCTCGCCATCATCAATGTGCCGACCGGGGCATCGGGCACGGAATGGGCCGAGCAATTGCTCGACTCGGGCAAACGCCTGGGGGTGCCGGTACTTTGTACCATGCCCTTCATCTCCCAGGCCCAGGGCGCCGGTCTCTTGCGCGCTGGCGCCGCGGCCATCCTCACTAAACCGTTCCGGGGATCGGACGTATACCAGACGATACTTTCCGTCCTTCCCGATTGGACCGCCGCCGCCCCGCCGGAAGCTTTCGCCCCGAATGCGGCGGGAGCCGTTCCGATGTGGGAAAACGCGCCGCGCATCCTGGTGGTGGACGATCACCCGGTGAACCTCACTGTCGCTTCCTCCATGCTGCGGAAGTTCGGATGCGCGGTAGAGACGGCGCCCGACGGCTCGGCCGCCATCTCGGTGGCGATGGCGAAAAAGTTCGATCTCATCTTCATGGATTGCCAGATGCCCGAACTGGACGGGTTCGAAACCACGCGGAAATTGCGGCGGCTCGAGGCGCCGGAAAGCCATGTTCCCATCGTCGCGCTGACGGCCCATGCCGTAGCCGGGGTGCGGGATAAATGCCTGCGCGAAGGCATGGACGATTTCATTTCCAAGCCGTTTACGCCGGGCGAGATCGGAAGCATCCTGCGGAAATGGATTCCCGGCTCCGAGCTTGCCGAAGCCGGCCCATCGGCGCATCGAAACCGAACGGACGACGCGCACTCCGCCCCGGCAACGGGGGAAATCCTGGATCCTTCCCGGCTGGCAGCCCTGGACGACGGCACCCCGGCCGCGGCAGAGAGCACCCGGAAACTCGTCCGTTTGTTCCTGGATACCACGCGGAAATCCCTCGACGCGCTACGCGGGGAAATCCGGCTCCCGGAAGCCACGCAGGCGGGCAAGACGCTCCACCGCTTGAAAGGCAGCTGCTCTACATTGGGTGCGCGGGCTTTGGTCAGGCAGGTGCAGGCGATGGAAACGAAGTTGGCCGCCGAGGGCCCGCTGTCATTGGGGCCTGAGCTGGAGAAGCTCGAATCCCTTTTCTCCCGCACGGCGGAAGCGCTCGCCTCCGCGGCATAAGTCAATCGGGGGGCGTAACGCCTTTTTCGCCTATCGTCTTTTCGCCTAACGCCTTTTCGCCACCCGTTTTTCCGCCCATCGTCCAAGCGAAGGCCATATGCTGCAGCTCCCGGCCGGATTCCACCTTGAGTTTGGTTTTCACGTGGGCGATATGGGCCTCGACGGTCTTGATGCTTAGGGTGAGCTTTTCCGCGATTTGCCGCGTGGACATGCCGTCCCCTATGTGCCGGAATACTTCCAGTTCGCGATCGGTAAGCTTGTCCAAGCCGCCCGACGCCTTATCGGTTTTCCGGCCGGAAATGTTATGCAAGATTTTCCGCTTCATGTTCTCGCTAAGAACGATCTCGCCGGCCAGGGCGGCCATGACGCCCGCGGCCACGCGCTCCGGCGATTCCTGCTTCATGAGATAGCCGCACGCCCCCGCCCGCAGAACCCGTTCCGCGTAGACGTCTTCGTCGTGCATGGATAGGATCAATACGGGAAGTCCGGGGTGGCTTTCCCGGACCGCCTTTACGAGGTCGATGCCGCTCGCCCCGTCCAAATCGAGATCCGCCAGGACCAGGTCCGGGCGGCATTCGTTGATCGCCCGCAGGGCCTCCGGCAAGCTCCCGGCTTCGCCGCAAACGGAGAGGCCGCTATGGCGCCCGAGCGCCAGCGCCAGCCCCTGGCGGACCACGGGGTGATCGTCGACCACGAGAATCCGCGAGGAGGCACGTTCCTGCCCCTCATTGACCAAATCGCCCACCTAGCCTCCCGTGATCTCCGTCCGGATATATAATAGAATAGGCGGGACTACGTCTGCCACCGGCTTGCCTACAGAGTCCCTTATGAATATTCTGCTCGTCGAAGATGATCCCGTTACCATGGCCATGTGTACGGCCTTCCTGGAGGGCCTGGGGCATTCCGTCACCCCCGCCGGGAACGCCGAAGCGGCCTGGACGTCCGTGCTGGTCGGACGATTCCAAATCATCATTTCCGATTGGGGCCTGCCCGGCCTCTCCGGGCTTGAGCTATGCGCGCGCGTACGCGCGCGCAAGGCGGCGGAATACCCGTATTTCATTCTGATAACCTCATACCAGGGCCGGGACCGATTGAACGAAGCCATGGACGCGGGGGTGGACGATTTCATCCCCAAGCCCATCGACATGGATACCCTGGCGGTGCGCCTGCGGGTGGCCGGCAGAATCCGCGAATTCAACGCGCAAATCGGAGTACTCCAAAACCTTCTCCCCATCTGCATGTACTGCAAGAAAATCCGTAACGATAAGGAATTCTGGCAAACCGTGGAATCCTATTTCACGGCGCATGTCGGCGCCGACTTCACCCATTCCCTTTGTCCCGATTGCTATACCGTGCAAATCCAACCCACCATGGACGAGCTCAAAGCGGAACACCGACCGCCGGCGTAGCTGCGAGCGGAATCCTCGCCAACATCGAGGCCACCTTGGCCGCGTCCAAAGGTTTTGAGAGGTAATCATCCATTCCGGCCGCAAGGCATTTCTCCCGGTCCCCGCTGATTGCATTGGCAGTCATCGCCACGATGCGCACGGGAGCGCGGCCCGCTTCCGCCCTGCGGATCGCCGCCGTCGTCTCGAACCCATCCATGCCCGGTAGCTGGCAATCCATGAGGATGAGGTCGAAAGCCCCGGGGTGATTCAGATGCAGCGCCTCCTGCCCGCTGGAAGCGACCGCCAGGGCTCCCGCATGTTTGGCCAGGAAGATCCTGGCCACTTCCTGATTCACGGGATCGTCCTCTACGATAAGCACCTTGAGAGGATTTCCCGCAAGAAGCCGTTGCGGGACACCGGCCACCGTAGCCGCCGCTTCCGGGAGGCTGTCCTCCGTTGCCTGGGCGGACTTGAGTAGATCGCAGGTAAAGGTGAAGGTGGAACCGGCTCCCGGTACGCTTTCCACCGTAAGTGAGCCCCCCATCAATTCCACCAGTTGCTTGCAGATGGCCAAACCCAATCCGCTCCCGCCGAACTTCCGGCTCATGGACGCGTCGCCTTGCACGAACGGTTCGAATATCCGATCCATGGTTTCCCGGTCCATCCCGATACCGGTATCGGTGATGCGGAAAGTGAATGCGAGGAACCTGCCCTTGTCCTCCGCAGCGGCGAAAATCCGGATGCCCCCTTTTTCCGTGAACTTGATGGCGTTCCCCGCCAGATTGGACATGATTTGCCGTAACCGTTTCGGATCCCCTTCGGCGGACAACCCCCGCAAGCCGTCGTAATCCCAGGCCAAGGCGAGGCCGCGGCGGGAAGCCTGCTCGCTGAACGGCGTCATGGCGATCGCCACCATGGAGTCCAAGCTGAAGCCCGTGGTTTCCAGGCTCATTTCCCCCGATTCGATCTTCGCCAGGTCCAAAATCCCGTTGACCTGTTCCAGCAAGGCATCACCGCAGGTCCGGAGAATCCCGACGAAGCGTTTCTGCTCCGCGTCCAGCGCGGTATCTTCCAAAGCGACTCCCATGCCGATGATCCCGTTCAGTGGGGTGCGGATCTCGTGGCTCATGGTGGCCAGGAATTCCGATTTCGCGCGGTTGGCAGCGACCAGCACCTCCATCGCCTGCACTTGCATCTCTTCCGCCTTGATCCGATCGGTGATGTCCCGCACCGCGACTACGCGCATCTCCTTGCCGTTGTAATTGATCGGCTTGCCCCGGACCTCGATATCGAAACGTGAACCGTCCTTGCGTAAACCGATGGAGAGGACCGGCTCCTCCGATCCGCGCCGCATATTCTCCAGGGCCGCGGGGATGGATTCCGGGGCCAGGTAATCGGTCAGGCGTTTCCCCGGGAATTCCTCGATGGTATACCCGAACATGATTCCGGCTGCACGGTTGGCGGAATGGATTTCCCCCATCTCGTGGATCACTAGGCCTTCGAAACCGGCGTTGGACATTTGCCGGAAACGTGATTCGCTCTGGGCGATTTCGACGTGGGCGGCTTCATTGCGTTCCATGGCCCCGGCCGCTGCCTGCGCAGAGTCCATGGCCTTTACCTTCTGGCGTTCCGATTCGGCCGTACGTTCCGCGACCTTGAGTTCCAGGGTCGCATTGGCGGTATGCAAGGCCGCCGCGGCCGCATCCCGCTCGGCCAGGCTGGCCGTGATGAAAATGATGGTAACCGAAACCACGCCGGTGAACTCTTGCAGTAAAAGCAATTCCTCATTGCCTCCCAAGCCGGAAAACGGGCCCAAGCCGCGAACGGTTCCCAGGATGGAAATGCAGGAAACCAGGAACATGCCCAGATAAGCCGTAGCCGGACCGCACCGGAACGCGATCAAGATGAGGGCGGGGGTGATGGCATAGGCCGTTGGCTGGATGCCTCCCAGGTGGCCCGAGCGGCTGAAGACCACGGCAGCCATCAAAAGCAGTCCGCCCAGGAAAACCGCGCCGTCCAGGTTCGCTCGGGTAGCGCGGCTTCGCCGCAACCCGGCCAGAGAGAACAAGAGGGGGACCAGGATGAGGATGCCGGTCGCGTCCCCGACCCACCAGGTCCGGAAGATGGCCAGGGTCAGGGCTTGGGGGGCGATGGAGAAAAGCACCAAGGTGGTGGTTCCCAATAGCGCGCTCAGCAGCGTCGCCAACGGAACCAGGGCAACGAATTTCAGGCCGTTCCGGGTGCTTTGCAGCGGATCACCATCCACGAATCTCCGCAACAAGGCAGCGCCGGCAATGGCTTCGAAGGAGTTGCCCACCGCGATGCATGCGGATGCCGTAATGAGCCTGGCGTCGAGGCCCGCATGGCTGGCATGGAAGGCGGCCAGGTTGGCCGCTAAGGCCCCGAGGAAAACGCCCGGCCACAGGCGCGGGCCCCACAGCACCAGCGCCGCGAAAGCGATGCCGGAGGGAGGCCAGATGGGTGAAGCGTTGGTATCGGCGAAGGCGAGGTAGAGGCTAAGGCGCGCGACCGCGAAGTAAACGAGGGCCAATACCAAGATGCGAGGATCGGGACGTCCGGCGGTTTCCTGAAAACCGCCGGCGCCCGACCGCCTCCCTGTTCCGGAGGTTTTACCCGGTTCTCCGTCCCATCGCTGCATATCGGCGTTATGATTATCCCCGGTAAAGGGTCGGACGACATCGGGCTGCCGCCTTAAGCGGCTTAAGGCATTCCCCTATCGCCGCGATCCATGCTACATTCAGGGTCAGGAAACCCCATGAACGCAACCAATTCAGTACGCATCGAGAACGTCGAAATCCACCTGGCGAAACCCGTCGACCTCAATCCCGAATGGATCGGGCAAGAGGAACCCCTCACGCAACTGCTCGCCTGCTGGCTTTCGGTCAACCCGGGAGACCAACCGCTCTGTCCCCGCCTGGTCGGCCATCCCGGACTCGGCAAAACCACCTTGGGCATGGCGGCCGCCCGCAAGCGCGGCCAGGCCGTCTACGTGCTGCAATGCACCGCCGATACCCGTCCCGAGGATCTGATCGTAACGCCCGTGCTCGGCGAAAAGGGGAACATCAAATACCATGCTTCGGCGCTGGTGACCGCCATGCTCACCGGCGGCGCGGTGATCCTGGACGAAGGCAACCGCATGTCGGAAAAATCCTGGGCTTCGTTGGCGCCGCTTTTGGACGATCGCAGGCAGGTGGACTCCATCGTGGCGGGCATCACCATCAAGGCCCATCCGGATTTCCGCTGCGTGGTGACCATGAACGATGACGATTCGACTTTCGAGATCCCGGACTACATCATGTCCCGCATCCAGCCCGCCATCGAATTGCCGTTCCCCAAAGCGGACGAAGAATTGCGCATCCTCAAGTACAACCTGCCTTCGGCGCCCGAGGAACTCCTGAAAATCTGCTTGGGCTTCCTGCAAGAGGCGCATGGGCTGGATCTCCCCTACTCCATCCGCGACGGCCTCAACGCCATCCGCTTCGCGCAGAAGCTGAACGAATTGCGCCCGGCCAAATGGGAACCGCTTTTCACCACGGCCATCCGCCAGATTTTGGGGGACGAAGCCCTGGATATGGAATCGCTCGCCGAGCGGCGTAGACGCGAAGGCCGTCTGCCCAACATGCAACTGGGGGATTTCTTCTTCGACGAGGACAATCCGCTCAATCCGGACAAGGACTGAATTGTCCTTCGCGCTTACCCCCCGCATCTCCGCCTACCCCATTCGCCACGGCAGGGCGCCTTTCGCCATGGAAGCGCGCAGGCTGATGTGGGAAGGCAAATGGGATGCGTTGGCCATCGCCCTGCCGGCTTCCCTGCGCGATGAGGCATTGGCGGGCGTCGAGTCCCTGCCTTCGGTCCGGGCCCTGGTAATCCGTGTCGATGGCGCGGTCAAGGCCTACCTGCCTTTCGATCCCTGCGATGCCTACATCGAAGCCATGCGCCAGGCCCGGCAACGCCGGCTGCCCGTCGAGTTCATCGAGGACAACGCCCTCTTGGAAGCCCCGCTGTTGCAACCATTGCCCGACGCGTACCTGGCCAAAGCCGTCGGCGCGGAGCGCTACCGATCCCTGGCGAAAACCCTGCTCACCGGGATGGAGGCCGATCCCCGTCTGCCCCGCCGCGCCGCTACGGCGGCCCGGGCCCTGCGCGCGATGGAAAAGCGCTACGGCCGCATCCTCTTGCTATGCGACTTCCCATTGCTGGACGCCTTGGAGTCGGCCTTCCGCTCAGGCTCGATCGAGAACCTGTTATCCGAGGCGGAAGGTGGCTCAGGCGCCAACGCCGGCACGGCCGATAAAGACGAAAGCGCCGAGACGGAAACCGTCGCTATCCGCTCCTACCCCATCAAGCCCGGCCTGCTCTATTTCGCCTTGGGGGAACTGCCCTTCTACGCCGGGGAAATGGAGAAGGAGCGCCAGGACCCCCTTGCCTCCCCGTTGGATTATCTCGACTTGGTGAAGAAGATTTTTACCGAGACCCGCAACCGGTTCCTCTCAGAGCCGGGCGAAGTCGCGGGCATCTCCATCAAAAAGATCCAGACGGCCCTGGTGTACCTGCGCAACCTGGCCGTGCAGCAAGGCTACCTTACCCCGGATCTCCCGGGAATGATCGAAGCCGCCAAAGGCGTATTCGGGAACGCCTTCGCCGCCAAGGTGTTCGAAGCCGCGCGCTACTATCCCTTCTTCGATCCCCTGGAAGGGCCCGAGGGTCAATTGGAAATCGGGCGGGAGGATATCCGCGAACCGGAATCCGGCCTCTCGGGAGGGGAACCGGAACCCGCCTTCAATCTGTTGGAGGATGCGCCCAAGGCCTGGAAGACCATCCGCCTGAAAAAGGAGCCGGATCGGGAGAAACAACGGCGTTACCGTTACGCGTGGGATGCGCGGGGAATGTGCTCGCATAGCCCCGAAGACGATCGCATCGAAGGTTTCAACCGCGCGGTGCGGCGCCGTTCCCAGGATCCGGATCTGCAGGGGTTCGCGCGCACCGAAAAGCTTTCCTCTTCCCTCAAGGACGGCATCGATATCCGCGAGACCTTGCGCAACTGGACCACCGGGGGGATCTACGTGCGGGAAATCCCGCCCGCGAAGGGGCGCGTGGATACCGTGGTCATCGTATTCGATTCCGATCACGATGAACGTTACCCTTCGCATACGACCTGGTACGCGGAACACCCGGAGGAATCCACGCTGACCTTCTTCGCGACCAATCCGCTGTCGAAACTGATCGGCCCGGGAATCTCCGAAGCCGAGTACGGCGCCCTGAGCCTGCTGTTCCCGCCGCGCCATGTCGACAACGTATTCGAACTGCCTCCCGGGGAATTCGGGTTCGCCAACCTTACGGAGCAGTTGCTTTACGGGGCCCTTATGAACAGCGAAGAGAAGTCGGTGGCCTTCGTATCCCTGGCCCGTCCGTCCCTGAGGCTCAAGCGACTGGCCGCGAAATTCCGGAAAAAGCTGGTGTGGGTGCCCATGGCTTCTTTCAGCGCCGAAACCTTGCGCCGCCTGCGGAAATTCCATATCCTGAACGGCAAGCATGTGCGCGCCTGGGCCTCGCGTTTCATCCCTGAGTAAGCCGTCCTCCATTTCCCCAAATCATCCCGTCAACCTCGGGTAAAACCTGAAGTAAGGCTTCAAGTTCCCGGCCGCCGGATCCGATAAAGGGATGAGGGTTACTCCAATGGATATATCCGGTCTCGGCGCTTCGTCCCCCAATGCGTTTTCCGGCCTGGGCGGCTCGGGTTCCCTACCGCCCTCCGTGCAATCCAAACTGTTCAACCAGACGCAATCGCTTTCCCTCTTGCCGCCGGTGTCCACGGCGGGACTGGGCGGCAGCCTCGACATCTACGCCGCGGTAGGCATGCAGAATATGGGAGCGCTTTCCGGCGGCCGCTCCGCCATGGAATTGGCGGACATCTCGCTGGGTATCGATCCTTCCCAGGGAACTTCCGCTTCCCGCGCCGGCGCCACGACCGATGCAGACGAGGACACCACGGCCGGCGCAACCCAGGGAACTTCCGGTACCGCGAATAAACGCGCCCCCATCGGAGCGATGTTGGACAAGCTCCTGGAGGAATCGGGATTCAAGCCCGAAGCAAGCAACCCGTACGAATTCCGGAAAGATTTCTTCGCCGACCCCACCCTGGGCGGCAGCGTCGATTCCAAAGGCTGAGGGCCCGCACCGGTTTTTCCCGGCCCCGCGCCGGCCCCAGTGATTATTTTTATGGGCTTGCATCCCCAGGCCCCCCGCAGCAAACCCATCGTACTCAGCTTATCCGGTTCCGATCCCAGCGGCGGCGCCGGCATGGAAGCCGACCTCAAGACATTCCAGGCGCATGGGGTTTACGGTATGGCGGTACCCACCCTGCTGACGGTGCAGAATACCACCGGCGTCCGCAAGGTGAAAACCCTGGAACCGGAATTCTTCGAGGAGCAAGTCGCCTTCCTCCTGGAGGATCTCTTTCCGGACGCCATCAAGATCGGGGCCATTGGCGATCGGCGCATGTTGCAGGCCCTGGTGCGCATCCTCTCCCAGCAACGTTTGCAGCGCGTTCCCGTCATCATCGATACGGTGCTCAACTCGACATCGGGGGCGCCCTTGTTCGAAATGCGCGGCCTCTCCGAATTCATCGAACGCCTGTTGCCGCGGGCCGCCATCATTACGCCCAACGTGCCGGAATTCGATTTGCTCATGGGCAAGCCGACCACGGAGGCCAATGCGCCGGCCCACCTGCTCGCTTTCGGAAGGGACAAGCCGTACGCCATTCTGCTGAAGGGCGGGCATTTCCCCGGCGATCCGGTGGATTTCCTTTACCATCGGCAACTGGTGCGTAATTTCCCGGGCGAGCGCATCGATACCCCGCACACCCACGGCACAGGCTGCGCGCTGGCTTCCGCCATCGCGGCCAACCTGGCCTTGGGCCTGGACGTGGAAACCTCGGCGGAGCGGGCGCGTCGTTACGTAAGGGAAGCCATCCGGAACCACCCGGGTCTGGGCAGCGGGCGCGGCCCGTTGGAATTCGGCGCGCCGGGCTAAGTTGCGAGGGTATCCGAGAGGGTAAGTTGCGACGGTAAGCCGCGACAGTAACTTGCGCGTTACGGCCGGGAAGCCGCGGCGGTAGCCTGCTCGTAGAGCCGGAAGTGCCAAGAATCGCGCATCGGTTTGGAGAAAAGCCCCGGGACCAGATCGGCGAAGCGCGTGAGCGTGGTATCGAAGACCTCGGTATCGGGATTCACGGCGCCGGCGGCGGCCAAAGCCTTGAACTCCAGACGCGTTGCCGACTCGACTTTACCAGATGCCGCGCGATAGAAGATGCGGCTGGAATCGAGCAGACGCGTATCCAGCTCCCGTTCCAATTGCTTCACTTCGCCCACCATGCTGTCGATGCTGCACCCCGAAACTTCGGCGCCTTCGGGCTCCCGCAGGACGATCAGGAAGCGATCCTCAAGAATGCGCCAACGGCCGGAAACCGATTCGCCGTGGGATTGCCACTGGGTAAAGAAACGATCCAGGCGCTCGCGGAGGATGGGATCCGATTCCACCAGGGCCTTGGAACTGCCGAATATCCAGCACCGGATATCCCCATTTGGTTGCATCATGTCCAATCCTTACGAAAAGTGAGCGATTTTGTGAAAATAGAAATTACCGCCCCGGAAGTTCCGCTCAAAGCTCCCAAGCCGGGGTGCGAAAACGCAAATCTGCGGATAAATTGACCTCACCTATCAGCCAAAAAATTGGCCGGTTTGTCCCTATTCTGGCTAGTTTTTCAGCTTGGGGTGGAAAAAGGGGATCTCGATCATTCCGCGTAACGATATGCGTAACCTGGTTTTCGCGTGTGCTGCCTTGTGGGCCGTGGCTTCCCAGCCGTGCCATTCCATGTCCATGGTGGATGTAACCCCACCAGTCCTGGACCCGCAAGCCGACACCGGATGGGTTTCCGTCGATACCATCCGGTTCCAAACCATTATCCTGGGCCGCATCATGTACACCCTCGATGGTACCCCGCCGGGCACCTCCGTCAAGGGATCCACCAAGCAGTACGCAGCGAACGCCCCCATCGTCATTCACCATGATACGACGGTAACCGCCATCCATATCCAGGGCGGTCAGGCAAGCGATCCCGTAACCGGCGTGTTCATCCGCGCCCATGCCCCCAAGCCGGTGGCCAAATATACCGGCAGCGCGAATTTCTATCCCAGCCTGGTCTGCACCCTGGAGCCGGCCACGCCCACCAAGACCACTCCCACCATCCGCTATACCGAGGACGGGAGTCCGCCCGGCCCGACCAGCCGTGTCTATACCAGCCCCTTCACCATCACCAAGACCGAAACGGTACGCGCCTACATTAATGCCGAAGGTTATACCGACGGTGTCGAGATGAAGGAATCCTTTGTCCTGATGGCGCCCCCGGCCAAGCCCGTCGCCACGCCCGCCGGCACCGTCTTCCAGACCAATACCCTGCTGGTACGCCTCAAGTCCGACTCGCTCGGCGTCTATTTCCGGGCCACCACCGATCCCAACCTGAAGTTGGATTCCCTGCCCCCTCTCCAGGGAGATTCCATAACGATTACGGGCGTCAAGGCAGGGGAAGCCGTAGTGCTGCGCGCCCAAGCCTTCAAGACCCAGGCGGGTTATCCGGCCAGCGCGGTGACCACGGAGACGTACACCTACTCTCCCGTGGTCGCGTCGCCCATCCTGGTACCCAACGTGACCTTCTTCTACGATGCCATCACCCTGAGCATGGCTTCCCCCACGCCCAACGCTTCCATCCGCTACGAACTTTCCGGAACGCCGACCGTGAATTCCAAGGATGGCACGGTGCCGTTCCTGCAACAGCACTCCGCCAACTTCAAGGCTTTCGCTTTCAAGGCTGGCCAGACCAATAGCCCGGTAGTGAGCCTGCCGCTCACCCTGAAGCTTACCGCGCCAACCCCGAATAAACGCTCCCAGGACTACGTGGACAGTATCGTGGTGCAGATTACTTCGGCCAATACCGATGCCACCCTGTTCTATACCTTGGACGGGATCAGCTGGCCCACGGTCGTTTCCGGCCATGCCGGCCCCGGAACCACCCAATACATTCCCGCCCAGGCAATCCCCATGGGAGCCGAAGGCATCACCACGCTCCGAGCCATCGCAGTGGTCGACGGGATCATCAGCGACACCTTGATCAGCACCTACCGGAAGACGGACAAGATCATCGCGCTCACCGAACCTACCGTGGCTCCCGCCAGCCGCCAGTTCGAGGATTCCGTCCTCATCAGTATCACATCGCCGGACACGGCCGCGGAAATCCGTTATACCCTTTCGGCCGCTGGGCAGGAACCCACCCGGCAAAGCCTGAAAGTGGAGAAGAACGTGCCCATCCGGCTGGACACCACGGCGGTATTGTGGACCCGCGCCTTTCCACTGCTGCCCTCCACCGTGAAAAGGGATTCCAGCACCATCCATATCGAGCACTACACCTCCACGCCCTCACAGCCGACGGCGACCCCCGCGCCGGGAAGCGCCCCTTTCACCGGACCCATAATCGTAACGTTACGGAGCAAGACCAGGAACGGAATCATCCACTATACCGTCAACGACGCCGAGAG
This sequence comes from Fibrobacterota bacterium, assembly GCA_023249635.1. Classification (GTDB taxonomy): domain Bacteria; phylum Fibrobacterota; class Fibrobacteria; order UBA11236; family UBA11236; genus Chersky-265. The sequence goes on from JAHFCH010000014.1 coordinate 30,128, forward strand.
CGATCCCATCAAGATGACGGGAGCCCCCGACTCGGTCAAGATTCCCATCGCGGCCACTTGTAAAATCACGGCCATCGTGGTGCTCGGGAGCGGCAACACGGCGAAGTACGGACCCTACCTTAACCTGCACTACGATATCGCCGCGGTCAAAACTTCGGATACCTTGCTGGTCGGCGCGGCGCGCGATATTTCCGGAGGCTACCATTACACCAACAATAGCGCGACCCCCATCATCGCCCGGACCCACCTTACCGACGGCATGGGCCTGGTAGGCTTCCAGAACACCTCCCTGGGCGTGAACCTGCAGCCGCTGCAAGCCGGGCAGCCCATAAAAGTCACCTTCACCAAGCCTGCCGATCAGTCCGTTTCCATCTACCGCTACGCGAACGGGATAGTGGAATTCGTATCTTCGGACAGCCCTACAGAACTGACCAAGCCCGGTGAATACTTCGTCGGCGTGGATACGCTTACCCCGACCATCACCTTCGTATCCCAGTCGCCCCGCGAGGCCGATTCCACCACGGTCAATTTCAAGGTGTGGGACAATGTGGCCAACACCACCTGCGAGATCACCAGCCCCGGTATCGAGAAGGGGAAGTCCATCCGCATCGCGGGAACCGACAGCATACTCAAGGTGAACCTGAAAGTCGCGAAGAACGAAACCAAGGCTTTGTGGATGCGGGTCGCGGCGCGGGATTTCTACAACGCCGCGAAACTCCCGAAGGAAGATTCCGGGAAGTTCTACCTCTCGCAAATCTGGGGCAAGATCACCTCCCCCGCGGTGCTCACCGTGGGCGAAGGGGATTACTTGTGGGACTTGGCCGGCGTTCCCGTGGAAGCGGGGGCCCCGGTGGCTTGGAGCCAGTTCCGCGCCGACAACGGCGATGCCTACCTGGATGGCCGTATCTGGAGCGAGGAGACCGGTTATGAAGTCCCGCTCAGCGACAGTTCGCTGCTGAAGCCGGGCATGGCTTTCTGGCTAGGCAGCCGCACCCACCACACTTCCGTAAGCCTGAACCATCTCCGCGCCGGGAAATCGGATACCGATGGCACCTACCGCATCCGCATCAAGCATGGTTGGAATCAGGTGACAAGCCCTTCCCTCGATAACGTGTACTGGCCCGTGACGGTGAACGCGAGCAAAACCGGAGGCGGATTCCTCAAGGCGCCCTACCGATTCGATCGGAATTCCCCGGAACTCTGGATCCATAGCGATACCCTCCGTCCGTGGATCGGCTATTTCGTGTACTACTACGGCGACGGGGAAACCGACGTACTGCTTTACACCGACGCGGCCAAGCGGCCGGCGGCAAAACAGTCGGCCCTGCCTGCCGAAGGCGACGGGATGGATATGAGCCTGGAACTCGCGCGGCATACGCCTATCCGGTTGGGAGCGCGTACCTGGGCCCAGGACGGCGCCGGCAGCGAGGACGAACCGGTTCTGCCGCCCCTCGACACGCGCTTTAGCGCATGGTCGCAACGCGGCAAACGCCACCTGATGACCGACCTGGTGCGTTATACGCCCGGAGAGGTTTTGCACTGGAATGTGATCCTCGCCGATTCGGCCCGAGGCGCTACGGCGCCCGGAACGTCGGGTACCGGAAACCTGCGGGTCGCGCCCATCTCGCTTCCGACCGGCTATGAGGCCTGGGCCGTCTCCACGGTAAGGGGGATGAAATTCCGCATGGCGCCGGGGGACGAGCTTCCGCTTTCCGGCCTCGCTGGCGATACCCTTTCCATCTACGCGGGACCGGCGGAAAAGCTTTCTTCCATAGGGGAATTGGCCCGCGCCGTGACCCGGGTGGAACGCTTCGCTTTCGCATTGGAAAAGCAAGCCGGCGCCGCTTTCCTGCGGCTGGAACTGCCTACGGCGTCCAACATCGAAGCAACCGTGTGGTCGGCCCAAGGCCGGATGCTCGCCCAGGCCAGACCCGGCTCCCTGAATCCGGGAGTATACCGTCTGCGTCTCCAACGTGGGACGGATGCGCAAGTCGGTTTCCTGCGTCTGCGGGTGCGGAGCCACGGCGAAGTCCGGGAGTATTCCCGCAGCATGATATGGTGATCGCAAAAAAGCCCAGCTGCTCCGCTTTCTCCGCGTAAGCGGCGCTCCCCTCGCGAACCCTGAAAAGCCTAATTTGACGGGTGATCCGCGCCCTGTCGTGGATGGGAAAGCCTATCACATTCGGTTATATTTTTGGCCGCAATTACGCGCGCTTTCTCCGGGTTGGAAATTGTGCGTACCCTCCGGGGTCGCAACTGCGTCTAATGGACCTCGGGGTGGACGGGGTCGAGGGGTATTCCCCAAAGAAGTATCAGGCATTGAAAAAATACTACGGCATCGGTTTGTTGGTTTCGGCCCTGAGCGGGTTGGCATCCGCCATACCCCCGGAGAACCTCGGACCCGGCATCGACCCTCCGGTCGCCGAGCCCTCGCCGGCCAAGGCGAACCCCTTCCTCGATTCCCTCGCCGTTAGTCTCACGGCCGCCGATGGTACCACCATCTGGTACGACTACACCGAATCCCCCGACCCGGTCGATCCGGCTTCGGGATCGAGCTACCATTACGACGGCCTCCCCATTCCGGTCAAAACCAACCTGACCATCCATGCCTCGGCCTATTCCACCGTTACCGACATCTTTTCGCCGGGTACCGCCAACTTCAAATATGTGAAGGATGTCCCCCCCCTGGTGGCGATGACTGCGCCCGCGGCCAACCAGGCGTTGCGCCAAGGGACTGCGGTCGTCCTGAGCGCCAACGCGCTCGATGATGACGGCCCGGCCCCTCTCGGCGTCAATTTCTACCGCAGCCAGACGACCGGCGCCTGGGCCCTGATCGGGACGGGTACCGCCAACGGGAATGGCTACAGCTTCAGCTGGGCTTTGGATGGGACCATACCCCTGGGCGCCACGACCATCCGTGCCACCGCAGCGGACGGCAAAGGCGCAACGGCATCTTCGGATGTGGCGGTACGTATACTCGGGCCCAACCAGGCGCCCACCGTTTCCCTCGATAAACCCGTGCAGGGCACGGTTTACCCCGTTCCCAACGCCTTTACCGTTTCAGCCACGGCCAGCGACGTCGAGGACGGCATCGCCAAGGTGGAGTTCTACGAGAACAACCTGCTGCTCGGCTTCAAAACCGCCGCGCCCTACACCTGGGATCGGACGGGACTGGCTGAAGGCAGCTATAGCTACAAAGCCATCGCATTCGACAACGGCAGCCCGCAACTTTCGACCACCTCCGGCATTTCCACCGTCACGGTGCGCAATAAACTTCCCAAGGTGACCATCACCAATCCCCTCAAGAACAAAAGCTACAACGCCCCCTTCTCCGAAGCCGTAATGGCCTCCGTGGTGGATACCGATGGAACGATTTCCAAAGTGGAATTCTACCGCGGGGCCACCCTGGATACGACCTTGACCCTCGCGCCGTACAACTATACCAAGGGATATCCCGCCGGCAGCTACTCCCTGACCGCCAAGGCCTACGACAATTCCGGCGGCACCACGGTTTCGGAAGCCATCCCCTTTACCGTTGCCGCCAACTTGAAGCCCACCGCCAAGGCGGGTCCGGATACCAATATCGTACTGCCCAATTCCTCGGTGAAACTCGACAAGGGCACATCCGTGGATCCCGAAGGCACGCCGCTGCATTACAAGTGGACCGGCCCCGGCGTCACGTTCAGCCCCAGCGATACCGCGCAGTTCCCTACGGTACAGGTCCCGGCCGGCACCACCGGCAGCTACGGAGTCACCTTGAAGGTGATGGATTCGGGCACGCCTCAGCTTACCAGCGACAACGATACCTTGATCGTATTCGTCTATTCCCACCCCACCATCACCACCCCCTTGAACGCATCGGGTACGGCCAAATCGGCTTTCAGCTACGCCCTGGCCGCCTCCGGTTACCCCATCCCCGGTCTGAGTATGACCGGAGCTCCGGCCTGGCTCACCTTGACCCAAGGCACCCCGGGCAACGCCACGCTCTCGGGTACC
>JAHFCH010000014.1:34133-59880 GCA_023249635.1 Fibrobacterota bacterium
GCCAGGGCGGTACGGACACCAAGGTGCTGGCCATCAGCATCGGCGATTCCCTGATGAAACCCGCCATCACCAGTCCGGTGAGCGCTACCGCCAAGGCGGGGACGGCGTTTACGTATACGATTACGGCCTCGGGCAATCCCAGCAACTTCACCTACGCCGCCACCGGCCTGCCCACCGGCCTATCCATCGCCGGGGCCGTCATCAGCGGCACGCCCGCGGCTACCGCCCTGGGACCGTTCACGGTAGGTCTCACCGTCACCAACTCGCAAGGCAGCGATGCCAAGAACCTTGCTCTCACGGTGAATGCGGATCCCAAGATTCTCACTGATCTTCCCGACTCCCAGGTGGTGTCCGATAAGGGCAAAGCGAGCTTTACCGTGACCGCGGCGGCCGCCTATCCGGCGCTTTCCTACCAATGGCAATACTGCGCGGCATCGGCGACCGGGACCTACGGAAACGTCGGGACGAATTCCCCTGTCTATTCCATCGATCCGGTTTCGCTGGGCTCCGTAGGCTGGTACCGGGTCGTCGTCAAGAACGGTGGGACGGATGCGACCAGCAAAGCCTGCCATTTGAAAGTGACCGCGCTGCCGGCGCCGGTGAAAATCATCCTGGGCAGCGGCCCTATCGCCCAAAGCGCCTTGGTGGGCGCAACCGTTCAGTTCCGTACCATGGCCACGGGAGAGCCCGCGCCGCTTTACTATCAATGGTTCAAGGGTAACACGCCCCTGGGGGGTGGGGTTCCGGTCAAGGACGACAGCGTGCTGACCCTGACCAACGTGCAGCAGGGCCAGGGCGGCGTATACCGGGCCATCGTCACGAACAGCACCAAGGACACCCTGCAGGCGGCCAACTTCGCCAAGAGCGATACCGCGCGCCTCACGGTGCAATTGCCCAAGCTCACGAAACCGGCTGCCAATGTGCCCAGCGGCACCTATGACAACCAGGTCAAGGTGGTCCTCTCCCACACCACGCCGGGCGTAAGCATTTACATTACGGTGACGGGGGCCGATCCCACCCAGGCGAGTACGCTTTACCACCCCGGCGATACCCTCCTCTTCAAAGTCACCGCTACCTTGAAAGCCAAGGCATATTACGACAACGTGTACCGCGCCAGCGATGTACTCACGGAAACCTATTCGGTGACCATTCCCGGGACCGTGAACAAACCGACCATCAAGCCGGTGGCCCCGACCTTCCAGACCACCATCTTGTGTACCCTAAGCACCACCCCCGCCGATGCGGCCCTTTCCTATACCCTGGACGGGAAAAGCCCCACCGGCGCGACGGCCATTCCCTATAGCGGACCCTTCGCAATCTCCGCCACTACCACCGTGAATGCCATCGGGAAGAAAACCGGCATGATCGACAGCGATACCCTTCAGATGACTTATACCCTGGTGAAACCCAAAGGCAAGGTGCTGGCACCCCAGATCACCCCGAACGGAGGCACCTTCAGCGGTACCGCCAAGGTTACCCTGTTCTGCCCTACCGAGGACGCCGTGATGTTCTATACCCTCGACGGAACGGCGCCGGATTCGGGATCCACCCGCTATACGGCGGGGGCCCAAATCCTGATCGGGAAAAGCGCCACCCTATCCGTGATTGCCACCAAGGCCGACAATGAGAACAGCCCCACTACCGCGGCCATCTTCAAGCTCATCCCCGGCGCCATCACCGCCGTACCGGCTCCGGATATCATTTTCGATACCGCCATTACGGTAACCCTTTCGGCCACTCCGCCCGAGGCTATCATCCATTTCACCCAGGACGGAACGGCGGCCACCAAAGATTCCCCCGTCTTTCCCGGCCCCGGCGTCACCTTGCGCAATACCACCACCCTGTCCGCCGTCTCGGTCCTGGCGGGCGTGACGAGCAATACCTACTCCTTCAGCTACACCAAGAAGGGCGGCGTGCTCGCCACTCCCACCCCGTACTCCGATTCGGGCCAATTCACTTTTTCCCAATCCATCAACATCTCCCTTCTCTCGACCCCCAATTCGGACATCTACTACACCCTGGACGGATCCTTGCCGAACCGGTTCAGCAGCAAGTACCTCAAGGCCATCCCGCTCGATTCGACTACCACCCTCCAGGCTTTCGCGGTGCAGAAAGGCTATGACGACAGCAAAATCCTGGTGGCTACCTACACGCTGGTCCCGGAAAAACCGATTGCCTCGCCGGTGAGCGGCGGCTATCCTTCGCCCTTGTACGTCCACCTCAAATGCTCGTCCAAGAAAGCCGAACTCTATTACACCCTGGACGGCAAGGATCCGGTCCCCGGAAACCGCTACCTTTACGATCGCAAGGATTCCATCCTCATCCCTTTCTCGGGAAGCTTCAAGTCGGTGGCGGTGGCGGGGAATATGTCCAGCCCCATCGCCGAGGAGAATTACCGCCTCATCCAGACCCTGGATACCAGCATCGCGCCCAAGGGGACGCTCTATCTCGACGGGGGATATACCCTCAAGAACCCCGAGAGCGAGAAGGCCATAGCGCGCCTGCGCATCGCCAAGTCCGACCCCTTGCACCTGGTCGGCTTCGCCAACGTGCAGTACGCCATGACACTGTCGCTGGACAATATCGAATCGAACACGGGCCTGGATTTCCCCAATCTCATCTTCACCGCCCCGGCTTCGGACAAACGGTCGCTCTACAAGATCGAACCTTCCGGAAGCGTGTATTTCATCACCGCGGCGGATACCGTTACCCTATCCCAGCCCGGGACCTATTTCATGGGCGTGGATACCTTGCCTCCCGTCATCGCCCATCTTTCGGAAATCTTCGGGCCGGGGGATTCGACCCGCGTCGTCTTCCACGTTACCGACAACGTCGCCAATCTCAACTACACCATGAAGCGGAACGACGATTCCACCCGCAATCTCCGCGACCAGTTCCTCTTCAGCGGCCAGGATTTGCCCGCCGTCCTCAAGCATCCCGCCGGGACGCTCAAGCCTCTGTATATCCAATTGATCGTCAGCGATTACCAGCAAGCCACATTCTTCCCCATGGATCCCCAGACCATGCTTTCCCTGTCCCAGCGGCTTACGCCCATGCAGGGTCCGCAGGCGTGGAAGATCGGCGCCTACAGCAAATCGCTTTACGACTTCATAGGTATCCCCCTTTCCCTTGATCCCATCCTGACCCTGAAAGATCTGCGGGTCGCGAATCCGGGCCTTGCCATCGAAGGCGCCGAGTTCAACACCTCGACGGGGAAATTCCAGGGCATGGACGCGACCGCCTCCCTCAAGAAAGGCCAAGGATTCTGGGTCGGCGCCCATGGACCGTTGCGATCCCTGGTCCTGCCCAGGGCCACCACCTTGCCTTCCATCCTTCCGGGCGAGAACGGCGGGTTCTCCGTCTACCTGCACCATGGCTGGAACCAGATTTCCAACCCGCATCTGGAAGAGATGTATTGGCCGTTCTCGCGGTTGCTCAAGGACGCCTACAAAACCTTTCCCATCAAGAGCCTGTGGGCCTGGGATGCGACCCTGCCAACGCCGGACTACCGCGAAGCGGAATCCTTGCTTCCCTGGCGCGGCTACTTCGTCTATAACAACCTGGGCGATACCACGGTAAAACTCTCCCCCCGTCCCCTGGTGCAAGGCGCCGGCTTCGGAAAGTTCGGCGCGGTCGCCAAAGTGCAGCTCAGCTTGGGTTGGGGCGCCGGTACTCTCCGCCTGGGCGCCGATTGGACTTCATCCGATGCGGTGGACATGGAGGATGAAACCGCCTTGCCCGGCCGCGGCGGCATGACCCTGAACGCATTGCGCGAGGGGCATTCCCTGGTGACCGATTGGATCCACATGGAACGCGACGGCATCCAGCAATGGCAAGTTGCGATGGGCAGCGCAGGGGATTCCCTTCCGCCCCTTCGCATAGGCGAGCAGGAATTGCCGGAGGGTTTCGAAGCCTGGGCCATCTCCCCATCGCGTGGAATGAAATTCCTCCTGGAACCCGGCCACGAGGTGCCCGCATCGGGTTTGGCGGAGGATACCCTGACCATCGTCTCCGGCCCCCGCGAAAAACTGGCGCGCCTGGGGCTGCTCCGTAACCTGGCCGTGGCCGCGCCCAATCTCGATCTCAAGGTGGCCGCCACGCCTGACGGTTTCCGTATGGCGGTGGGCCTGCCCGCGCGCGCGCGCATCCATGCCGTGCTCTGGTCCATCTCCGGCGACCGCCTGGGCGAACTCGTGCTCGGCCCGCTCTCGGGAGGCAGCTACCGCTTCGACTTCGCGGGGGATTTCCGCGGTCGCCCGGCGCGCCTTTCCCCGGGGATGTACTTCCTGAGCCTGGAAGTCAAGGGCCAAGGCGTCAATGCCCGCTTGGCCCGCAAGGTCGTCCTGGGCCGCTGAAACAGCGGCTTCGGCCGCTGAAACGGAATCGGAACACGCCGGGTAGCCGGATTCCGGATCCGGGTTCGCTAAACCACCCGGGAAACCGCCCTAATCCCGGGGTCAATCCGTCCCGTTTCCCACCTCCCACTTTTCCATCTAGGTAATGCAGTCCTATGCCCGTGGTGGTACATTTTGGATGGGTCTGCCTGGGGCGGGCCGGTGCGGAATTACTCAGGACAACTCAGGGAAAACGATGATGGGATCGCGCTTGCGGATGGCCCTCGGATTGGGTCTTATTTTGGCCTGCGCCCCCGCCATTAAGGCAGGGTCGGACGAGGATTTGGCCCAGGCCAAGACCTACCTGAAGGATTACCTCAAGGATCTGAACGGGAAATATCCCTTCGCCGATTGGGAGAAGCAGGCCGCGCGTTGCCGGACCAACCTGGACAAGCTGCGCGGCAAACCGGGATTCGCCGCCGGCAATTTCGATCGCTCCGCCTACGGCCAGTTGGAACCCTTGTATCGCGATATGCAGGATCTCCAAAAGCACCGCGCCGAAACCGATCAACTCATCAAGGAGCTGTACGTCAGCAATCTGGTGGCGCGCATCGATGGACGCTTCTTCCGCGACGGCCACCATTGGAACCAGGATTCCAAGCTCGCGTTCCAACGCGCGCTCATGCCTTATGAGAGCGGCAGCCTCAAGCCCAAGACCCAGTTCCTAACGGCGGTGAACTCCCTGGACCGGGATTTCCGTGGCTTGCAAACGGCCTGGATGTTCGCCTTCGCCCAGGATTTCCTCGCCCATCGGGTGGAAGAGCATCTCAAGGCCCATGACCTGGCCCGGATTGAATCGCTTTACGACGACTACTCCCTGCAACTCGATTATTGGACCCGCCAGCTCCAAGGCAATGCCGGCCAGACCGAAGAGCAATTGCAAAAGCTCGCCAAGTTGTACGACGGTAACAAGGCTTTCCTCCGCCAGAATCTGGAAGGCCTGCTGGAAGCGCTGAACACGGATTTCCTCTTCAGCGATCTGTTGGAATACGCGCGCAAGCAGAAGGTCGACTTCAGCATCGAGGTGGAAGACAAGATCGAGGCCTCCCTCAAAGAGCGCAGCCAATCGGTGCTCGCTCCCATCCAGGATCGGATCGCGGCCTGGAAGACCTTCTCGGCGTCCTTGCGCGATCGCATCGGGCAGGCCCAGTCCCTGGCCCGGGCCGAGCAGGCGCGCGACAAGGCGAAAGATCTGGCCGCGGCGCAGGAGCGCGAAAGATCGGCCCGCGAACGCGAAAAGGCCGCGCGCGATCTCGAGAAGCGGGAACTTGCGAACGCCGAAGTGGAGAAAGCGCGGGCCGAATCGGAACGCCGGGCGGAGATGGAACGCGCCGCCGAGGAGCGCCGGCTGGCCGCTGAGCGCGCCGAAGACGAGCGCAAGGAACGCGAGAGCATGGAAGCCCTGGCCCAGGAACAGAAGCGCATGGAAGCCGAACAGAAGGAGAAGTTCAAGCAAACGCTTTCCGCGCTCAAGACCTTCACGTTCAAGACCGAGACCTCGGTGGAGTTGGATGACGATTCCAAGAAGGCGCTCTCCACCAAAGCCGGCTTCCTCAAGACCAGCTACGTACGCACGGGCTCGAACAAGCTTAAAGTGGACAAGGCGCATTTCAGCGACACCCTGGCCATGGTGCAGAAATTCACGGTGGAGGAAGGCTCGGTGGACTTCTCCAAGATGAGCCTGCAGGAACGCTCCAACCAGAGCGCCTATACCTTCGTTTCCCCCGCGGGCCGCACCAGTCAGGGCGATCTGGAGAATTTCGTGGCCGAAGTGGCGCTCGGCTCCTTCAGCACTTATTACAGTTTCCTGTCTTACGTGACGCCGGGTCGTTGGAGCCCGGGGCGCGTCTCCTGGATGCCCGCGCGCGTGGGCGATAAGGCCGCGCAGGATCGGGAATTCAGCTATGTGGACATGGTGGTGGACGCCCACCGCAAGCGTTCCGGCGGCCCCGCCCACGAAGAAGCCACCGTCAACATCCCGGCGAACATGATCGTCATCTTCGATCCGCAAGGCTCCATCATCCGCTACCAATCCTTCGCCGATGTGGACCAGGTGGGCATCCGCGCGGGGGACCTGGTGGGGGGCAAGCTGTACTACAAGTTCCTGAACTACTCGACCGATCGGCAGCACATCTACCTCAACGGCATCGACGGGGAGATGAAGGTGGCGAGTCCGGGCGGGAAGAGCTGAAGGAAAAGCCGGCTACAGCCGCTTCTTGGTAAACAGGTACAGTCCCAGACCCAGCGACAACACCGCCCACAGACTGGTGTTCGCGAGCGCGTGCCAGGACTCGGCGCGCAGGAAGAAATCGCTCACCGTACCCAGCGACCAAGCGTGAATGCCCCCGAATTGCGGCAACATGCCCACCACCCGCGGGAACAGTCCGCCCTCGCTCATGAATCCCGCATAATAGCGCCACAGGTTGACCACGTAGATCATGGGCAGCAGCAGCAGCCACAGGAAGAAGATCATGAAGTTGCCCAGGAAATTGCGCATCAGGAAATACAGGCTCACCATGCAGAACATGGACAGCCCAAGCGGAAGGATGAGCACGAAGACCCGGTGCAAATCGATACCGGCTATGCGATACAGCTCGCCCCAGAACAGGCAGATGGCGAATATGCCGTAGGCCAAGGAAGGAATGAGTACCGAGGCCATCTTGGCCAGGTAGAATGCCGGACGGCCCACGTCCCGCGAGAGCACGAGCAAATCGTTGTTGCGCAGGTAATGCGGCCCGGTGCGATCGAGGCAAAAGCAGAGCGTGAACAGCGTGGTGAGGAAAACGATGGTCGAGTAGCCGATGGCCAGCACGTAATTCAGGCGGGCCGCTTGGCCCACCAGTTCGCCGTTGACGTGGATATCGCCCACCATCACATAGCGGATGGGGAGCAACAGCAGCGCCAGGCTGCCGAGGGCCGCCCAGGGTAAGGGACCCTTGAGGGCCGGCGCCAGCTCGAAGAAGAGCACCGCGCGGAGGCGCATGGAAGGACCGGCGCTCATTGCAGCCGCTCCAGAAAGTATTTCTCGAATGCGCCGAAGTCCTGGAAATCGGACATGGGGCTTTCCCCGGCGACCTTGCCCTTATGCAGCACCAACACCTGGTCGGCCAATTGCATCACCTCGGCCAGGCGGTGCGTGGAAATAAGTAAGGTGGTGCCTTGCGCCTTGAGGCCGTCCAGTTTGGACCGCAGCATGGCGATGCCCACGGGATCGAGTCCGCTGTTGGGTTCGTCCAGTATCAGCAAGCGTCCGCAATCGAGCATGGCCACCGCCAAAGCCAACCGTTGCTTCATCCCCTTGGAATAGGCCCGGATCGGCTTGCCGGTCAATTCCAGGCCGAAGCCGTCGAGATAGGCCTCGAGATCCGGGACCGATGCGTCGCGATCGAGACCGGTGAGACGTTTATGCAAAGTGATGATATCGCGGGCGCGGGCGCGCTCCGGAAAATCCACCGACTCCTGCAGGTAGCCGATGCCGCGGCGGGAGCGGGGCGATGCGGCGGCTTCGCCGAATAGGAACGCCTTGCCCCGGGTGGGCGGACGCAACCCCAGCAACATATGGATGAAAGAGGACTTGCCCGCGCCGTTCTCGCCGACCAGGGCCACGCAGGCGCCCGCGGGGATGGTAATCGACAAGGGCCCGATGCGGGACCCGCCGCCGTAGTCCAGCTCCAGACCTTCGCATGCCAAGGCCGCAGGACGATCGTCGGTGACGGTCATAGGCGCACCAGGGCGCGTTTCAGGAAAACCTTTTGCGCAGCCGATCCTTCCGACTTCGCCGGCGGGGCACCATTGCTCCCGCGCCACCCGAAATCTTCCCAGGTTTGCTCCGCTTTGAGGAGGCCCGATGCCCCGTACCAGAACTTACCCGTAGCCACGCTCGTCCCCGAGTCCAGCACGGTTTCCGCGATGCCCCAGGATTCTTCCAACCGGTTCTGGAAGTCGAGGGTGTCCACCGAAGTCTGCTCGCGCTTGACCGTGAAAATCCCCATGGGCACGCTTTCGTTCCAGCCTTCGATCAGCAGGGAGGGAAGCGCCATGAAGCTTTCGCTATCGGCGGGGGCTTGGCCCGCAGCCGCCTTGAGCGGGAAGTAGCGCGCGCCGCCACCGAGGGCCGAACCGGGAAGGAGTACGCCTTGGGAAGCGAAGCGCACCAGGCGGCGGGATTCCTCCAGCAGCGTGCCCGAGGAATCCTCGCTGACGCGCATGAGCAGGACTTTGAGGGTATCCCCGGCGTCGAGGGAATCCTTGATCAGGGTGAAGCGGACGCGCCGTTTGGAAAAAACCTTTTCGGGCACGGAAGCCCCCTGGCGCCAAACCGATTCGGTGGCCAGGAAGGAGAGGCTGTCGCCCGCCTTCGCCAATCCCGGCAGGGCGCGGATCTCGGAAGGCTTGGAAAGGAATTCGCGCGTCGCGAAGAGGTCGCACCCGCACAGGAGTAAGGCCGCCGCACAGATAAGACCGGAAACGCGCAGCATTTGCCTAGGCAATATACTTGCAAACCCCGGGAGGTCCAAGCGCGGCACCCCCTTCCGGAAGCCGGGAGTATTTGGGATCGCGGGAACATTTGGTAGGTTTTGCCCATGCCGGAATCGCAGGGCGGGAACGCTCCCAAGGCATTGCGCATCGACGTCAGGACCCCGTTCGGGAGGCTTCAGGGTAACCTGGCGGTTCCGCCCGGGGGAATGCGCCTTTCCGAATTGGCATGGAACGCCATGGCCTTCGACGAACGCCTGATCGGCATGGCCGTCAAATCCGAGGCCGACGCCGGCCGCCATGTCTCTTGCCGGGCGGGTTGCGGCGCCTGCTGCCGCCAAGCCGTCCCCCTCTCCCCCGCCGAAGCCTGGATGATCGCCGACGTGGTCGCGGCCATGCCCCCGGATCGCCATGCGGAAGTTCTCGCGCGCTTTGCCGCGGCTCGGGACCGCTTGCACACCGCGGGCTTCGCTGATCGTTCCCTCACAAGCGCCGACGACGAGCAGATGTCCGTCCTGGGCCTGGATTATTTCCGGCTCGGAATCGCCTGTCCGTTCCTGGAAGCGGAATCCTGCTCCATCCATCCCAACCGCCCATCGGCCTGCCGGGAATACCTGGTCAGCTCCCCGGCGGAACTTTGCTCCGATCCCGCTTCATCCGCCATCGTTCCCATCCCCACCGCCGCCAGCCTGACCGACGCGCTGTCCCGCCTTTGCGCCATGGTGATGGGCGGTGAGCCCCAGGCAATCCCCATGACGCTGGCCCTGGAATGGGCCGCCGCCAATCGGGAAGCCGGCCAGACGCGCTACGACGCCGGGCAATTGATGGGCACCTTGTTCGACCTGCTGGGGCCGGAACCGGAGTGAAAACCGCTTTTTCCATCGTCGCTTTCGTTTTGGCCGCGGGCATGGTCATCACCCTGCTCGTCTTCTGGAACGTTTACATCATCTCCGATTACCACACCATCAAGGAATTGTACCTGGTGACCCATGGCACCCCGGAAGTGCCCGCCACCGGGCGTTGGACGGTGCTTACCATCGGCATCACCTTCCTATCCATCGTGCTGGTGGTGCTGTCCATCTTCTTCGCGGCCTTCCTGCGCAGCGCGCGCTTCAAGCAGCAGCAGAAGGATTTCGTGAACATGATGACCCATGAGCTCAAGTTGCCCATGTCGTCCATCCAGCTGTTCGCCCAGACCCTGCGCCAGCGCGACCTCCCCACGTCGGAACGCGAGCGCTTCCTGGACGCCATCCTCAACGATTGTTCGCGGCTCAACCTGCTGCTCGATCATCTGCTCAAATCGCAGCAAATCGAGCGCGGGAAGCTTCCCGTGAGCCTGCGTCGGCAAAACCTGCGCGAGTTCATGGAGGAATTCGCCCGCAAGTGGCCGCGGCCCCTGGTGGTGCGTATCGCCGGGGAAGCCGAAGCGCAAATCGATCCCATCCTTTTGGATCTTGCCATCACCAACCTGGTCAACAACGCCGAGAAGTACGGTCGGGGCAGCGTCCCCGAGCTGGGACTGGATACCGATTCGCGCGAGGCCCGCATCAGCGTGCGCGATGCGGGCGCACCCATCCCCAAGAAGTACAGCCGCAAGATCTTCAAACGCTTCTTCCGCATGCCCAACCGCGACACCCGCCGCCAGAGCGGCGTAGGGCTGGGGCTATACATCGTCAAGACCATCGCCCACCTCCACGACGGTCATATCGACCTGGCGAGCGCTTCGGCCGAAGGCGAAGGTTGGAAAGGCAACCGTTTCACCCTGACCATACCCGTATGCCGATGAACCGCATATTGCTCGTCGAAGACGATACCAACATGGCCATGGGCCTGGTGTTCAACCTCAAGTCCGAAGGCTTCGAAGTGACCCATTGCCCGGACGGCGAAGCGGGACTGGCCGCCATGGCTACGGGCGAGTTCGATCTGCTCGTCCTGGATTGGATGCTCCCCGGCGCCGACGGGTTGGAAGTGCTGCGCGAGCTCCGTAAGAAGAATGTCTCGGTCCCCGTGCTGCTGCTCACCGCGCGGGACACCAAAGAGGACATCGTGGAAGGTCTCGACAGCGGCGCCGACGATTACCTCGCCAAACCCTTCGATTTGAACATCCTGATGGCGCGCATCCGCTCGCTGTTGCGCAGCCGGGCCTGGCTCAACCAGAAGGAAGTGTCCAAGGAAGCCCGCTTCGGCAACGCGCATATTAATTTCGAAACCTTCGAGGCCAGCATAGGCCCCACCCAGGTGAAGCTGAGCTACAAGGAAGCCATGATCATGAAGCTCTTCTGGGAGAAGCGCAACCAGGTCATCACCCGCGAGGAATTGCTCCAGAAGGTGTGGGGCATCGAAGGCTATATCCAGAGCCGCACGGTGGACAACCACATCGTGCAATTGCGCAAGATCTTCGAGGAGAATCCCAAGAATCCTAAGCTGATCCTCTCCATCCACGGATCCGGCTACAAATTCGTGGGCCAATGAGCCCCGGCCTTGGATATTGATCACGCCGATAAGCTATGATGGAACGATTGCGCGCACGCCTGTTCATACCCGTATTGGGGATACTATCCCTGTCCCCCGCCTCCCATGCCGCCCGCTGCGGCACCGCCATCTATTTCGAACGCCTGGCCCGCGGAGAGGAATCCCTGGCGGGCAAAGGCCTTAAGGCCGCTTCCCATGCGGCGGTCGACAACCGCGCCCGCACCCTGATCTCGGACAATTTCCTCATCCACTACTCCCTGCGTGCCTGGCACCGGGTACATACCGAGCCCGCCGACACCACCCTTGTGCATACGACCGATTCCCTGTACACGGTCTTCGCCGCCCTCCCCGAAGCTTCCCGCGACTCCGCGGTCTATGCCCGGCTGGACGCCGCCGGGGCCCCGCATCCGGTATATATCCAGAAGGTGAAGGAATACGCCGAAGCCGCGCGGGCCTACTATGTCGGCAAGCTGGGCATGTCACCGCCCTCTTCCTCGGTGCTCTCGGTGCAATACAACGTGCCCGCCAGCCTGCCGCGCCGGTTCCCCATCGACGTGGTGGATGTGGGCACGGCCGATCCCGCCTATGCCGGGGAGACCTACGCCATCACCTATCCCCCGACCGATCTTTCCATCAGCTTCGAGAACGATTTCGTATGCAACACCAGCCTGGACGCCGATGGGCGCATCCATGGCCAGCACATCCAGAGCCGGCTGGGCGCCCAGATCATCCATGACTACGCGACGGATTGGGAACTGGGAATCAAGGTGACGGTCTTCCACGAGTTCTACCATGCCATCCAGTTCACGTACGTCCCCAGGGTAACGAGCTACCATGCCTGGTACGAGATTTCCGCGACCGGGATGGAAGAGCGGTTGGCCGGCGAAGTCGACGATTACCTGCAGTATCTTCCCTGCGTGCTGCGGAACCACGATCGCGTGCCGTTGCTCTCGACCTTGCCGGGGGCTTGCACCCACTATCCCATGTACGGCCACAGCATCTTCCACCAGTACCTGACCGGGGTTCTGGACTCGGGTTTCGACGTGCGGGTTTGGGAGCAGTTGAGCCATAATGGGGACGCGCTGCGCGACGGGTTGGAATCCACCTACGCGCATTACGGAAAGACCACGACGCAACTGTACGGGGAATACGCGGCGGAAACCTTCTTCGCCGGCAAACGCTTCGCCATGCCGCCCGCCCCCACGTGGGCCGCGGGCAGACTGCTCTCGGACGATATCCCCAAGTGGCCCGACATCGCCCTGGATTCGGTGGACATGACGGGGGATCCCTACCGCACCTTGTCCCTGCCGGCCATGAGCTACGCGGTCCTCAAGGTCAAATGGGGCGCCGGCGCGGCTCCGCGCATCCTGCAGGCCAAGGTGGCAGCGGGCTTCACGCGCATCCATGCCAACGCGGATTCGGCCATCGTGGAACGCCTGGCGGAAAGCCAGCTCACCTTGGGTCCGCCGCGCGCGGGCTTCAAGGAATATTACCTGGTGCTGCCCAATCCCTCCTTCACGGAAAAGGGGACGGTGGAAATCAAGGATCCGGATACGGAGTTCTACGCCTTCCCCAATCCCGCGCGCACCGCCGATGCGAGCATGACCTTCTCCCAGGCCAAGGGCATGGTCTTTCCGGCCCAGGTGCGCCTCTACTCCGAGGCGGGAAAACTGGTGCGGAGCCTGGACTTCGCTTCGGCGGACAAGGCCTTGACCTGGGATCTGTTGGACGCCAACGGGAATGCCGTCAAACCCGGCCTTTATTATTACCGGCTGGGCAAGGATGCCCTCAAGGCCCTGGTATTGTTGCGTTAAGCCAGGGGTTCCGCGCCCGGCGTACAAAGAAAAGCCCCCTCCGATGGAGGGGGCTTTTCCATTGGGGGGTTTCCCGGGGTCCTAGTCGTTATCTTCCTGGCCCGAGTTCCACTGGCGCAGCTTTTCCATCTGCTTGCGGTACTCCTCGCGGCGTTCGGCTTGGCGGCGGGCCTCTCCATCCTGTTTCGCCTTCGCGGAAACCGCGGACTTCCCTTCCTTGGCCGGACCTTCGACGCGGGCGGCCGCGGTAACGCTGGTGGTACCCTCGCCGTCCTTCTCCAGGATCAGGCTATGCAGCTCGCGGGCCAAGGCGGCGCGATCCTCGGGCTTGGCGTCGTGCATGGCCTTGCGTTTGGCCTGGATGACCGCGATCATGGCCGTCATGCTTTCCTTGCGTTCCTTGAAGGCGGCCTTCTGGGAATCGGTAAGTCCTTTGGCGTGGGATTTCTGCCAGGCCTTCGACGACTTGGCCGATGCCATGGGGACGCTCGCCTTGGGTTCGTCCACTTGCATCTTGCCCGATACGGGCGATGCCTTGGCGGGCGCGGATTTGGTGGTTACGGTTTTCACCGCGGCTTTTTCGCGCACGGGAGCGGGCTTTCCCGCGTCCTCCGCGCATACCGCCATGGCTCCCATGAGGAGCCAAGCGCCTAGTGTCTTGATCCGAACCGTAGCCATCATGTTACCTGCTCCGCACCTTGCTAAGATAAAAACCATGCAAGATTTGCGCCTATGATTATGCCCTGGCAATCGGGGTGAAAACGGCATTGCACCTGTCGCAAAACCACCAAAAAACGTCACCTTTAGTACCGGGCCATGACCCGGTACCTGTCCATGGCAGGCTAAGTGCAGGATGAGGGCCCACTTAAGGGAACGCGGAGGGCGAGGAACTTAAAGACCCGGATGGTAGGCTCCAGCCCGCTAATTAGACTGTAACCAAAACCGATCCAGGAACGTCGCGGAGGAATCCAAAAAGCCTGCGGGACTCAGGCTAGCGCTAGTCGCGCGAGCCTTTGAAGTCTTCCTTCTTGATGCCGAGCCGTTCCATGATGTCACGGAGCACTTTGCGATCGATGCCCAGGAAGGATGCCGCCAGCGTCAGGTTGCCGCGGGCTTTGGTCAAAGCCAGGCTGATGGCCTGGGCTTCGGCTTGCTCGCGCGCCGCCTTCAACGAAAGCAATTCACGATCCGGATCTTCGGGAAGATCGAGACTTTCTACGTCAATGACGCGGGAGCTGGAATTGAGCAAGGCCTTTTGGATCTTGTTCTCCAGTTCGCGTACGTTGCCGGGCCAGGTATAACGCAGCAGCGCCTTCTCGGCCGCCCTGGTCAGGGCCGCGGCGTTCATGTTGAAGGAGGCGCAGGCCTTCTTGAGGATGTGCGTCGCGAGCACGAGCACGTCGCCTTCGCGCTCTCGCAAGGGCGGCAGACGCAATTGCACCAGGTTGAGGCGGTAATACAGGTCTTCGCGGAAGCGGCCTTCGCGGATCTCGACGGTGAGATCGCGGTTGGTGGCGGCGATAACGCGCACGTCCACGGCGATTTCGTCCGTGCCGCCCACGCGGCGGATACGGCCCGATTGCAGCGCGCGCAGGAATTTGACCTGCATCAGTACCGGTAGTTCGCCAACTTCGTCAAGGAAGAAGGTGCCACCGTTGGCCTGTTCGAACAGGCCGCGCTGTAAGCCGGTGGCGCCGGTGAAGGCCCCCTTCTCGTGGCCGAACAATTCGCTTTCGATCAGGTTTTCGGGAATGGCGCCGCAATTGACCGCGATGAAAGGCTTTCCCTGGCGGGTGGAATGGGCGTGGATGAAATTCGCGAGCACGTCCTTGCCGGTGCCGGTCTCGCCCGTGATAAGGACGGGAACCGTGCTGGCGGCCGCGCGTCGCGCGCCATCGACCACCTTGGCCATCTCGGGCGAAGAGTAGACCAGATCGCCCGTGCCTTTGATCTCGCGCAAGGTCTCGATGCGTTCCGCTTGCTCTATCTGGACCTGGTTGGTGCCGAGCACCCCACCCATTACGCCGCAGATGCGCGCGAACAGCTTGCGATGGGTTTCCGAGAACGGGGAATCGGGACGCTTGCGATGCAGGTACAGCAATCCGAGGATTTGCCCGCTGACGCGATTAAGCAGCGGGGACACGAGAATGGAATGGATGTTCTTCTGCGCGATGGACTGGGTACTCACCTCGCCGCCGCCTGCCGCGCCGTCCACGGCCGACCAGATAAGGGCTTCGCGGTTCTTGAGCGCCGCGTTCACGGCGGAGTTGGAATAGTTGTCGTTATCCTCGGGCACCGCGCAGAGCAGGCTTAAGGATCCCGATTCCACGGTGAACAGGTAGCCGCCGTCGCCCTCCATCAATTCCATGCCCAAGAGCAGGATTTCCTCGGAGGAATGGCGCTTGTCCGGATTGTCGAGCAGGCGGATGACGCCGTCGAGAAGCCGTTCGTAGGGATTGGCCACGTTGGCGGCGGCTTCGGGCGTGGCGGCCGGGGCCGCCGCTTCCGGGAACTCGACCACGTATACGTCGGCGCCGGCTTTGATCTCGTCGCCTTGGATCAGCTGATGCTCGGCCAGCAGGTTGCCGTTGATTTCCACGGTCCCGTTCATGGCCATCAGCTTGAACTGGCCCGCCTGCTTGAGGATCTGGAAATGGATCTTGCGGATATGATCGCCGGTCAGCATCAGGTTGTTGACCGCGCCACTGCCGGCGGTGAACACGTTGTGGGCCATGACAAAAGTCTCGCCCGTGGCTTTGTTCTTCAGGATCACGGCTTTCCGGCCCTCCTCGCGAAGTCGTATACGGTAGGCTCACCGCCACCCACGGCCACGGAATCCCGCAGCACGGAGTGGTTGCCCGCGTCCTGCACCTCCAAGAGGTGCCGGCTGGCGGGCAGGTGGATTTCCCCGCCCGGGCGGTAACGCACGCGGTTGACCAGCAACCGGTAATCCTTGGGAAGGCCCGTGACGATGAGAACGCCATAGGGGCGCAGCGCCGGACGGCGGCCCGAGACGGGACGCGGCCCGGGCTCGTTTTCCTTCGACAACAGGTCCATTTCCCGTTCCCTTAGATCGCGGCCGGCGTCCTCGAACGCGGGCCTGCTCTCAAGATAAAAAAAGACCCCGCCGGCAACGGCCAGCAGCAGGGAAACCGCGATGGCGAAGAAGCGCACCTTGGCTGTAGCACCCGGCGGACGCGGACGCCTGCCCGGGCGCGCCTGGGCAGGGGGTGACGCCGATGTTTCGGGGGTAGCGTTCATCAGCACCCCCAGATCGTGGAACTTGGCCTGCACGGCCTCGTCTCCGGGGTCGGCCTCGAGCAGCTCCCGCAAGCGTGAAAAGGCCTGGTCGAACTCGCCCGAAGCTTCCGAAACGCGCACCATGGTCCACAGCCAGGCGCGTTGCTCCGCGCGGATGACCGCTTCCAAGGCTTCTTTGCCGCCGGCCAGGGCCAGGGTATTGCTTTGCATGGCCTTAAGCCCCTTGAGCAACGGCTCCAGGGTCTTGGGTCGCGCGGCGGGATCGGGGTTGAGGTAAGGGGAGATGAGCGCCTTGACGGAAGAAGGCACCCCGGCGGTTTCGGCGATGGAGATGCCGGATTGGATGAGGCCCACCACTTCGTCGGCCGACTTGCCGCGGTAGAAACGGGCGCCCGAGAAGATTTCCAGGATCACCAAGGCCAGGGAATAGTATTCCGAGATTTGGTCGACCCGTCCCTGTCCCCGCAGGATTTCCGGCGGAATGTAGGCGAGTGTGCCTTTGAGGCCGTGCCCGCGCGGGTCGGTCTGGGTGAGGCCCGGGGAATAGGCCTTGGCCATGCCCAGGTCGAGCAGCTTGATGCGCCCGCTGAGGTCGGCCATGAAATTCTCGGGCTTGAGATCGCGGTGCAGCACGCCTTTCGCGTGGATGAACTCCACCACCTCCACCATCTGCCGGGTAAGGTGGAGCTTCAGGGATTCCGGCAGACCGGTGCCGGCGTTGGCGGAACCCGGCAGACCCAGGGTTTCCATACTGCCGGTAATGCTCAGGTTGTGGGAGGAGACGTACGCGGACCCAAGCTCGGCCATCTTCCCCAGGTCGATACCCTGCACATGCTCCATGACCAGGTAGTAATAGCGGCCATCGCTGCCGTAGTCGAAGATTTGCACCAGGGAGGGATGGGAAAGCGACGCGCACAACTTGGCTTCGCGTTCGAAGCGGCGGATTTCCTCTTCATTGCCGATGGTGGAAAGCTTGAGCCTCTTGATGGCGACCATGCGGTCCAGGCTCACCTGGCGCACCCGGAAGATTTGCGCCTCGCCACCCTCGCCCAGCAGGGACCAGTCGGAGTAGTCGGCGGGACCGAAGGACATGTTAAGACTGGCCTTGGGCTGTTCTGCGTTGGTCGGGAGTACGGTGAGAGGCCGGGTTTGATCTTCTCCCTGCGGGTCGGGCGTACGGCGCGTTCGATGGTCTCATGGCGCTCCGCGCCCCGGACTCAGCTCCGCGCCTAGGCGTCGGGCGTCGGGCGTAAATGCGAAGAAAAGGAGCTGCTCAATTTTGCATTTACGCCCGACGCCGGGGACCGGCTGCGCCGGTCCGTACGCCCGACGCCCGACGAGATCATTCAAACATGCAGCCCACGTCCACCCTATCCGCAGACATCCCGAACCATTCTTCATCCTACGACCCGGATATCTTCGCCAAAGCTGTCTCTATCCGTTTTATGATGGCCTGGTTGTCCGGGCTCACCGCGAGAGCCTGCTTCCAGGTGACCAGGGCGGCGTCTTCGCTGCCCGATTCCCATAACACGTTCCCGAGATTGAGATACGCGCTGACGAAACCCGGGTCCATGGCGATCAGGTATTCGAAAGTCTCCTGGGCCTCTTTGTAATGGCCTTGGCTGTACTGCACGATGCCCGCCAGGTTCAGCACGTACTTGTTTTTCGGATCGAAATGGCGCGCGGTCTCCAGGTATTCCTGGGCCGGCTCGTAGCGTTCGCGCAGGTAGAGCTTGTTCGCCAGGTGAAAGAGGGAGATGGCGTAGTTCTCGGCGATGGCGACGCTGTCGCCCAGGCGGGCGCAGATGCCGTAGGCGTGCACGGCCGCCTCCCAATCCGATTCACTGTCGCTGCCTTGGGCCTTGCGCTGCAGGGCCAGCTCCTGGAGCACCAAGGCATGACCATGGCGGGCGGCATAGGAATCCGGATGATGATCCAGTTCCGCCTCGAAGAGCCGCAAGGCCCGGGGGTAGTCGCCCACGCGGTAGCATTCCTGGGCGCGCTTGAGGTCGCCGCCGCAACCGGCCAAAAGGGCCGCCGCGGCCGCTAACGCCGCCAGCAGGGGCGCGGTCCGGGAAAGGCTGCCGTTCATTTTGATCATTCCGAGGCGGTATCCCTTCGCCGACACAGTAACTTCCGTGTTACTCCAGCACGCGTAGTACCCGTTCCCGGGCCAGGCGCGCCTTTTCCCCTTCCAGGGTGTCACAGGCTTTGTCGATGTCCATTTGGATGTTGGTCAGCAATTCCAGTAGGCGGCTCTCGAGGGAGGCGCCGGTTTCCTGTTCGTCGAACACGGCCTGGATCTCGCCCATGTAGCCCCGCTCGAAGCCCCTGCGCCAACCCTCGCGAACGCGCGTGCCGCCCAGGCCGGGTATGATCGGCGAGGGCTGGTTGCCCGGTCCGATCCAGCGTGCATAGCGGGACCGCATGCCCGGCTTGTCCTCGGGGGAAAGCCGCAGCAGGCGCATCAGCGTCGCTTCCGGATCGGCGGGAAAGGCCGCTTGGTCGCCCTTCGCCCGCCAGAGCAGGAGCCCGTAAGCCAGGAAGGGATCGCTATTGCCGATGGCGGCGGCGGTGCCGACGGCGGCGCCCGACATCTCCGCGCCCAATTGGATGCAGCCCAGCAAGAGCCGCAATGCGACTTCGTCGAGTTCGGCCGCATCGGCCCACATGGTGGTCTCGCGACCGTCGCCCGCCCCGCCTTGGAGGCCGGCAGCCGCAGCCCCGGGACGCATATCGACCAGGCCCGGGCGCACCGAAGGCAGGCGATCGCGCAGGCGGAATTGGACGTTCTGCAGGCCGGGACGGAATCCGTACACGGCCGCTATCATGGACTCGGCCGAAGCCAGGAACCCGGGATAGTCCATGCTGAAGGCTTCTTCCAGGGAAGCCGCAGTGACCTCGGAGATACCCAGGCGGGTGCGGAGCTCTTCGCCCTGGAACAGCTTGGCCAGGCGCGCGTTGGCCCGGCCGCCCGCGGGCGTGAGCCCGTAGGCGAGGCAGGTATCCAGGGCGCGTACCTTCGCCAATTGCGAAGCCAGGGATTTGAAGATGGGCGAGCGCGTGGTCAGCTTCTTGCGTACCCGGCCCAGCAAGGTGTCCCAGGTGGAAAGCAGGGACTCGTATTCGCGGGCGGAGATGCCGCCTACCACGGCGGCGGCAGGGGAAGACGGCTCGCGGCCGCGATCGATCCCCATGGGAGCGACCTCGACAGGAGCAGGCGAAGCGGAGGTGCCCGCGCCGGAGATGGCCGTGACCGCGTCGCGGATGGCATCGAGCGGCGCGACCGGTAGACGCGGAGATTGCGCGGGGACGGCAGGGGCCGGCGTCTCCAAGGTATGGAAGCGGAAGGCCTGATCGCCCGCATCGAAGCGGTTGTCCTCGAGCAGCCGGGCCGAAGACCGCGGCGCGGGCATGGCGTTTATGGCGGGCAGGGCGGGTAGGGCCGCCTTGCCCGCGATCGCGGTTCTTGCTTCCGTATCGCCGGCGCGCATGGCCAGGAATTCGCCGGTCTGCATCCCTTTCGCCAGATGGCTGGCCGTCTGGATGGCGGTCATGTAATCGAAGCGGGCCTGTTGCCGATCCTCGGTGACACGCGCGGCCGATCGGCGCTCGCCTTGGAGCAGGCCGTTGAAATGCGAAAGGATGGATTGGATCTGGCGATCCTTGTGCCCGTCCTGCTGCTGTACCTTGTGCACGATGGCATCGGCCAATGTCGTCATGGCCCGCTCCACCTGGCCTTGTCCCTTGGCGAGCTTGGCGCCTGCGGCCATCACCAGTTCCACGGCCGAATACTTGCTGCCTTGCAGCGAGAAGCCGTCCTCGGTGAGGCTTTCGGGCATCAGCAGGGTGAGTTCCGATCCGAACACGCCCACGTTACGCAAGAGCTCGAGCAGATCGTCGTGGTACAGGCCGTTCTCGGCGAGCACCAGTTCCTTGACCATGGATAAGGTGGGATTGGCCACGCTGCGGTTGAACAATACGGTGCGGGCGCCCAGAAAGGCGTCCATGGGGCCGACCTGGAATTCCAAGGTCCCCTGTACGCTCCGGTTGAAGCGGGTCGAGAGGTCCACGACCTCGAGCACGACGGCGATGCACAGTGCGGGGGCTTCGCGCAGGCCGCCGATGAGGGGCATGCGCGCGGCACGGGACACCAGGCGGAACAGATCCGCCAAACCGCGGTTGGTGGTGGGATGGTTGGATTCGATCAGCTCGCGATAGCGCTTGACCATGTCCGGATCGAAAGCCTCGCCTTTTTTGCGGCCTTCCGTGATGCGGCGCGCGAAGGCGTGGAAGGTGCCCTTCTCCGAGGCGGTCACGTAGGTTTGCCGGGTTTGATCCAAATCGGCAGCCTGGCGCAATAGCCCCAGGTAGGAGCCGAGATCGTATTCCGGCGCGGCGAATTTCAGCTGGGCTTCCATCTCAGCGATGAATTGGTGCGAAGGAGGGGCGTCCATGCGCCCGAACTGGTCCTTGCGCAATTGCAGGAACTTGTAAATGTCGTCATCGAGCTTTTGCCACTCATCCTGCAGCAACTCGGCGGGATCGATGTAATCGAGCACGGGAACGGCGCGCATCAGGGCACGTTTGCGGTGGCGGGGCCCGGTGGCCATCCCCACTTCCTGGGGGTCCAATTTGGCTGGAACGGCCGGTTCATTGCGGGATAGCACCGCCGCCTGCCGGATAATCTCCTGTGTTTCCTTAACGCCGATGGGCAACGGAAAACTCCTCCCGTCCCGCCAAATTCCCCATTGGGCCGGACGCGGACAAAAACCCTTAAATATAGCTTCCCATAAGTTACAGCCGACCGGCAAACCCCGATCGCGAAACCTCAAAAAGCCCCTCCCGATAAGCGCTTACGACGTTGGAAATCGGGGTCGGTTTGGCTATTTTACCCCCTTTCCATATGATAATCCCGCTCCATCCCCGCCTTACCGACGCCGAGCTCAAAGAGCTTGAGGAAATCACATCGGAATTCGGGGTCCGCATCCAGTCCATCCACGGCCATGAGCGGTCCATCTACGCCATCCTCGGGGACGAGACTTCCCAGGACCTGATCAACCGCATCGAAGGCCTGGCCTTCGTGGAACGCGTCGATCGCATCCAGGCCCCGTATAAGTTGATGGCCAAGGAAAGCAAGCTCAGCCATCACCGGGTCAAGGTCGGGAATAAGACCCTGCCGGGCGACTTCTGCGTCATCGCCGGGCATTGCACCATCGATCCCAAGCAAAAGCAACTGTTCATGGAAACCGCTTTCGCGGTCAAGGAAGCCGGCGCCGACATGATCCGCGGCGGCGTGTGGAAGCCGCGTACGTCTCCGCATTCCTTCCAGGGCGACGCCAAGAGCCTGGATATCCTGGTGGAGGCCCGCGAACGCACCGGCCTGCAGATCAATACCGAGGTGATGGATTTCGAGCAGCTCAAGATTTGCGTCGACGCCAAGGTCGATTCCCTGCAAATCGGCGCCCGCAGCGCCTTGAACTACCGCCTGCTCCAGCAGGTGGGCGAAATGACCAAGGAAACCGGCATCCGCGTATTGCTCAAGCGCAGCATGCATATGGGTCCGGTCTCGGAATTCATCCTGGCGGCCGAGTATATCGTCGCCCAGGGAAATCCCAACGTTATGCTTTGCCCCCGGGGCACCGTGCCCACCATCGAAGGCTTCCGCAATTCCCCCGACGAAAGCATCACCTTGCTCCTCAAAGAGCGGACCTGGGCTCCCGTCGTGGTCGACCCCTCGCATAGCGTCGGCAAGGCCGTCTATGTTCCCAGCGCTTGTCTGGCGGCGGCCGGTTATGGGGCCGATGGTATCCTGGTCGAGACCCATTGCCAGCCCAAAAAGGGAATGGGGGATGACCCCAAGCAAGCCGTAACCCCGGACGTGTTGGCCCAGATCGTAAAGGACACCCGGGAAATCCATAAGTTCGCGGCCCATTACGCTCCCAAGGCCGTAGCCTCGTGACCCCGGGCCGAAGGCCCGTCGACCGGGGCCGCCGGCCCGCCGCATCCCGACCGTCAACCCCGCCCCCCCGTCGCAACCGCCCTGCGGAGATTCCGGCCAGCGTTTCCCTGTCCGCCGCGGGCAAGCCCATCACCGACGCGGGACCCAAAGGCCCGTGGGGATTCCTGCCCTCCGTCCCCCGCGAAGCGGTGGCCCGGCTCGGCTTCGCCAATCCCACTCCGGCCCAGGAGGCCTGTCTGCCACGCGCTTTGGCCGGCGAAAGCTTCCGGGCCCTGGCGCCGACCGGCACCGGCAAGACCCTCATTTACCTGCTACCGGCCTGGCGCGTCATCGCCGATCCGGACGCCTGCGCGCTCATCCTGGTGCCTACGCGCGAACTCGCATACCAGGTAACTCAGATGTTACAGGCGCTGGAGCCCAGCCTGCGCGGGGCTTCGGCGCTGGCCATCGGCGGCCATCCCAAGGATACCCAGGTCCGGCGCTTGCGCGAGGGCTGGAGCATCCTCATCGCCACCCCGGGCCGGTTGCTCGAATTGCTCGACGAGCGTTCCGTGAGCCTTAAGGATGTGGCCCTGACCGTACTCGACGAGTTCGATAAGCTGATCGGCATGGGTTTCGAGGACCAGATCGCGTCCATCCTCAAACGCGTACCGTCCACTTCGCAAAAACTATTGCTCTCGGCCACCGATCAGGATGCCACCCCGGAAGAGGGTCCGGTGGGGTCCGGCGCGGCCGCCGCGTTGGGGTTACGCGATCTCCCCCTGGTCTCGGTCGACCGCGAAGCGGGCAGCCGGGTCATGACGGAAGCCTTTTTCCTGCTCAAGTCGAACAAGAAGAAGGGCGAGCTGCTGGTGGGGGAATTGGCCGGCGCCAAGGGCCAGGCCATCGTCTTCGTAGGCAATCGCGAGAAGGCCAACCATCTCAACGGGCTGCTACGCATGAAGGGCATCGGTTCCCGCGTGCTGCATGGGCATTTGCCCCAGGAAGAGCGAGCTGCCGCCTATGCGGAATTCCGCAACGGGGAATTCCGGGTGCTGGTCGCCACCGATTTGGCTTCCCGCGGGCTGGACATGCCCCAGGTCGATTTGATCGTCAACTACGATTTGCCCAAGCATTACAAGGATTACGTCCATCGCACCGGCCGCACCGCCCGGCGGGGACGGGCGGGTCGCTGTGCCAGTTACGCGGGTCCCGAGGACTACCTGCCCATGCGTAACCTGGAAAAAGAGTTCCCCGGCACCATCCCTTTCGACCCCGCCTTCGCCCAACGCGACCCCTGGTTCCGCAATGCCAAACGGGTCCACGATACCGAGGTGCAGCAGGCCGAGCGTAAAGTCCAGATCCGCAAGGCCCAGGGCCTGGACGGCTGACCCCGCTCCATAGAGCAATCCCCTTCCGGCCCGAATTGCTTACGCAGTACTACCTGCCCGAATCCATCGTGTCCGCGATATTTTGCCGGAAGTAGGGGAAATCCGGCCTTGGACCGATTACTCCAAATAGGAACGAAGAGTTCCAGCCATGGAACGATTCCAGGAAAAAATAGCGAAGTTTTTTTTTGCCTTTTTCCGCCCTCGGATTATATTTACGGCATAATCCCTCGATTAGTGTCCGTTGCGCGGGTAATAACGGCCTAATCACTAACGGCGGCTCCGTAAGGAGCCGCCGTCCTCGTTTCAGGCCGGCACTGTTCGAATTCCGTTTCCGTTCATCCCTGGCTATGCTCCAACCGCTCGGCGCGGCGCAACGCGTCTTTCACGCAATCGATGATGGCGTACATCGAGGCGAAAGCGGTGTAAGGGGATTCGGAAACGGCTTCACGCAGATCTACGGAAACGGACCGGACGCGGAATTCCGATCCGGGGGCCAAACCGGCCAGCGCTTCGTCCCGGGTGGCGGGAAATGCCACCGCGGATAACAATCCCGCCAGTTGCACATTCTCGTCCGAACCCGGGCTTCCGCCTCCCAGCTTGGCGAGTACGGCCTTCCATTCCGAAGACCTGTTTTTCGCATCCATGACAACACTCCGTTTTCCGCGCGGCCTTCCCCCTGGGCGCACAAGGCGCGCAGCGGGAAAACCTCGCTGTAAATTCGGGTTATGCGTCGCGCTAGCGGTGGTAAGCCCGCCATGCCCAGTGCGACTCTACGGTGAAAATAGTTTCGGGAGAAGGGGATGCAAGCGCCGTGGAACGGCGCTTGCAGGGGGATTCAACCGCCTTTGGATTGGCGGATCAAACGCACGAAGTACTCGAAAGACCGATCCTGAGCGAGCTTACCGTTGACGAAGATGGTGGGGGTGCCTTCCACGCCGATGCGGCGGCCCAATTCCACGTCAGCGTCAAGGATGGCGCCCACTTCAGGGGTCAGCGCCATATCCTTCTTGAACTGCTCGAGGTTGAGGCCGATTTCCTTGGCGACGGCCAAGTAGACCGAATCCTTGAGATCGCGGAAATGCGGAGCCACCTTGTAGCGGAACTCCCAGAACTTGCCTTGCTTGCCGGCGGCGATGGCTGCGGCCGCGGCGGGCTTGGATTGGGGATGGAAGCTCAGGGGGAAGTTCTTATAGATGACCCGCACGTCATTGGGGTAGGCGTGCGAGAGCGAATCGAGGGTCGGGGCGAACTGGGAGCAATAGGGGCATTGCAGATCCGAGAATTCCACGATGGTCAAGAGCGCGTTCTCAGGCCCCATGTTGAACGAAGTGCCCAAAGGAATTGACTTGGGGGTGGTATCCGCCGGGGGACGCCAGCCCATGCGGGTCGCCATATACTCATGCTTTTCCTGCATCGCGCCCAGAATCTTGAGGATGGAGTCCTGCTTCGCTTCCATCTTGCTCAGGCGGTTCTCCATGCCGGGCGTCGTGCACTGCGCCAGCAGCAGCGCCAGCGGCAACGCCAAAAGGATGAGCAGTCTCTTCATGTTCGCACTCCTTGGGGGGAAAACTTGGACCCGTAAATTATAAACTTTCGCGATCCCGGATGCCCGTGGCGCGGGGCGCGCCGGCCAAAATGCTACTTTTGGGGCCATGCTGAAGTTCCTGATCAGCTGCGTCTCCACGGTATCCGTGCTGGCCAGCGGCCTGCTGCTATGGCGCTCGGACTTCTTCCCGGAAAAGCTTCCCTCGGGAATGGGAACCTGGATTGCCGCCTTCTTCGGCCTTTTCCATGATCCCTTCGCGGCCATGTTCCTATACGGATTGACCTTGATCGTGGTGATGGGCAGCTGGTTCATCACCGAGATAGTCCTCAGCCTGCTTTATTCCATAGTGGCGGCGGGGTTATCCTTCCTCTGCCTGCTCGGTTTCCTTTCGGTGCACTACCCACCCCTCTATCAATACATCCAGGCCTTGGCCAAGTGAATATCCAGATCTT
>JAHFCH010000177.1 GCA_023249635.1 Fibrobacterota bacterium
GTTTTTTGGCAATCAGGGTGAAGCAATCGTAAGTCCCCAGATTTTTCTGTTCCGCATAGGAAGAGCGTTCGATACGGACCTCGAAACCCATTTCCCGTTGCCAATCCAGGCTATCGTACCCTAAATAATTGAAGCAGGGGATTTGCCCGCGGACCGGATCGCCATGGAATTCGATGGGTTCGTCCAGGACGGGTTTGCCGTCGACCCAGCGGAACAACTCGCGGGTTTTCCGATCGAAAAAGAACGGGATCGCATATACGTG
This sequence comes from Fibrobacterota bacterium, assembly GCA_023249635.1. GTDB lineage: Bacteria > Fibrobacterota > Fibrobacteria > UBA11236 > UBA11236 > Chersky-265. Next base: position 263 of record JAHFCH010000177.1, read on the forward strand.
GACACCGCCCGGCTTGAGCACGCGGTAGACCTCGGCGAATGCCTGTTTGCACCCGGGAATATGCTCGAAAACATCTTCCGAGATGATGAGATCGAGGGCGTTGTCCGGGAAGGCAAGGTTTTTCAGGTCCTGGCACAGGATCCCGTCCTTGCTCGCGCCCGAGGGGACGCCGTCGAAATATTCGGAGTGATATAGGTTCGGGCCTTTGCCCATCTTCGCGGCGAGGATCCCCAAGGCCGCGGTATTGAGGACTTCCAGGTTCTGCCGACCGCGGAAGTCCGACAAGGAGCGGATGCCCCTCTCGGCGAATTCACCGATGACCCAGCGCGCGATATGGCGGTTGCGGGCGCAGCATCCGCACCGGATGCAGATGGCATGGTTCCGCACCAGCTCGGGCTTATCGATGAAGAGGAATAGCGTCGCGTGTCCGCAGACGTGGCAGAAACCCGTCCGATGCCGGAAGGTGAAGGGCGGGAGCAGGAAGCGGACCAGGGAGCGGAACCTCATGTCGGACCGGAACCGGAAGGCGAAGCGGGACTGAGGGCCCGCGCGGGTGCGCTCCCGAACAGGACCAGCTTGCGGTGGGCCACGGCGATCACCAATAGGTTCACGTGGAAGAACCACAGCTCCCATATCGGAAAATGGAAGCTGAGGATGACGATGGCCACCAGGCAACCCCACATGCTGATGCGGAACAGGGTGGGCCGCAACATTGTGTTTACGTGGAACTTGGTGAGTACCATGCCGCCCAACAGGGGGATGAGGAATACCCCCACCGCCCCGAAGTCTTTCCAGATGTGCCACACGTAGACGACCGTATTCAGGCCCGAGACCAGCTCCACCTTGGAATTCATGACGGTATCGTAGCCGAAGGTGTTGATCAGGCCGGTTTCGATCTGGAGCAGGTAGGCCGTCACGGCGCGCAGCATCCCCATGCCCAGGGATAGGGGATGGTAATAATTGCCCTGGGCGAATTTCTCGAAACCGTAATTCATGTTCCAGAAGTCGTTGGCCAGGTAGGCGTAGAAGCCCGAGGCCCAGGCCAGGTTGCGCGGCAGCTTGACCTTGATGGTTTCCGTCAGCGCGCCCATGGCGTCCTCGTTGATGCGGATAAGCGAGGCGGAGAAGAACACCACCAGGATGGCGATGAATACCAGCGCCAGGTGGGAAAAGCGCAGGTTCTTCTTGCCGTAATGGAACAACACCGTCCCGAAGATTACGAAACGGAAGATGTCGAAGCGGGTGATGATGGTAAGGTATAGGACCATTACCATACCGAAGATGCCTGCCACGGCCAGCAGCCCGCGGCGAGAGAGCCCGGCGAAAAGGATCATCTCCAGGCCGAGCATGAGGCTGAAAGGGCCGAAGTACAATCCGTAATAGCTGGGCCCGGTCGCGCTATTGAAAGCCAAGCGGGACTGCTCCGGGCTGGAGCTGAGGATGGGCAATTCCCCGATCACGAAATAGGAAGTGAGGTAGCTGGCCAGGAAGATCCCGGTACAGGCCAGCCATACCGTACGGAACCAGGACCAGTCGAGGGCGGCGGCGTCCATGGAGATGGCCTGCTTGACGGCCGCGAAATCGAAACGCCAACGCGGGAACTTGGCTTTGGCCGCGAGGCCGGCCAGCACGCAGCCGCCCAGGAACATGAAGCAGGCTCCCCAGAAGAAGATGCGGGTGTAGAAGCACCAGGGCACCTGCACGCGGCTCAGGTGCAGGGAATTGATGGCCAGCAGCAGGGAATAGATGGAGAGGTAGACCCGCCCCGGGGAGAAGATGTCTTTACGGAAAATGAGAGTGGTGGCGATCGTGGCCGCCAGCACGGCCAAGAAGACCCAGGTCATTTGCGCGGCCGGAAATGGCCCAATGCTTCTTGCAGCTTGAAGTATGTCGCGGTGCCCGCTTCCATCTGGCGCGCGAACCAATGCTGGAGCAGGATCCAGGTGGAGAGGAATACGAAGGCCACGAAAAAGGCCAGGATGCAGATGGCGCCGCGCTTGGGGCTGGAACGCTTCTGGGGCGGTATCGCGCGCTCAAGAACGGTCACGACGGGGGAATTGTTGGCTTCGCGGAACTTGGCCTGCTCGTACATCTGCAGGATGTAGGCATACAAGGTTTCCTGCACCTTAACGTCCCTGTACAGGTAAGCGTAGGTGATGGACATCTCCGGGGTCTTGCGCAAAGAGAGGATGAGCGAACCGCTGCCTTCCTTCATGTACTCTTCGATGCGCCGCTTGAGTACGTTTTCCTTTTTCTTGAGCTCGTCGATGCGGGAGTTCTCGGCGCCGTACTTGGAAGCGAGCACATCGCGTTCGATGTTGGTCGCCATCGCCTCGGCCTCGATGCCGGAGAGGGCTTCCACGGTGGCCTTGACCTGCTCATCCAAGTCGATCATGTTGTTCTTGATCTGGAAATCGGCCATGCGGTGATGCACGGAATCCAGCGTGGCCGTCATCAAGCGTAGGCGTTCCTCGAAGAAGATGCGCGATCCCTTGGCGCCTTGCTTGGACAGTTCGAAGCTCATGGTATCGAGCTTGTCCACGATGAAGTTCACCATGGCCGCCGCCATCTCGGGATTCTTGTCCTTGACGGTGACGGTAAGATTGTCGAGATGATCCTCTTCCACGGCGTAGCATTTGTAGAAGGACTTGATCACGTCCTCGATGTAATAGGTCTTCTTGCGGTTGAACTTGTAGTACCTGATCAGGTCGAAGCGATTGATGACGGCCTCGGCCATGGTGCGGCTCTCGAGGATGGCTTCGAATTTCTTGTTGTCCTCTTTGCCGAAGATATCCATGGACCGCAACAGGCCGCTGATGGGCAAGTCGCCCGCGAGGGATCCCAGCGCCGAGGAGCTGTTGGACTTGGGGGGCAGCAACACGGCGGTAGCCGTATAGCTCTTGCGCATGATGAATACCGTGGTGACGACGGCCGACACGGAAACGATGAGCAGGCCGATGAGCAAGAAAAACTTGCGGTTGAGAAGAATGAGGATGATGTCGAGGAGGCCCACCCCCGCATCGGCGGATGCCTGTTTTTCCTCGTTAAAAGTGCGGTTCTGGCTGGCGTCCATGAGGGGGATTCCGTTCCCGGCACAAGGTACTTAATGGAGAAAAAAAATCAAATTTGTAGATTCCAGCGACCCCGATGGAAGCCGCCGCCCGTCCCAGCCTCAGCATTCTGCTCGTCAACTATAATGGTTTGGCGCATTTGGAGGAATGCCTTTCCTCCATCGGGTCGCAGTCATTCAAGGACTTTGAGGTTGTGATGGTGGACAACGGCTCCAAGGATGCCAGCATCGCCTTCGTCCGCGAGCGTTTCCCCTGGGTCAAGATCGTCGAGGCGGGGGCCAACCTCGGTTTCGCCGGAGGCAACAACCTGGGCCTTAAGCATTGCACGGGTCGGGATATCTTCTTCCTCAACAACGATACCCGGTTGGCGGACGGCGCCCTGGAAGCCCTGGCGCAGGCCATCAAGGAGCACCCGTCGATCCGGGTCTACGCCTGCTTCCTGGTGAATTACGGCGATCACACCCTGGTGGATTCGGCCGGGGACAGCCTCTACGCCATGGGCCCCACCTTCTCGTTTACGCGCTATCCCGTGGCCATGTTCACCCAGCCGCGCCTGGTCACCTCGCCTTGCGCCGGCGCCGCCGTCTACCGCCGCGATCTGCTCAACGCCATCGGGGCCTTCGACGAGGATTTCTTCCTCAACTTCGAGGATCTCGATCTGGGTTTCCGGGCCCAGCATGCGGGCGAGAAAATCCTTTTCCTGCCCCAGGTAAGGGTTTACCATAAGGGCTCGGCCACCCTGGGCGGCAAGAAGAGCGCGGTGAGCACGTACTACTCGGAAAAGAATTTCGCATTGTTCCTGATCAAGAATTTCCCCCTGGTGAATCTCATCCGTTTCCTGCCCGCGTTGGCCTTCGTGAAAACGGCGCGCCTCATCAGCCTGACCCTGCACGGCGGCCTGTACCATTACCTGCGGGGGAACATCGCCTGCCTAAGGCAAATCCCCCTGATGCTGCCCAAGCGTCGCCGCATTCTGGCGGACTCGGTGCTGACCAGCCGGCAGTTCGATGGTTTGCTGAGGAAGAATTGGTTCCGCGAGCGTTTGGCCTGGCGGCGCGGGCGCAGCGATATCCCGCTGTAAGTTAATTGTGAGTTAAGGCAGCGGCGCCGGACCGGCGTACATCAGGTAGTCAATCACGAATTCCGTCCCTTGCAGCAGCCGCAGTTCCACCGTGACCGTCGCAGGCGCCTGGGTGAGATGAACCTGGCGCAACCGCATCAACCCGCCATTGAGACCGAAGGGGAAATTGTTCGACAAAGTGTCGAAGGGAATCCCGTCCACGCTTACCGCCAGCAGTCCGTCCCCTTGGTCGGATACGTGATAACCGAGCGTCAGTTCCCGTCCGCGATATTTGAACGCCAGCGGCGCGCCCGCCGTTAGGGCGAAGCCCTGCCTGCCCTGCTCGCGGGCTTGGGCCGTCCAGGCCCCGGACCCCAGGATGGCGAAGCTTGCGTCACCGGCGTGGTACAGGCCCGCCGTATCATACAGGTTACCCAGGCGCGGCGCGGGGATGGCCGAGATCGGGCGGGAAGCGCCCTGCTCCGCGATGCGGCGCAGGCAGGAGAAAAGCCCGTACCCGCCGATGAAATGGCCCAAGTCGGTGGGATGCACCTGGTCCTTCACCAGGGAATCGGAAGGGATTTTCCCCGCGGAAACGTATGGCCAGGCTGCGCGCAACAGGCTCACCATGGGCAGTCCGTAATGCAACCCGGTCGGGATCTTGGTGGATTCCCCGACCGGGTCGCCCGCGCTGTTGAGGGTGAAATAGAGCATCACCGCCGCATCCCCGGATTTGAGGCATTGCCGCACCACCCCTTCCAACGCGGGCGGGTACATGACGGTATCGGTGGGATCGTCGTTCACGGCGTATTCGATCACGATTAGGTCGGGCTTGGATGCGAGCAGATCGTCCTGCACCCGCGAGGCGCCGAATCGGCTATCGGTGCCGCCGATACCGGCATTGACCTCAATGATTTTGGCCTTGGGGAAGATCTTCCCCAAGAAGTAGCACATGCGCGAGGAATAGCGCAGTTCGGGGCTCGAGGCCGCGGCACCCGCCGTCACCGAGCCTCCCAGGAACCCGATGCGGATGTCGCCACCCACGCGGCATTTCCACAGGAAGGCCTCCAAGCGGCCGTTGCTGCCTTCGGAGACCACGGCGCGACTCATGGCTTCCGGGTTCAAGGGATTGATGCCGTCGTAGACGAGGGTGGTATCCCAAGCACGTAAGCCGGTATCGGCGGGGCCGGTCGCCCCGCCTCCGCGGCAACCTGCAGCCGACCCCAGCCAGCCTACCGATAGGGCCCACAAGACCAGGCGCGGGGCGATGTGCTTGCTACGGAGCATGGTTATTGGTCAATGAATATACCCCTTTTCGGCTGGATTTGGGTATCTTGTCGAGGCCCCGCGCCTGGCGGGAATGGCGCGGTCGCTGCGGAGGACGGGAATGAAGGCTCGGATCATGGGGTTCATCGGGGGCATCCACCACGGCTCGACCCGGGCGTTGAAGGAAGCCTCCATCGACAAGGCGGACTTCGTATACCGCCTGCTGACCAACCGCATGGATCTGCCCCCGTATACCCTGCGCCAATTCGTAGGCGGCTCCAAAGGCTATCGCGAGGTGGGGCCCTGGTTCGTAGGCGAATTCGGCAGGTTGGACCTCCTGAAACCCGGCATGCGCATCCTGGACATCGGATGCGGATGCGGACGGCTCGCCTCGGCTTTCGCCCGGGACGCGAAGGTGCGGGAAATGGCCATCAACTATACGGGCATGGACGTGGATCAAAAGTCCATCGACTGGTGCCAGAAGAATATCACCCCGCGCAATCCCCGCTTCTCTTTCTATCAGGTGGACATGCGCAGCCGCACCTACAATCCCCATGGGAAGGAAGAGGCGCACCGGTACAGGTTCCCCCACCCCGATGGTTCCTTCGACCTGTTCATCCTCACTTCGGTATTCACCCATCTGGTGGAAGCGGACGCGACCCAATTCATGCGGGAACTGGCGCGCATGGCGGCTCCGGGCGCGACCATTTACGCATCCTTCTTCGTCTACAAGACCGAGGCCGAGGCCGTGCAGGGGGTTCCCCGCCGGGCCAACAAATTCCCCGGCTACGACGGCGACGTTGCCGTAGCCGATCGGGAGGTTCCCGAGAACGCCATCGCCTTCCGCGAAGACTACCTGATAGGCCTGCTCAACAAGAACGGCCTATACCTCAAATCGGATATCATCTACGGATTGCAGGACGTATTCCTGCTGACCAACCGCAAGCCCGCCTGAAAGGGCAGTGAGCGGCGGGTCGGGATTCAGCCGCGGCGGAAGAGGCGCGGGAAGCGACGATGATACCGAGACTCCGCGGAGAAGGCGTCCTGCAAGCCCCATAGCAAAGCCCGCAGTTTGTTGCCCCGCTCAGGGATGCCGGGGTATATCCCGTACTGCGCCAACTTGATCAACCCGATGGCCAGGGTCGCGAATTTCAGGTAGAAGCCGTAGCCCCCGCCCGCCACCACCAGTGGCTTGTTGCGGATGCTGAAATACAGGTAATAGTCCGGACGCTGCGGCAATTGCGCGCCCGAACCCAACTCATGCCGCACCACCGCTTGGGGCTCGTAGATCACCCGGAAGCCCGCGCGGCGCACCCGCAGGCAAAACTCGATATCGTCCAGGTACATGAAAAAACGTTCATCCAGCCGCCCGGCACGGGCGAATACTTTCATCGGGATCAGCATCACGCACCCCGTGGCGTATTCCACTTCGCCGCCCGCGTCGTATTGGCCGCGATCGGTTTCGCCGAAGCCATGGTTCTTTCCCGCGCCGATGAGGCGGCTGAAGAATCCCCCTGCGTACCACAACTTACGTTCGCCAGCGAACAGGTAGATCTTTCCGGTGACGATGCCCGCTTCCGGCTCGCTCTGAGCGCGATGCTGCAGCGCCGCCAGACAGCCGGGCTCGAGCACGGCATCGTGGTTGAGCAGCAGCGCGAACTCGGCCCCCAGAGCTTCGGCCATGCCGATGCCGATGTTATTGGCTCCGCAGAACCCCAGGTTCTCGGGCGTGCGCAGGTAGTGGATTCCCTCACGGCCTTGCATGGCCGCGCCGATGCCCTCGCGCGTGCTGTTGTCGATGATGATGATGCGCGTATCGGGATGGCCGTTGGCCTGAACGGAGGCCACCACCCGCTCCAGCAATTCCAGATCGTTATACGCGACGATGATGACGCCGATACGGCCGGGACGCTGGGCGGTTTCCGTCATCGCGGGGACGTCAGGCGGATGCGGGGGTTTCGCGCGCGGGAGCCGGAGCGGAGGTGCGCTCCAGGGTCAGCGCCAGGGTGGTGATGCTCAGTTCCGCTGCGGCCGCTTGTCCCTGGCGCGCCCGGATTTCCGGATGGATGCGCACCGGCCGCGGGTAAGGCCCGGGAACCGCCGAGACTACGCGGAAGCCGTTGGCCTGCGCCAAGGCGATGTACTCGGGCCCGAGCGCCCGATTCATCCAGCATTTGCCGTCGTTAAGGAAATCGAACATGCGCTGGGAGTAACGCAGATGGTACAGGGCCCGGTTGTCGTTGAGGCGCGAAGCCCAGGGGAAGCGCGCGAACACCTGGTACGTGTGATCGGAAAGATCAATCATGTGGTAGGCGCGGCCCCCCGGCTTGAGCAAGCGCGCGCTTTCGGCGAAGAAGCCCTTCAAGTCCCGCACATGTTCGAGTACGGTATAGGAAAGCATCAAGTCCGCCGAAGCGTCCTGGGGCACCTGGGAAAGATCGTTATAGGCCGCGATGGCGGACCCGGCGGCGGCGGCGGCGTCGACTTTGTCCGGGGACTGGGCGTTGAATTCCCCGATGAACCGGCGCAGGGTTTCGGCGGAGAAGCGCAGCTTGGGTTCCACCAGGGTTACCTGCGCGGCCCCGTCGGCCAGAAAGTGCAGGGCGGTGAAGTACTGCAGCCCCGCCCCCACCTCGATGATACGCAGCCCGCGGAAGGCAAGGCCTTGCGCCAGGTAATGCCGATGGATGGCGGTGTAGGTATCCAGGCGCTCGTAATTGCGCCGGCGCCCCAGCCAATCGTACGAAACCTTATCGTACAGCCCGGAACCCATGGCCTTACGGGCCAGTTTGTAGGCGATGTCCGTGATCATCAGGCCCCGATGGCGTATTTCAACGTGAGGGCATGCACCCAGCTCAGGCCGTACCAGTATTGCACGGCGTAGTCGATGCCGATATCATCCGCCAGGAAGCTGAAGCCCCCCGCCAGCTTGAGGGCATTACCGCCTTGGAGATCGCCGGGGTGCTCGTTCATGATTTTGCCGAGATAGTAATTGGCCTCGATCCAGTCCACGCGGCTGCCTAACCGCGCGGTGAAACCCGGGGACACCGCGTACTCGCATCCCATGGCCAAGCGCGGCGCATCGTGCCAAGGCGCTTCGGCATCCACGACCACCTTGGCCCTGGGCAAATCGAGAGGGTAATAGAAGAACCCGCCCTTGAGCGAGGCCGGCAGCAAGTTGCCGGTGCGCCCGCCGGTATAATGCGCGGTTTCCTTGCGGCCGAGATTCAGCAGGGCCAGGCCGAAGCCCAGGTTGCGCACGCTGGGCTGGTATTGCATCCCCAGGTCCACGCCCCAGCCCACCGCCAATTGCGAACCCGCGAAATCACCCAGGTATTCCGAAACCCCTTTCAGGGTGCCGCCCACGCGTATGCTCTCCCCGACTTTGCGCGCGGCCGTCAGCGAGGGATTGAAGGAGGCGGGCAGGAGCTTATGACCCGACGGGTTGCCGGTCTCATCGAGTTCTTCGATGCGCCCGTAATTGATATAGGCCGCGGAAAAAGCGTAGGACATCGGGCCTTCGCCGGGATAGCCGTAGGTCGCGTTGCCCGAGGTGACATCGAGGAAATGGTAGCGGAAGGTTCCCGACACGGTGCGCGCCTTTTCGGAGCGGGAAACGCCGGCGGGATTGTAGCCCACCGCGTCCACCCCTTGGGCCACGGCAGTATAGGCACCCGCGAGCCCGGCCGGTCGTGCGAATATCAGAGTTTCCAGGTATTGGAATTCGGCGGTGCCGGCGCGCTCGGAATAGTCCTGGGACCAGGAGGCCGCGACCAGACATAGCCCCGCAGCGCAGGCCCTGGCGGTCGCGGGGAGCCATGGGCGCATCAAGCGTTTTCCGGCGGAAATCACGGGGACAAGGTACATAAACGCCCCGTCGGGGCAAAGCGAGAGGGACCTAGAAGGCCCGATTTGCTTGCAACCACGGGGAGCGGGAGCTATCTTTGCCCTTCCCTTGGGCGTAAAAACCTAAGGGATTCGAGCTAGTAGCTCAGTTGGTAGAGCAGCGCCCTTTTAAGGCGTGGGTCGTGGGTTCAAATCCCCCCTGGCTCAGATCTCCGGCCCCCAGGTTGCCCATTTTCCCCGGAAAATCAGTAACTCTGGGGGCTTTTTTTTGGCCCCTGTTTGAGGTTTTCCAAATTCACAAGCAAGACCGCAAATCCCGGCCTGGTTTTACCGCCATTCCCATAACCCGTTGTTTGAATATGAGTTATCCTTAAGGCTCACCCGACCCCGATTCACAGGAGTGAATAAAATCGGGGTATTCGGGGGGTTTCCGGAGGCGGTTTACCTCCGTCACTACTATCCTAGGATTCTGCGTTGGATCAGCCGCAGGGACAAGCGAAACCGGCAACGATGAAAAGCGTCATAGACCGCCTTTTCGAGTACGACAATTACCGTACCTTCCTGGAGGACTATTACTCCTACATGAAGAAGAAAAAGGCCGCCTTCACGTTGAAATACTTCGCCAAGAAGGCGGGGCTCAACTCGGCCAGTTTCTGCATGTACATCATCGACGGCCGCCGCAACCTTTCCTACCGCACCATCCCGAGTTTCATCCGCGCCCTGGAGCTCAAGGGTAAGAAGGCCGAGTACTTCGAAGCCCTGGTATTGATGAACCAGAGCGTGACCCTGGAAGACAAAGAGCGCTACGCCAACGCCATCAACAAGCTGCGCAAGACCACCAAGTATTACAGCCTCAAGAAACGGCAACATGCCTATTTCGAGGAATGGTATTATCCGGTCATCCGGGAAGTGGCCGCCTTCGCCGAATGGCAGGGCGACTATACGCGCTTGGGCAAACTGGTGCGGCCCGCCATCACCTCGGACAAAGCCAAAAAGGCGGTAGAGCTGCTCGTCGATATCGGTCTGCTCGTGAAGCAGGAGAATGGGCGCTATACCCAGGCGGAAGTCGCCATCGACGCCGAGGGTCTGCCGCAATTCCTTATCCGCAAAGCGCGCCGCGACTTCCTGATGAAGGGCATCGAAGCCTCCGAATCCATCTCTCCCCAGGAACGCCACGTGTCGTGCTCCACCGTGGCCCTCTCCGTAGAGAACTTCCAACGCGCCTCCATGCTCATGACCGAATTCCATAAAGAACTGGCCGAAATGGCCGATGCCGATCAAGGCCATGGGAGCAACATCGTATTCCAGGTGAACCTGGAAGCGTTTCCCTTATCCAACGGCATGCCCATGCAAATCCGGCAGGACCTGACGTGAAGCGTCCCTTTCCGGCCCCGCTGACCCTCGCGCTTTCGATGGCTTCTTTGGCCATGGCCGTATGGCTATGCGGTTGCGGCAACCACGACGGCAGTACCGCGGGCATCACCACCATCGGCAATACCATCGCCGGCACCGTAGCCGACGACAAGGGCGTACTGGTTTCCAACGCCGAAGTGCGCCTGCTCCGCGACGATTACAACCCCGCCAACGATCCCGCCGAGACCGGATACCAGACCGCGCGCACCGATTCGGCCGGGCATTTCCTCTTCAAGCAATTGCAGCCCGGCGGCTACAACCTGGAAGCCACCCGCGAGGGCTATGCCGGCTACCTGCCCGGCATCAAACTGGACAACGACCATCCCGCGGACAGCGCCTCCAAGGTGACCCTGGCTCGACCCGGCGCGATCACCGTCGTGTTCGGCAAGGTGAAGGTTTCCCTGGGCGGGCATTTCTGCATGCCGGGTTCCACGCGCCACCGCCGCATCGACACCTTGGACCTTCGGCTGGGCTCTTTGACCCTGCCCTACGTAGGCGCCGGACACTACACTTCGCTGCGTTACCAGGCCCCGGAGGAATCCACCGGCACCGAAGTGCTGGCCCCCCGTAACCTGGACATTACCCCGGGCGACACCGTGATCGTATTGGCCGAAATGGGCTGGGCCCAGGTGCGCCGCATCAACCTGAACACCTCGGCGACCGGCGCCAACGTGGCGGGCAATGTCGGCGACGTGCCGGTATTGCTGCACTTGAACGCCGCCAACTTCGACTTTTCGCTCCTCCGCAAAGACGGCGGCGACATCCGCTTCTCCCGCGCCAACGGCTCCCGCATAGCCTACGAAGTGGCCCAATGGGACCCCGACGCGAAGACCGCCGAGATCTGGGTCAAGATGGACACAGTGCGCGGCAACACCCGTTCCCAAGGCTTCTACCTGCTTTCCGGCAATCCCGATTCCGCCGATGCCTCCGACCCCAAATCCGTTTTCGGCGGGGCGGTCCAAGGCGTCTGGCATTTCGACGGCCCGACCCTGGCCAATTCCGTCGGCGGCGATGCCGCCATGAACCATGGTTCCCAGCCGGTGGAAGGCATCAGCGGCAAGGCGGTACGCTTCCGCGGCAATGCCTGGATCGATATGCCCGCCAAGGCCTTCGCCGGCATCACCAGGCGCGTCACCCTCTCGTTCTGGCAGAAGAGCGGCGACACCCTGCAAAGCCAGCCCGGCGACATCCTGGGCGCGACGGATTCATCCGGAGCCGTGGTCATGCGCATGCATGACCCCTTCGGCGACAGCACGGTATCCTGGCAGGCCGGGGCCCTGGACGGCGCGGCTTTGGATAAGATCGAGAAGCATACCGATGCCGAAGCCGACGACCATACCCGCTGGAACCACTGGATGCTCAGCAAGGACGCGGACAAGGGCGAGATGAAAATCTACCTGAACGGCAAGGTGTGGACATCCGCCATGGGTAAGACGGCTTCCATCGGCAAGGTGCAGTCTTTCGCCTTGAGTTTCGCGGGCACCGACGCCTACGCCCTGGATGAGTTCCGGGTGGTGCGGGTGGCCGTGGGGGATGATGGGGCCAAGCTGGCGTATGAGATCCAGCGGCCGGGCGCCATAGCGGTCAGCATCGGCAAGTAGGCCGGCTTGCGGTCTCGTCCGCTATTTTCCTTCCCGATTCTACGCTGTTTTCCCGGTCGATTGATGCGGAGTATCCCATGGTTCCGGTGCGGATTCTAACCCGTATCCCTGGATAAGAATCCACCGATTTTCCGGGTCTGCGTCAATAGTATCCGTCGGTATCAGACCGATTGAATAGACTCATCGCACCGGTTTAAACAAAAGCGGAATTACCAACGCACTCACAACCCCCAGTGCGATTATTCCACCGAACAGGATGAACCAGGCTTTCAACCACTTCTTCTCTCCGGCCATGAGTGACTCAACGCTATCATAGCGATTGTTCTTCCAGGCCCACCTGTAGCCTTGCATACCCTGCCAAATCGCGAACCCAAGACCGATGTAGGGTATGAAAATAAGCAAACCGATCCAGGAACGGTGGCCGATGGACCAGATGCCGCCCCAAAGGAATGCGGACCAGTTCCATTTATCCAAACCGGGAGGGTAAGCCGTGATAGATTTATCCCCGGATGTATTAATTCCTGAATGATCTATTGCACCCATCGGAGAGCCTTTCGTGATCGTGGTACGGATAAAACTCAAACATAACACTCGAACTAGGGATGATGATCCGAACATCCCGATTTCAAACAAAAAAGGGCGCCCCGGGTGAGGCGCCCTTAGCGTTACCTGGCCCGCCTGAAAGGGCCCGGTCGCATTTGCGTCGGCTACCGCCGCTGTCTAGAGAACCACCTTCGCCGATGCCTGGGATCCGCCCCGCTTCCACACCAACAGATGGGCTCCGCGGGCATCCTGGGCCTTCAATTCAACCGCGGCTTTCCCATGCGCCTCCGCGCGGGCTACCAGCTCTCCCGCCAAGGTCCTGAGCTCTACGCTCTGGATGCCGTCTTCCTTGAACTCCACCTTTACGCGGCCCGCGGCCTGGGTCCAAGCCATATGGCGTTCGGCGGCGAGGGAAGGCCGCGCCAGCGTAGCGGGATGGTAAGGCGGTTCCGTATCCCCGTACCACACGCGGGTAACCTTGCCGGTCTGATAGCGCGCGTCTTCGGTCTGGCAGCGCTGGGTCACGTAGATGGCGCCTTGGTCGTCCTGCTGGATATCGATGGGGCAACGGAAGCTGCCGAAATTCTTGGGCGAACCCTGATGGGTGGCGCCATACGCCAGCAGGTTTACCCCGGTCTCGGAACCGGAGCCGTCGCCGGCCACGCCGCCGAAGAAGTAAAGGTTCTGCCATTCGGCGGGGAAGTTGGTGCCGGTGTACCATAGCGATCCGATCATGGCGCGGGTGTTTGCTCCAGCCTGCCCCGCGTTCCACAAGGCCGCCGCGCCGCCGCGATTCTGGAAACCGTAGTCGGTGCCGGCGGCCCCTCCCTCAATCACCTTGTCGTTGCCGGAGCCCGACTGCACTTCGCTGAACCACAATTTCTTGAGCTTGTCGCTGTACGACATGGTAAAGGGATTGCGCAGGCCCCAGTAGTATACGGCGCGCGCGTCGCCGGTGTTGCTGCCGTAGAAGGGGTTGTCCGAAGGGATGCTGCCGTCCAGGTTGATGCGCAGCATCTTGCCTTCGACCGTGTTCTTGTTGGCCGCGTTTTCAGGACCGGGGGCGCCGTCGTTGATGTTGCCGCGGCAACCCGAAGCGATGAACATCTTGCCATCCACGATGGCCATGCCGCCGCCGTGGTGGTAGTTCTGGCCCGCATCCCCCAGGCTGATCATCAGCTTCTCGGACGTGATGTCGACCGCGTCGCCTTTGACAGTAAAGCGGCTGACCCTGTCCTGGCCGTTGCCGCTGGGGCGCTTATCGCAATACCAGATGTAGATATACCCGTTCTTGGCGAAATCGGGATCGGCCACGATGGCCTCCATGCCCTTCTCGAAACGGCTCATGGTATTGCCCGACCAATCCAGGAAAGGCGTACTCGCCTTCACGCCTTCTTTAATGAGGCTGACCTTGCCGTATTTCTCCACGGCCAGCACGCGGCCATCCGGGAGCACCGCGGCCGACACGGCGTCGAGCCCGGTGATTAGGTCCTTGGTGTGGAAGCCCGTCGGAACCGCG
>JAHFCH010000315.1 GCA_023249635.1 Fibrobacterota bacterium
GTCCAGGGAGGCGTTCATTTCGCTTGGGCAGCTCCCCCGGCCGCTCCGCCGGCCGTGACGCTGAAGAATTGCACCTTGGAAGCCTGCAAGAGGCGCTCGACGTACTTCTGGTACTCGGCCCCCTGCTTTTCCCGGGCCCAATCGGCTTGCACCCTGGGACCTAGTTTCTCGAAGCCGGCGGCCGAATCCGGTCCTTGGGCGTAGCGCGCCTTGTTGGCTTCGTAGTAGTACTTGAGATCGTTGCCGCTGGGAGCCGGGATCTTGATCTCATCCATCAGCCCGGCCTGGGTGAGGATCTGGTTCTCCACCTGGCCCATGCGCAACTTGACCTCGGGCTTGTCGGCGAGGCCCTTGCGGCGGGCGGCGTCCGCGATCAGGATTTGCCCGACGTACTCGCGCACCAATTGGTTCAATTCCAGCGGGGCTTCCGGCAGCTTGCCGACCATGGCCTGGATTTCCCCGAGGGTGATCTTGCGTCCGTCGATATCGGCGACCACGGCGGCGCCCCCGGCGCCTTTGACCCCTTCCGCGGCTTGGGCGGAGGGGTCCGGGTTGAGATCGGTGATGCGCGCCCGCGCCTGGGTCGCGTCCGTGCTGCGGCCCATACCTTCCAGGCAGGCCACCATGCGCTTGCCCAATTCGTTCTCGAAGGTCTTATCCGGCCACAGGGCCTTGATCACGGAGTACTTCGCCATGGCGGCTTTGGGATCCATCAGGTTGTCCTGCAGGATGACGCCCATTTGGTATAACACATTAGGCGCATCGTCGGGCTCCAGGGCCGCCGATTGCAGGTAGTCCTGGTACATATCCACGGCTTCGCGGTAGAGCTGGCGCTCGAACAGCGCGGTGGCGGCCGTGCGGTATTGCGTTCGGCTGAGACCAGAATGCGGGGAATCACAGCCGCACATCGCGGTTATCAGGACCAAAAGGGAAAGGCAGGAGAGGAGGCGGTTCGTCATGGCTTTACCGGATCTTGGAAGCGCGTTTGCGGAAGTATTCCAGCAAAGGATGGATGGTGTCGTCGTACTTCGCTTGGATCACGATTTCGATGAAGTCGATTTGCAACCGGCGGAACATGCGCTTCAGCAGCGAGCTTTCCTTTTGCGATTCCTTCTTGAAGGTCTTGCGGAAATCCTCGTCGCTGGTATCCACCAGGATGATTTCCCCGGTCTCCGCGTCTTCCAATTCGATGAAGCCTACGTCCGGGATTTCCCGCTCGCGCGGGTCCCATACGGTAATGGCCACGCCTTCGTGCCGCCGCGAGAGGGCCTTGATGGGTTTCTCGAAATCACCGGTGGCGAAGTCCGAGACCACGAACACGACCGCGCGGCGGGTAAGGATCTTGTTGAGGAACTCCAGGGCCAGCGACAGGTTGGTGCCGTGCTCCTTGGGTTTGAAATAGAGCAGCTCGCGGATGACGCGTAGCACGTGCTTGCGCCCCTTCTTGGGCGGGATGTACATCTCCACCTGCGAAGTGAAGATGAGCAGTCCCACGCGATCGTTGTTATTGGTGGCGGAAAAGGCCAGCAAGGCGCTGATGGTGGCCATCACCTCGCCTTTCATCTCGCCCTGGCTGCCGAAGTCCCCGGAGGAGGACGCATCCACCACCAGGATCACGGTCAGTTCGCGTTCCTCGATGAACTTCTTGATGTAGGGCGTCCCATGCCGCGCCGTCACGTTCCAATCGATGGAGCGTATCTCGTCCCCGGGCACGTACTCGCGCACCTCGGCGAACTCCATCCCCTGTCCCTTGAAGGAGGAAGAGTATGCGCCGGCCAGCACGGAGTTGACGATACCCGTGGTGCGGATCTCGATCTGGTGGACTTTTTTAAGGACTTCTTTGGGGATCATGCTGTTATGGATTGAGGTTGGAGAGGTTTAAGGTCTAAGGTTTAAGGTGGGTCTGTCGACCGGTATGCGTCACTTCTTCCTTAGACCTTAAACCTTAAACCTTTTTTCTTCTTCTTCCTTATGGCACTTCCACCGAATCAAACACACGCTGTACCACGTTCTCCGCCTTCACCTCTTCCGCCTCGGCCTCGTAGCTCAAGATCAAGCGGTGCTTCATCACGTCCATGCCGATCGACTTCACGTCTTCCGGCGTCACGTATCCTCGTCCCCGGATCAAGGCATGCGCCTTGCTCGCCTTGGCGAGACTGATACTGGTACGCGGAGAGGCGCCGTATTCGATGAGGCCGGCGACGTCCTTGATGCCGTGCCCGGCCGGGTCGCGGGTGGCCGCCACCAGGTTGATGATGTAGTCCATGATCTTGTCGTCCATGAACACTTCGCCGACCGTCTGGCGCGCGCGCAGGATGTCTTCCTCCGTCGCCACCTTCTGGGCGGTATGCAGGCCTTTGCCCGAGACCATGTTGACGATGGCCTTTTCCTCTTCCTTGGTCGGATAGGTAAGCGTGACCTTGAGCATGAAGCGATCGACCTGGGCTTCGGGCAGGGGATAGGTGCCTTCCTGCTCGACGGGATTCTGTGTGGCCATCACCAGGAACAGGGAGGGCAGATTATACGTGGTATCGCCGATGGTCACCTGCTTTTCCTGCATGGCTTCCAGCAGGGCCGATTGCACCTTGGACGGGGCACGGTTGATTTCGTCGGCGAGGATGATGTTGGCGAACACGGGACCGCGCTTGACGTGGAAGTCCCCGGTCTTGGGATTGAATACCAGGGTGCCGACGAGATCGGCGGGCAGCAGGTCCGGCGTGAACTGGATACGGTTGAAGGCGCAATTGATGGCGTTGGCCACCGCCTTGACCGCCGTGGTTTTGGCCAGACCCGGCACGCCTTCGAGCAGGATATGCCCGTCGGCCAGCAACCCGATCATGAGCTTCTCGAGCATATTCTTCTGGCCTATGACGGTGCGGCCCACTTCTTCCAGGATTTTCTGGACGAAGGCCCCTTCCCGTTTCACCTTTTCCGTAATGGCCTGGATGTCCACCTTGGTCGCGCTAGTCATGATCGTCTTCTCCCGTCGTGGCCGTCATTTTAAGGCATTTCCTGAAAGTCCGGAACGCATCCTGGAGCTCATGCGGCTCCTTGTATCCGCCCGCGAAATGCGCATGGCGGAACAAATCCTTGAGCTTGGCCCAGTCCGCGGCTTCGGCCGCGGTTCCCGGTTTCGCCAGGTACCCGTCCAGGGCCGCGTCGAACTTCGCGGGCGGGGTTGCCGCACCCGGGCCCGCTTGTTCGCGCAAGTATCGCATGCAAACGGCTTCCATCTCCAGCAGGATGGCCTTGCTGGCGTCCGGCGAGTTTTGCGCCGAGCGCAGCCGCGCCTTGAGGGCGTCGACGGCCGGACGAAGATCCTCCCGTTGGGGTTTCGCCTCGGCCCGCTTGCGCGAGGCCAGCTTGAAGACGGCGAAGGCGATGGCCAACGCGGCCGCCAGGATAAGCGCCCATAGCAAGAGCTTGAACCAGAGCATGTCCATCACGTGGACCGGGGCGGGAGCGATATCGACGAGCACGGCGCCGATGAATACCGCTTGCTCTTGTTGCGAAAGCCCGGTGAGGTAACGCAGCTTGAGGGCGATGGCTTTGCCGGGCCCCTGGGTTTGGGCCTGCAGATGGTATTGGAACTCGGTATGATTGCGCACCGCTTGGCCATTGGCCAATTTCTTATGTTGCGTAGCCTGACCCAGGATGCGGAATCCGGGAAAGTCGGCGCTGTCCGGCGCGAGCACGAAGACGGGCACCTGGGTGTCTTCCCATTCTACCGAGGCCACGTAGTCCAGGGAATCCCCGACGCGCGGCGCGCGGTTGGAGAAGGCCCCATGGGCGGAAAGGTTGACGGCTTCCTGCATGGGCGGAGGCGTGGCCGCGGTATCCGGGGCGGCCGAGGACGGCGGAGCCAGGAAAGGATCGCGGGCTTGGGAGGTGTCCGGAGGAGCCGCCGCAAAAGCGGTCGCCAGGCTGCTCAAGGCGCACAAACATGCGAGGGTGGTCAGGCGGGGGAGGGTTCGGCGCTGGCGCATGGTCGGGATAACGGGTCGCCTCCAAATAGGGAACGTCTGAAAACGGGTAGGAATTTAACAAATTCACTTGCCGGAAAAAACACCCGTCGGGCCCTGGAGACGAAAGCCGGCGGGTTTAATGAGTATTTT
>JAHFCH010000316.1 GCA_023249635.1 Fibrobacterota bacterium
GATGTTGAAGAACTCGTCCTGGGTCGATTGCTTGCCGGCCAGGAACTGGATATCGTCGATGAGCAGGATGTCCGCGTCCTTGTACACCTGGTAGAAGGTGCGCGAGTCCTTGTTCTTCTGCACGTACTCGATGTACTCGCGCGTAAACTCTTCCGAGGTGCGGTAGACGACCTTGCGGACGGTTTCGTTCTCGATGCAAAAATGGGCGATGGCCTGTACCAGATGGGTTTTGCCCATGCCGGTGCCGCCGTAAAGCACGAGGGGATTGAAGTTGTTATGGCTGGGGGCTTCGGCCACCGCCTTGCAGGCCGCATGGGCCAACTGATTGCAATCGCCGATTACGAAATCGTCGAACGTGTAGCGGGAATTGAGGGGGACCGTGACTTCGACGCGCACCGGGCCGCGGGATTTGATCCACGGGGCTTCTTGCAGCGCGGTGCCTGCGGCGACGCCGTACGCGGTACCTCCGAAGGCATCGCCACGGACGGTGGGATCGGTCTGGTAGACTTCCAGATGGGGGGTCCGGTTAGGGACGATGAAGGAGGCGTGCACCGGGTAGCGGAGGATATCCTCCAGGGCCTTTTCAATGACGGTGCGGTAATGATGGGACACGTATTCGAGCACGAAACCGTTGGGAACCCCGATGACCATCTCCCCGCCGGAGATTTCCAGTATCTCCAGGGCCGAGAACCAGGTGTTCAGGGCGGATTCGGAGATCTGGGAGCGGAGAGCCGAGAGGCATTGCGCCCATAAAGAGCTTTCTTCGGCTTCGATCAAGGTGTGCTCCCCCATCATAGCTTCATACCCATCTCTCCCCTTGGTGTCCCACTGATCCATCTGTAGGGCGCCTGTTATCCCCTGCGAAATCAGGCGCTTATGATCAGGCGAGTTAATTTAAGAATATTTGGTTTTGCCAGGGCAAGCGTCCGGAATAATTTTTTGGATGCGTGAATCACGGCCATTTCGCGCTTCCGTAATCGAAGCGATCTTTTCCCCTTTCTTGTCACCGCTTGTCCACCTGCTGTCAACAGCCTATGCACAAAAAAAATTTCGTCCCGGTTGATCTGGCCTCGGAATTGATCCTAGAATTGCTTCCCCTTTTTTTTGACCCCGCGAACCACTCCCTAATCGCGCCTATCGGCCTACCCTTCCGGCAACCCGGAAAATCGCTCCGCCCGGGACCGCCGGCGCCCCGGAAACCCCGTGCCGCCTGGCCCCGCGGTCTTCCCGTGCGGGCCGATCCCGCCTCAAAGGACGCTAATCCGGAAAACCTGGAGTGAAAGTTAAAGTAGACCCTTAAGGATTCCGATGAAGGTAAGGTCAGCGGCAAGGGATGGCCGCCACGGGATAAACAGCTAGGGAGAGCATCATGATCGGGAACGCGACCGCCAGCCTCGTCGGGGATAGGGATATCCCCAAGCCAGCCTTAAACTCCTCAAAGGACTCCGCTCCGGCGGCTTCCGGGCCCGCCTGCGCGCCGGCAGCCGCCAATAACGCGGATTGGAGCTTCTCGGCCTCGGCCACGAGCTACTCCTACCAGAACGAATCCCTGCATATGAAATACACCAGCCGCGACGGCGACGTGCTCGAGCTGACGGCGGAAAGCACGGAAGAGACTTATGCCTTCGCGGGCGTCCAATACGATTCCCGCGGACGGACGGGCGACGCGCCTCTGGGAGGGGGCGCGGCCGCCGAATTTTTGGACAGCGTGGCCAAGCAAGCGGGCGTGGACGGAATCGACGGCCTGTTGGCCGCGGGGAATACCGAGGCCGCCGACGGGGCCGAAGGCGCGGAAGGCGATGCGCGCGTGCTGCAGTTGAAGCGCTTGCGCGAATGGGCCGCCGAAGTGGAGAAGGAAGTGCGCAAGCAGTCGCAGCGAATCCTGGAGGAATCGCTGAAGCGCATGGGCAAGCACGTGGACGCGGGGGACGGCCGTTTCTGCATCATCTATGTCGATCAATCGGGAGAAGGGTCCGATGCCGCGGACGATTGCGAAGCCGGCATACCGGAATATTGGAACGCGGAAAACACATCGGATCGCATCGTGCATTTTGCCACGCAAATGGCTGAAATCGCCGGGGACGATTCGGAATTCGCGCAGAATATAATGCAGGCGGTGGTGGATGGTTTCGATCAGGCCAATGCCGTGACGGGCCCGCTGCCCGGGGCCGCCGGGGAATTGAATAAAAAGACGCATGATCTCACCATGTCCAAACTCAGCAAATGGCTTGAAGACCACAAGGCCAAGTCGTACAATCAAGGGACCCAATCCGACGCCATTTCAACAGCGGAAGTGCCCCATGGAATTGAGAATCACGAGCAATGAGAAGATCGCCCTCTTCATAGTCAAAGGGAAGATCGGCTGGGATAATTCCCGCATCCTCGACACCCAGATCCACAAGATGGTGGAGAAGGGTTGCTCGCATATCATCTTCAATCTCGACGAAGTGACCTTCCTCTGCAGCGGAGGCATCGGCGCTCTGGTGTACAACATGAAAAAGGTACAGGAGACCGGCGGCGACATTTATATCGTGTCGAGCTCGGACTACATCCAATTCCTGTTCGCGACCATCGGCTTCAACATCATCTTCAGCGGCCGCATCTTCAAATCCTTCGTCGAATTCGTCGACAAGGTCCTCCAGGCCAAGGGTCTGGCCCTGAACCTTGAGAACGCCGAATCGGCCATCATCAATACCGAAGAACACCGGTTCCAGGACGGCGCGGCGAAGAACGCGGCGTAGGACCGGGACTCCCTGAGGCCTTTTCTTCGTTAGGTTTAAGGTTTAAGGTTTAAGGTGGGGCGGGACCCCGGTTATTTCCACTCCAGGTCCTTAAACCTTAGACCTTAAACCTTCCCCGAGCTTCCGTTCCCGAACCTCTCTTTTCCCCCGCGCGGCGAATAGCTATTCTTCCCACTTATGGTCCAACCCGCCGTCGTGCGCGAACCTCTCAAATTCAAACCCATCCTGCAAGCCAAGATCTGGGGCGGGGATGGTCTCTACCGCGTGCTGGGGAAAGGCACCGCGGACGAGAAGGATTTGGGCGAGTCCTGGGAGCTCTCCGATAGGGACGACAACGCCAGCGTGATCGCGGCCGGCGGATTCGCCGGAATGAACCTGCGGGATCTTTTTTCCGTGCATGCGCGGGATATCCTGGGAACGCAATACTCCCCGACCATGGCGCGCTTTCCCCTCTTGTACAAATTCATCCATGCCAAGGACAACCTCTCCGTGCAGGTACATCCGGGCGAGAATTCCGAGTTGGGCGAATCGAAGACCGAATGCTGGTATATCCTGGAAGCCCCCGGGAATGCCGAACTGATCCTGGGCATCGCCGGGGAAGGCGATCGGGAGCGGGTGCTGACGGCCTTGCGCGGCAAGGATTGCCAAAGCGTGCTCAACCGCGTACCCGTAAAGGCCGGGGACATGTTCTTCATTCCCGCAGGTACGGTACATGCCATTACCGCGGGGCTGTTGCTGTACGAGGTACAGCAGAATTCGGATACGACCTTCCGGCTTTACGATTGGGACAGGGTGGACCCGTCAGGCAAGCCGCGCGCCATGCATATCGCCGAGGCGGAGCAGGTGATCGATTTGCGCCGCCATGCGAAGCACAAGATTGCGCCCCTACTGATCAAGCGCGCCACCCACGAAGAGGAATACCGGGTGGCCTGCCGGCATTTCGCGGTGGTCAAATGGTCCCGCGTTCAGGGCTCCGTTCCGCTCAACAACCGCGGCCGCTTCCGCGTACTGACCTGCGTGGCCGGGTCCTTCGAATTGGGCTGGGAGACCGGCGCCATGGCCATGGGGCTGGGGGATACCGTGCTCGTGCCGGCGGCCTGCGCCTCGCCGAAACTGCGCGAGACGAGCGCGGGCGCGTCCATGCTGGTGAGCTGGCTGCCCGTCATCGGCGAGGAAATCCGCGCGCCCCTGAAAGCCGCCGGTTATGCCGACGAGGAGATCCGGGATTTGGGCGGCCTCGAAGGTCTGGATTAGGTAGGAGGGGGTGTCACCACCCCCGTCCCCCTACACCACCGTACATGCGGTTCCGCATACGGCGGTTTGTGAAGATTGACGATGCCGTTGCCAGTGAACCACGAGCGAGAATAG
>JAHFCH010000178.1 GCA_023249635.1 Fibrobacterota bacterium
TCCGCGCCGGGCTTGATCCACGCGATGTCGTCGCCGACGGTGGAGGTCTGCCAGCCGGGCATGGCGGCGGGAGGCACCATCATGGCGAAGTTGGTCTTGCCGCATTGGCTGGGGAAGGCAGCGGCCACGTAGCTCTTCACGCCTTGGGGCGAGGTGACGCCCAGGATGAGCATGTGTTCGGCCAGCCAGCCCTCGTCCCGGCCCATCACCGATGCGATGCGCAACGCGAAGCACTTCTTGCCCAGCAGCGCATTACCCCCGTACCCGCTGCCGTAGGACCAAATCGAACGCTCGTCCGGGAAATGCACGATATGCTTTTCCGGGGGGTTGCAGGGCCAGGCTACATCGGCTGCGCCCGTGTCCAAGGGGGCGCCCACCGAGTGCAGGCATTTCACGAAGTCCCCATCCTTGCCCAACACCTTGAGGGCGCCTGCGCCCATGCGGGTCATGATGCGCATGCTCACGGCCACGTAGGCCGAATCGGTAAGCTGCACGCCGATACGCGCGATGTCCGAACCCAGCGGACCCATGCTGAAAGGAATCACGTACAAGGTGCGCCCGCGCATGCAATTCCGGAACATCCCCGTGAGTTTCGCCTTCATCTCGGCAGGGGCGCGCCAATTGTTCGTGGGCCCGGCATCGTCCTTACGCCGAGAGCAGATGAAAGTGCGTTCCTCGGAACGGGCCACGTCGTCGGGGTGGGAACGGCAATAGAAGCTGTTGGGCCTGCGCTTGGGGTCGAGACGGGTAAAGGTGCCGCCGCGGACCAAAAGATCGCAAAGGCGGTCGTACTCGGCTTGGGAGCCATCGCACCATTCCACCTTGGCCGGGCCGCACAATTCCGCGGTTTCCCGGACCCAGGCCTCAAGTTTCGCGTTGCCCTCCATGGCACCTCCCGTAAAGTTCAATTATAGCCCTCAGGGCTTACGTCGTTCCCGGTAAAATAGACTATTCGGACCCTGACCCGGCGTCTTCTCCAAGTGGCGGCATACGAAGATCTTACCAAGCGCCCTTGTGACGGTTCCACTGGCCGACCGACAGGGAAAGGTTATATTTAGGGAGCGGGTGCGCGCAGGGGGACCCAAGCCCCGGTGCCGGGAGGACCGTAACATGTCGAATACCATCACCAGGGATACGCTGTTAGCCGATATCCGCGCCATCCTGACCAAGGGCGGCAATGCCGATCCGGCCATGGACCAGGTTCTCGCCAAGCTGTTGGAAGCCTTCCAGTGCCCGGTCGGCACCATTCACACCGTGGACGCTTCCACCGGCATGCTCAAGATCCGCGCGCGCCGCGGCATTCCCGATTCCATCCTCGATAAGGTGCGCATGATTCCCATCGGCAAGGGCATGGCGGGCATCGCCGCCGAGCGCAAGCAACCGGTGCAGGTATGCAACCTCCAAACCGACAGCTCCGGCGTGGCCAAACCTTCGGCCCGGGATACCAAGATGGAAGGGTCGATTTCGGCCCCGATGTTGTTGGGTGGAAAGCTATACGGCACCTTGGGGGTCGCCAAGCCGGTTCCTTACGAGTTCTCCGATGAGGAAAGCGGTGCTTTGATGGACGCCGGCGCGCTGATCGCCTCCTTCGTCAAGTAGCCGGGCGCTGCGCTTTACTTAGACCGCATCCCCTGCAGCAGCCACGCCAGGCTGAAATAAACGGCCCATACCGATACCATTCCCATCACCACCGGGGTCAAAGCCGGGCCATGGCCCGTGTTGGTCTGCGTGAGCCAGGCCCAATAGCCGTTGGCGAGGGAGGCCGCGACGGCCACGAGGCGAATGTTCTTCCGAGAATTCTTTAACATTATGTTACCCTTCCCGGATCAGATTGTAAGAGGGGGAGAAACCTGCCGGGGACGGGTAACACGTAGATTTCCACGCACAGTTTGTACAGGGTGTAGTGGGTAGTTTTTCCGGGGTCGGGTCCGCCCCGCGGGCTAGAAGGCGCGGCCTCCCAGAGTCAGGTTTTTGTTCTCGATGACCCCCTGCTCATTGATCTTCACGTTCACCGGCAGGGGCCGGTTGCTGTAATACCGCCGGGCTTCCGGGCCCGCCATCCCTACCATCCAGTCCATGTGGTGCTTGAGGACGGCCTGCTGCACGGCCCCCAGGTCGGTTTCCGTGGTCAGGCTGATAATCTGCCAATTCTTTCCCGCAAAGCCTTTATAGAAGTCCCGGAGCCCATTGAGGTTATCCAGGCACGGCTTGCACAGGGTGGACCAGAAATGCACCAATACCTTTTTGCCCCGGAAGTCCGAGATTCGCATGGTATCCCCGTCCATATTGACGAAACGGACGTCCGGGGCCTTGCGGCCTTCCAGGGCTTTGGGCGCTGCGGCCGCCGGATCATAGGTCGACAGGCGGCGCAGGTCCAGCCAAGCGCCCTTATCATCGGCGCCGGAAATCTCGAAGGAGACGGAGTCCAGGGAAAACCGGAAAGGAGCGCTCCCCGCCGGGGCGGCGATACCATCCGCGTCCAGGGACTTTTCCAGGTTGCCGTCCCCGTCCCAATCGACCAACAGGCGATCGCCCCCATCGAGCCGGATATGGCCGTCGGCATCGACATCGCAGAGACCAACCCGGCGGCGCTTGCCCCCGGCATCCAACATCCCCGCGGTCACGTCCAGGATGCGCACCCGCACCGGCGCTTCCTCGCACATCGCCCAGGTGACAGCGCGCTTCATGCCTTCGCATTTTCCCTGCCACGCCTTGGCTTTACCGCCTGCGCGGCATAAGGCGACCGGTGACGAACCGCCTCCGATGCGTTCCACCACGGTGCAGGAATCGCCCTTGGGCCAGAAATGCCCGGGGCCGTCATTGCCCAGATCCTCGTCGTTATTCAAATCCGCGAAGACGGAATCGCCCGCCGACGTCGCGTACAACGCCAGGCTCAATTGGGGATCGCCACCCTGCGCGCGGATGCCCTTGAGGGATAGGAAGCGCAGGGATTCCAGCGGCTTATTGCGCGGCAGGATGATCTTCTCATCGGCCATGACCCTGGGGATCGCCACCGCCTGGCACGGTCCCTTGGCGTCGGGGCAATCCGTGAAGTCAGCCAAGGCAGGATCGCGGGCATCATAGGCGCGTTCTTCCAACAGCACCCGGAAAGCCGATCCGGTGGGGTAGCCGAAGTCGTAAGCGAAGGCGGAGAAGGGAAGCGCGCAGGCGCAGGCGGCCCACCACACCCGCTTTACACAGGGACTCATTGCTTGAGATGGTACGGCAAAGCGGGATTTTCCGTCAAGGAAACTTGGGGCTTGAATCGGGCCAAATCGGCCCGAAGATTTCGGTTAATTCGATTCACATAAGGCAATATAAAACCATCCGTTATGGCTGTCCTGTACGAAAGCGGATTGCGGAGACGGAAAACGCCGATCAGGGCCGAAGCCAGGACTTTACTACTTGTTTATGGGGCCGGAGAAAAATTCCGGGATGGAGCTGTCCGGAGGCGCGGTTTCCGTTCGTCTCTTAGGCGGCAAGGGCATGCTGCCGGCGCCGTAAAACACCCGAGGAGAAGACCATGAAAGAATTCATGTACCTGTTCAAGGATAAGGAATCCATCACCAACAAGCTGTCCCCCGAGCAAATGCAGGCGCATATGCAAGAGTGGATGGCTTGGATGCAGCAGCTGGCCCAACTGGGAAAGCTCAAGGGCGGCGCCCCGTTGGAAGAAATGGGCGGCAAGACCATCACCGGCAAGAACAAGGTCGTCACCGATGGACCGTTCCCGGAGACCAAGGAACTGGTGGGCGGTTATCTGCTGGTGCAGGTGAAGGACTTGGAAGAAGCCGTACAGCTCGCCAAGGGTTGCCCCGGCCTGGCCGTGGATCAATGCAGCGTGGAAATCCGCGCCGTAAAATCCATGGAGGCTTAAGCCTTGGCTCCGGCCGAGCTCGAGCATTTCTTTCGCCATGAGTCGGGGCGGATGGTATCCGCCCTGACCCGGGCCTTTGGCCTGGAAAACCTGGACCTTGCCGAAGACGCCGTCCAGGATACCTTGTTACAAGCCTATCGCCTATGGTCGTTCCAGGGCATCCCGGAAAACCCCGGCGGCTGGTTGTATCGCGTGGCCCGCAACAAGGCACTGGACATACTCCGCCGCCAAAGCGCCTTCCGCCGTTTCTCCCCCGAAGTGGCATACCTGATCGAATCGGACGCGGCCGCCCAGCGCGGCGGTCCGCCGCCGCCGCCCCATGAATCGGCGCCCGCGGGAGCCGCCGAATCCTATGTCGATGGATTGTTCCTGGAAGGCGAAATCGCCGATGATCAGTTGCGCATGATTTTCGCCTGCTGCCATCCCAGCCTGCCCTTGGAAGGCCAAGTAGCGCTTACCCTCAAGACCTTGTGTGGATTCGGCTTAGGCGAGATCGCCTCGGCTTATCTGACTTCGGCTTCCACGGTGGAAAAGCGGATTACCCGTGCCAAGGAAAAACTGCGCGAGGGTATCGGCTTCGAAGTGCCGGCCGGACCGGAATTGGGCCCGCGCCTCGAAGGCGTACTGGCCGCGCTGTACCTGCTTTTCAACGAAGGCTATTACAGCGGTACTTCTCCCCTGCCGGTACGCAAGGATCTGTGCCTCGAAGCCATGCGCCTGGCGAAGCTGCTCTCCGAGCATCCCCGCACACGGGGAGCGGAACCCACCGCCCTATTGGCTTTGATGTGCTTCCATGCCGCGCGTCTGGACGGGCGCCATGACGACGACGGACATTTGCTGTTGCTCAAGGCCCAGGATCGCTCTCGCTGGGATCGGGACCTGATCGCGGTGGGATTCACCCTGCTCAAGGAAACCCGGCAGGACGCGGAAGCGGGGCGCTACCAATTGGAAGCGTGCATCGCCTGCTACCATTGCCTCGCGCCCAGCTATGCCGAAACCGATTGGGCGGGTATCCGGGCCATGTACGATAGCCTGGCGCAGGTCGCCCCCTCCCCCATAATCTCCCTGAACCGCGCCATCGCCATCGGGCAAGCCGAGGGGCCGGAGGCGGGTCTGGCTGCGCTTTCCCGGGACGGTCTGGAAAATAGCCTGGCGGATTACCCCTTGTTCCATGCCACCGTCGGGGAGCTGCGTTTCCTCGCCGGGGATGCGCGGGCCGCGCGCGAGCATTGGGAAAAAGCCCTTTCCCTTACGCGGAATCCCGCCGAGATGACTTTGCTTAAGGAGAAGCTGGCGGGGCTGTGAAGGCCGGACGCTTGCGGGACGATGCCTGCGGGCGGGCTCAGGCCGCTACGGAGTTCGGGGCTTTGCCCGTCTCGCGGTAAACCATGGCGATGCGCACCACTTCCTCGGCTACCGCTTCGGAAGCCTGATCGGTGGATGCGCCCAGGTGCGGCGTGCACGTCGCCAGGGCCGCCAGCTCGGTGTCCGCGAAGGGGGCCTCTCCCGTCTTCGGTTCCCCGGCGAATACGTCCAGACCCGCATGCAGGCCTCGATTCCGGATGGCGTCGAGCAGGGCCGCGCGATCAACGACTTCACCGCGCGCGGTATTCACGAACAAAGCCCCGGACCTCAAGGCGGCGAAGAATTCGGCGCCCAGCAGGTTGCGCGTGGCCGGAGTTGACGCCACATGCACGCTGATGGCATCGGAGGTCCGGGCCAATTCCAGCAGGCTGGGTGAGTAGCCCACCCCCGCCTCTTCGGCCGCGGCCGGGGTAAGATGGTCGGACCAGGCGATGACTTTCATCTCCAGCCCCTGCGCCTTACGCGCCATGGCATGGCCTATGGAACCGAGCCCGACCAGTCCCAGGGTGCGTCCCTTGAGCCCCAGGCCCTGTCCCAAGGCGGTCTTGGTCCATTTGCCGGCGCGCAGATCGCGGGTGCCTTCGGGAATATGCCTGTCGGCGGCCAAGAGCAGGCCCAGGGCCATCTCCGCGACCGCGTCGGCATTGCGACCCGGAGTATTGCTCACTTGGATGCCGCGGGCCGCGGCCGCGGCCACATCGATGGTATCGGTGCCCGCACCAGCGCGGATGATCAGCCTCAGGGCGGGGAAACCCGCGATCACTTCCTTCGGCACCAGGGTGGAACGGACGATAAGGATTTCGGTCGCGTCCGCTTCGGGCGGCAAGGTGGATGCGGTCAGGCCTTTGGCCACGGCCAAGATGAAACCCGCCTGCTTAAAAGCATCCACCGCTTGGGCGTCCAACTTGTCGGCGAGGAGAATGTTCATGCTCGGGCCCCTGGGGCGATTATACCACGGCGACTATCCGGGGGGCGAATTTCAGGAACCAATCAACTTACGTAGGATACGGACCCCGGCCTGGCGCACTTCCAGAAGATAAAGGTTGGCCGGCAGCCCCGCCAGATCGACGTCGAGGGAAAAGGCCCCGGCCGGGACCCGCCTTTGCTGGACCCGTACTTCGCTTCCGTCCAATCCCCGCAGGCGGAATTCGATCTCCTGCTCGGCGGGGGCGATTCCGGCCAGGGACCAGCGCCACGGACCCGATTGCCGCAGACGCGCGGACCCATCGGCGCCGCGATCCGCCAAAGGCACGCAGGAGATTTCCGCCGCCACCGGCACCCGCAGGCTGCCGCAGCCCCGTTCCTGGATTTCCCAGTCGTAGAAGAAATAGAAGTAGCCCGTTTGCGAAGCGCTGTCCGAGGTTACCGCATCGGAATGCGTGATGGCCATGAGCGAATCCTTGGCCTTGTAGGGGAATTTCGCCCCGGCATTGTTGCGGTAAAGGTTGAGCGAGTCGGCGGCGCCGACGTACTTGATAGCGTAGTCATGCCCGGGCTCCAGCTCGATGTCGAGGACGATGCGGCTTTCCCCGTCCGGCACCTGCACCGTGCGGGCCGCCACTCGTACATCGCCCTGATCCAGGATCTCGACTGTCCGTGGCCCGGCCCCGGTAGCGTATACCTTGGCGGATTTCAGGATGGCGGGCCGGTTGACGTCGAAGTACATGCGGCGGTCCGCATTGGAGGTGAAGGGGTTGCCGGTACCGATGGTATTGGCCACGGGCCCGAGCTTGGAGATGGGTAAAGCGGGATCACCGTTCTCGGCGTAATAAATCCGGGTCTGGGAAAGGCTGGGGGTGGTGAAACTCGCGCCCTCCCCTACCTTGTTTCCGCCTTGTTGTTGATCATACCACTTGATGGTCCCTGACCCGGTGGCGGAAAGCGTGAGCGGACCCGGGGTGCAACTGCGCGCCCCGGTGGCATCGGGCGAGGCGTAAGGCTTCACCTTGATATTGCCTTTGGATATGGCATTGGATCCGGCCGCATTGCCGGCGGTCAGCTTGGCGGTATAGGTTCCCGCCGCCGGATAAGTATGCGCGGGATTCTGTAGCTTGGAGTTCTCGCCATCCCCGAATTCCCAGGCCCACGTGGTCGGGTCGCCCTTGGATGCGTCCGTGAACTCGCGGATTTCCGAGCAGGTGGTCGCCGATTTGATGGTGAAGTCGGCGGTCGGCCCCTTCTCGCAGGAAGACAAGCAGGTGCGGGTATGCTTATGGCTCACGATGGCGGCGATGGTGGTGTCGTCCCAGGCGGTATTGTCGCCCAGGATCAAAGGGTTCAGGATGGCGGTGGCGTTGTTCACGTGGTTGGCGCCGAAGTTATGCCCCAGCTCGTGCGCCTGGTTGATCATCAGGTAGGAAACCGTCGGAGTGAAATCGCGGATGACGTGGCCGCCCGAGGTCTTGTTGCATACCGTGCCCACGTTGGCAAGCCCGGTGGTGCTGGTAGAGACCAGCGGATCGTAATACCACAGGTCCGCCACGTCGTACGGGTTCTTGAATCCGGTGGTGCCTCGGGCCCAGGTGGTGATATTGCCCAGGTAGGTATTGATGTTCATCTCCCCCCAGGTCTTCTTTTCCGAAGCCTCGATGAACATCTCGGTGATCTTGATGTTGATATTGATGCGGGGATCTTCGTACAAGCCTTCGACCAGGTTGAAGATGGCGTTGATGCGGGCTTCCACCTTGGCGGCGGTTCCGTATCCTTTGACCATGGAGTAGTCGGCGGCGACCCCGATCTCCACCAGCGCGCAAGGCTCCGCGGCGGCGGCGGCTCCCAATGCTTCCGTGCCCGCAGCGGATTTTGCCAGGGACGGAAACCCTTCGGCGCCGCCGGTTCCGGCGGGACTTGGCAGGCCCAGAGACCCTCCGGGGGCCAGGCGCATTTGCGGCAAAACCGGGTTCGGCGCGGGAGGGAGAATGCGTTCCAGCTCCGGAAGCTGGCTCTCCGGCCGCCAGCCGCATACGGGCGCGCCCTGCGGCATCGCCAGATCGGAATGGCGGTAGAGGGCATGGGCGGTGGCGGGCAACCGCGCATCGAAGCGATCGAGCGGTTCGATATACAAACGGTTGCCGGAACCTTCGTCGATGAAACCGAACAGATGGCCATCGGTAAAGGATAGACGCACCTTGCTGGAGGCCAGGCCGCGTACACGCCCACGGAAGTTCATTTCCGCCTGCGGCGCGACTTCGTGGATCCCGGATTCGTCCAGGATGCGGACACGGTAGCCCGGCGCGCGGGCCGTAACCCGTTGTAGATCGAGATCCCATCGCCCGGCTGTTCCCAGATCAAGATGCAGCGGACCTACCTGCAATTCGCGGACGGTTCGCGCGAGGGCGCCGGCATCGCAATCGCCGCGCTGGAAGCGTTTGACGCCGGGTATGGAAAATCCCGATGCGAGTGACGGCCCCGGCAATGCTGAGAGGCTAGCGGGAATCGCCGGGGAACCCGGCTTGCCGGTAAGGGTGGTAAGTGCTGGAACGACGGGAAGTGCGGGATTCGTCAGCGGAGATTGCGCAAAGGAAATGGAAGCGGCGACGAGGGCAATGCGTATCGCCATACCCATTCGCCCACGGCCGCAGCGCTCCAGCCGCCGCAAATAATCCACCCCGTACATCGATCCCCCTGGCCGCAAAAAAGGCCTCCCACCGAGGCCATCGCATTCGCCAACCCATCGGAGCATAGCGCGTGCGCAGGTATTCTACCTCCATAATCTAGGCCGCATCCGGCGAATCCGGACCGCGTTTTCATGTTTTTGGGACTACGGAAGGTAAAAGAAGGGGAACGAATGGCCCCAATCCCGTTGTCGCCCGGACAACCGGCAGCGGCTAATGCCCGGCGCGGAAATAGAGGAAATTCACGGCTGCCTGTATGACGCCGATGAACACTCCCAGCACCAACCCGATGATGGCGATCTCATTGAACTCGCGGTACCCGATTTCCTCGATGATGGAATTGAGGCGTTGCACGTCGAAGGCCAGGATGTTACGGCGGATGGTGTCCCGCAAATCGATTTTGCTTTCCAGGCTTTTCACCAGCAACTCGGTGTACTTCTCGGCCTCGGTCGAGAACATATCCGCGACCTTGTCGCGGATGCGGGTGAGTTTATCGGCGGAGACGAACATGCTCAGGAAAGGCATGCCGGAAAGCAGTTCTCCCACCTTCTCTTCCCATTTATCCAGGATCAATTGGCGCATGGCCTCGGCCGGATCGATCCGCTTCAGGAAAACCATGATGTCTTCTTCCTTGATGAACTCACGGGAGATGGCCTCGGAAATCCTTTCGGCCAGGTCGGCCTGCCTACGGGGCAAGAGTCCTTGGATGCGGAATCCGAGAACATTTATGGGGCGTACCGGCTTCAGCAACAGTTTGATCGCCAGCCAATTGGTGAACCAG
This sequence comes from Fibrobacterota bacterium, assembly GCA_023249635.1. Classification (GTDB taxonomy): domain Bacteria; phylum Fibrobacterota; class Fibrobacteria; order UBA11236; family UBA11236; genus Chersky-265. Next base: position 9,638 of record JAHFCH010000178.1, read on the forward strand.
CCATGCCCCCCGGCCAGAAGGATGGGCAGAAGCAGGAGAGTGAAGACCTGGGTAAAGGGCATTCCGGAAATCTAATCAAAGACCCGGCCTGGGCTTACGACGACCGCACGATCAAGGGGTTGCATAGACGGCCCGGGGGAAATTGACTACTTTTCCCCACCGTATTGGTCAGTAGCTCAGTGGTAGAGCCCTCGGCTGTTAACCGAGTTGTCGTAGGTTCGACCCCTACCTGACCAGCCAACTTTCCCCCGTACTTTTCCCTTTGCCCCAATACCGCTCGCCTTCCCCAGGGAGCGCCGGGATAATTACTTTTTCGTTCCATCCCGAATCCGCATTTTACGACATACATCCAAGGAGCAGTAATGCAACAGGAAAACTCCCAGGCCTCGGTAAGCGGCGCCATGGTCACGTGCGTTGAGTGCGGCAACAGTTTCCCCCAGGGTGAGGTCATCCAATTCGGGGGCTATAGCGTATGCGCAAATTGCAAACCCGCCTTCCAGCAAAAACTCGCGGAAGGATCCTTCCGTCCCGGTTCCATGCGTTATGCCTCGGTACGCCGTCGCTCGGCGGCACTGCTGCTGGATAGCGTCATCCTATGGTTCACCATGTCCATCTCCTTCCTCGCCGTATTCTCGCTTTTCCGTGCCCACGCCAATGAGCCCCGGGTACTCATCACCCTCTACGCCATTTGGTATTTCATTTCCTTCGCGGCCACGCTCACCTACATGATCTTCTTCACCGGCCGCTTTGGCGGCACGCCGGGAAAAATGGCCCTCAAGATAAAGATCGTCCGCGCCGACGGATCGGCGGTCAGCTATCCACTGGCCGCGGGCCGTTACTTCGCGACCTTCGTCAGCAGCATTACCCTATTCATAGGTTACTTCATCGCCATCTTCGACAAGGAGAAGCGGACCCTGCATGACCGCATCTGCGGTACCCGGGTGGTACGCGCCTGATCCTTCCCATGATCGGAACGAAAGTCAAATGCAGCCATTGCGGCGGCGACTTTCCCCTGGAATCCGCGGCGGGATGGACCGAAAAACCCTGTCCCATCTGCCAGGAAAAGCTGCGGGTATACGCATTCCCTGCCATCCAGGGCCCGCTCGTCCGCCGTTCCGGGGCCGCGGTCGCGGCCATGGAAGGCGAAGCCGCGTGCTTTTTCCATCCGCATAAGCGGGCGGCCATCCCCTGCGATGGATGCGGCCGCTTCCTGTGTACGCTTTGCGATCTGCAATTCCAGGGCCGTCATTTCTGCGCCGCATGCCTGGACCGTGCGCAACGCGTAGGGAACGGGGACGCCGGCGCGGAGCCCGTCCTGGCCGAAGCCGGCGAACTTCTCAAGGAGAAGGTGTTCCTGCACCACAATTTCGCCTGGGTCCTGGCCTTCTACTCCCCTCTCACCCTGTTCGGCATGTACTTGTTGCCCCTGACGGCGCCGACGGCCTTGTGGTTCTCGCTGCGGCATTGGAAGCGCCGGGATGGTTTCCAAATCCGCGGGCGTTGGCGGGCTTGGGCCAGCGCGGTATTGGCCGGGCTCCAGCTCACGCTTTTGGCCGCGCTCGCCGTCATTTTCGCGGTCGGCGTGCAAAAGGTATTCCACAAGTGATGGATCGCGACGCCTATTCGCCCCTGCCCGGCCGCGTGTCAGGACCGCTGTATTCCGCGCGCATGTACCGCGGCCAGGATCATCTCCTCAAATCGACGGTGCAGGGGTTTCACGAGCATTACCGTCGCTTCGCATGGGAAGACATCCAAGGATTCATCGTGGAGGAGACCCCCTGGAACGGCGTGGTGAACGTTCTGCTCATCCTGGTACTGATCATGCAGGTGGTTTCCTATCTCACCTTTACCGATAAGGATTGGCGGGTCGCGCTGCTGTACCTTCCATTTATCGGGCTGATCTCGGGATTGATGCTGATCAACCTGCGGCGTGGCGCCACCTGCAAGGTCTATCTGCAAACGGCCGTGACCCGCGAGCGGTTATGGTCGCTGAATCGGCTCAAGGTGGCCATGGATTTCGTGGAAAGCGTAGCCCCCTTGATCCGGGAACGCCAGGACGCCGCACGCACCGGGTCCGAAGCGGAACCTGCCATCCAGGAAATCCCCGCGCTGGAAGCCGGGGGCGAAGCGTCCGCGCCCCGGCCGGCTCCCGTTCCGGATGCAGGCCCCTTGGAACGCGAGCAGGGCCGTTGGCACCTAGCCGGAATCGTGTTGATCGGATGGTTCCTGTTCGCCAACCTCATCGACTCGCGGCTTTCGCATACCAACAAGTACCTCTCCCTCCTCAACCTTCCGGCATTCGCGGCGAGTTGCATGATTTGCCTCGCGGCCCTGGTCTCGCAGAGCCGCCATCGGACCCCCAGGCCCGTGCGCATCCTCGGCTTCCTGCTGCTCGCCTACCATGGGCTGCTGACCATGCTGGCCCTGGGTAACTCCGCGGCTACCCTGGCCGAGGTATTCAGGAATCCCGCCAGCGCCACCCATCCGGCCGATCCGCGGCTGGCCCCGACCTATTTCCCGGTGCTCTATTTCCAGATGGTGCTGCAAGTCGCCCTGCTCGCCTTCGGCGGGTCCACCTTGGCCCGGTTGCGTCGCCTCAACCGCGAGGATGCCGCGGTAGCGCGGCCCCCGACTCCCGCCTGATCCCCATGGCCTCGCTCGCGCTGCAAAAATGCCTGAACCATGGCGGACGCGAAGCGGTCGCCCGTTGCCCCGCCTGCCGTTCGCATTTCTGCCGCGAATGCGTTTCCGAATACAAGGGCCGCATCCTATGCGCCCCCTGCCTCGCCAAGGAAGCGCGTCCGGCCATGCTTGCCGGCGCGAACCGCTTCTGGTTGCCTATGGCTTCGGCGACCGGCCTGGCGTTGGCGTGGATCTTTTTTCTCGCCATGGGAAAGGCGTTATTGAGCATCCCGGCTTCATTCCACGACGGAGGTTGGGCGCATCAGGCCATGGAGAGCCTGGAGGCGGACGAGCCATGAAAGATGGGACCGTAGCCGAGGAACCCGCAGCCTTGGAAGGCATCGAAGAGGCGATGGTCCTGCTCAAGCGCCTAGGCTTGGGCGCCTATTGGGCCTTTGCCGCAGGTACGGCGTTTTTCCTATGGGCCCTGCTCTACTACTGGGCCTATATGAGCCGGAATGCCTTGGCCTCCACGCGCCTTTCAGAATTCGCGCTGCTGTTGGCATTGGCTTACGCAGCCATGAAAGCGGGTCACGCGCATTTTTTCCGCTCCCTGATGGCGGAATTGCATGGGGAGCCCTCCACCCGCGCCGGGGCGGGATGGTGGGGAAAAGCCATCCTTTTCCAAGCGCTCCTGCAACCGATTTCCCTGTTCTTGATCCCCTTGGCCCTGATCCTTACCCTTCCCTATCCCTTCGTCTCTTCCTTTTTCCGGAATGCCCTGTGGGTGCGGGAGGAGGATGGCTTCGCAACCTGGCTTGGCCGCAGCGCCGCGCTCGCCCGGCTCTGGCCCCGCCAGAACGCCTACCAGCAGATCTTCCTGGCCGGCGCATGGATCGTATTGGCGGGGAATGTTTTTTCGGCGCTGGTGACCGGACCCATCCTGCTCAAGTCGTTGTTGGGAGTGGAAACCGTATTCAGCCGTTCCCAAGCCGCGTTCCTGAACACCACCGTGATGCTCATGGTGTGGGCCATCGCCTGGGGATTGTTGGAACCCTTGGCCCAGGCGGTGCAGGCCTGGCGCTGCTTCCGCGGGCTTTCGCTCCGGACGGGAGCCGATCTTTCCCTGGCCCTGGGGCGCGCGCGATCGCGTCGGCTCCCTGCGACCCGCACCGCCACGGCCATTGGCCTGATTATCCTGGCGCTTTCGGCAGCGGGACCTGCGTTCGCCGGGTCATCGCCGGCCAAGCTATCGCCGGCCAAACCGTCGCCGACAATGGCAACGCCGATCGTTTCCGTTCCGCCCGAACGTCTCGACCGTTTGCTGCGGGAGGAGATTGCCGAATCACGTTATGGCTGGCGTCTGCCGCGCCATGCGGCCGATTCCGGCAGCCGCAGTTGGACCTGGACCCAGGTCAAAAAAGCGCTGCATGCGATGGCGACGGTAATCCGTAAAATGGCGAATCTGTTCCGGCGTTTCGCCGATTGGTTCAACGCGCTCTTCAATCGTCACGACAAATCCTGGCGCTCCGGGGAACCGGCGGCATCCTCCCCGGTTCCCATCCGCATCCTGATGCTGATCCTTGCGGTGACATTCGCTGCCGGCCTTGCGGTATTACTCATGCGGCGAGCCCGCGCCGTGCCTTCCTTGGTCGCGGCCCCCATCGCGCCCACCGCCCCCTTGGCTCCGGACGCATCCAGCGAAGACGTGAAAGCCGACGATTTCCCGGAAGACGAATGGCTGCGCCTGATGGAAACCCTGCGCGCGCAAGGGGACGATCGCCTGGCCCTGCGCGCCCTGTTCCTGGCCATGCTTTCCCTGCTTTCCCGCAAGGGCTGGTTGGTGGTCGCCCGGCATAAAAGCAACCGGGACTATGCGCACGAGGTTTCCGCCCGGGCCCGCCGCCGCCCGGCCGTGGCCGAATCCTTCCGCGAAAACATCCGCCGCTTCGATCGGGTATGGTATGGACGGCACCAGGTGAGCGGCGAGGATTGGGTTGTGAGCCAGGGGAACTTCGCCGAAGTGAGGCGCCAGGATGCTTGATCGTGGTCGGCGTGGCGCGGGAATCTGGATTGTGGCGGCCAGCCTTATCGCCTTCGGCTTGGGGTTGTCAGCCCTGTTCTCCGAGCGCCTGGAATCCGGAGATGTCTATCCGGCTTATTCGTCGCTGCGCAGTGATCCGTTGGGTTGCCGGGCCTTGTACGGCGCCCTG
>JAHFCH010000317.1 GCA_023249635.1 Fibrobacterota bacterium
TGTCCGATTCGTCCAGGGCCAAGCCCTCGGGCGCGCGTTCCGATTCCGGTCCCTGGGCTTCCAGGGAGAAGACGTTGGCGCCGGACCAGGCATCCACCACCGCCACGTTGTTGGAGGCGGCCTGGGCCACGAAGGCGTATTCCCCCAGGCTGGAAAAGGCGAGGGCGGAGGGGAGGCTTTGGTCATTGTAATCTTTGCGGCGGGCCAAGGATTCCCCGGCGCTTTGCATATCTATCTGCGAGGTGATCCCCCGCACCGAAGTCTCGAAGGTGAGGTCGAGATTTTCACGGTAGCGCCCCCGCTGCACGTTGTCCTTCTTGGAAGCAACCCAGGCCCAGCGGCCCGCCGGGGCGATGGCGATATCGCTGAGGGCATTGGGAACCCCGCGGCTATTGGCCTCGTTGTCGGGACCGGGATCGAGGGCCAGCGCCACCGTGCGTTTCCGCGCAAGCGGAGCGCGGCCGACTTCCATGACTTCGCCATGGTCGACGGGGGAAAGGAAACGCGCGACCAGGATCCGGCCCTCGGCGGAGATCGCCAAGGCCCGGGCATGCATCCCCAGGTCGAGGCTATCGACCACGGCGCGTCTGCCCGCGTCGATTTCGATCAAGCGGCCGGTGGCTTCCAGGGTTACCAAGGCGCGATCGCCGCCGGGCACGAAGGCGATGCCGTAGGGGCGCGAGGCGTAAGGCAGCTTGAGACTCGCGATCATCCCGCCATCCTCGCCGTCGAGGACGGTCACGGTGGCATCGTCCTGGCAGGCCACCCACAGGTTGCCATCCGGTGCCAGGGCCAGGGTGCGGGGGTTTTTCCCCACCGACTTCTCCCAAAGGCGGTGCGAGCCGGCCACATCCAGGGCCGCGACGGTATTGTGATCGGGATTTACGACGTACACGCGCTTGCGGGCGGTGGAATAGGCGAGGCTGGAAGCGTGGGACGGGCGCAGCAGGGTCGGCTTTTCGTAAGCGGTATGCGTCGCCGAAGCCAAGATGGCGTAGCCGGCCGCCCGCGCCGTCACCAGGTAATGCCCGGGCACGGCGAAGGCATGGGTAACTTGGGTGCTACTGCTGATGGGCGCGCTCCCGTCCCCGAAATCCCATGCCACCGAAGCCGGGGCGGTGGGACAGGCGAGGGAGAAGGCGATGGGGCCGGATACCGGGGCTTGCGATTCCGCCGGGGAGAGGTCACACTCGTCCATCGCCAGGGCAGCGAGCGGAAGCCCTCCCAGCATCAGGGCGGCGAAGGCCGCGATCACCGGGCCGCCCGGCGCTCCGCCTTGCGGCCGAGCAGATTACGCTCCCGCTTGAGCAAAGCCGCGCGCATTCCCGATATCGCGCGTCGCGCGGCAACCAAGGCGGTGGGGGATGCCAGGTATTCGATTTCGATCTCGGCCGCCGCCGCGAAACCGCCATGGCCTTCCAGCGCCCGCAGGCGCACGAACTTGGCGGAAATACGGGACAAATCGATTTGCTTGGAGGAGGCATCGTCCGGCCAGAAGCCTTCGTCCCGTTTGCTATAGGTGATGCCATCCGTGCTGATCCACAGCTCGAAGCGCGTGATGTTGCCGTTGGCGATGCCGTCTTGGCGGGGCACGTAGGTGACCCGGCCCAGGTCGTAGGCCTTATCCAGGGCGATATCGAAATCCTGGGGTAGTGGGGTCGGCACATCATAGCGGATATGCCAGAGGGTGGAGACGTCGCCGTCCAGGGCCTTGGCCGCTTCGTAGCCTACATGCTCGCTAACGGCCTTTCCCGTCAGGGACGCGGCGGGAATCCGGGCCAGGGCGGGCGGGGATCCGGAGGCGGTGGTGAAGCGGGATTCGAACGGGGTAACCAAGGGGTTACCTGCGTAATCCCTGATCACCCCGGGGCGGACCACGATGCGGTACTGGGTATTCGGCAGCAGCGGTTGGCTGGGCGAGAATTGCGCGATCCCCTGTTGCGAAGCATAGGTCCCGTCCAAGGGGGTATCGCTTCCCGGGGCCAGCAGGGCGAAGCCCGCCGGCGTGATCGATTCCGGGGCGATTTGATCGGTGAAGGTGAGGCCGATGCGCGTGGTCAAAGCTTGGTTGGCCCGTCCGTCGCGGGGTACCACCATATTCACCGCCGGCCCTATGGTGTCCGGAGCCTCGGCATGCGCGAACACGCCCGAGCCGAAGCGCATGTCGTCCGAGGCGAAAACGAAATTCCCGACCGGGACGCCCCAATCGAGATGGTAATTATGATTCGCGAGCAAGGGCACGCCCCCCGCGTCCAGATGGGTATCGATGCGCCCTGCCAGCTTGGGATGCGACGGGTCGCGGATGTCGATTTTCCAATACCCTTCGCCTCCCTGGTTGTTGCCGTTCACGGCGAAGCCGTTGCTGCCCCCGTGGGCGAACCCGTCCTGGAAGCGCATGTATGCCAAGCCTGACGCTTCCTGCATGCGCCCCAACAGGGTGATGCGGGTATCGTCGGAGAGATCGAATACCTTGAAGCCCTGGGTGCGCCCGCCCACGATAAGCAGATTGCCGATGGGGAGATGCGAGTACGACGCCGCCAGGCTGTCATTGTGCAAGGCGACGAGTTTGGGGTTGAGGGGATCGCTGATGTCCAGGGTGGACTCGCCGTTGCCGACATCCTGTTCGCCCAGGTATAGCAGGTTTCCCACCGCCACGCACGAGGCCGCGCGGAACCCTCCGATCTTGGCGTTGGGTACCACCTTGACCACCTTCGGGTTCGCGGGGTCGGCCGCATCCACGATGTACAGACCCGCGCTTACGCCTCCCGCGTACAGGTAGCGGCCCTGCCAGGTGATCCACCAGGGCCCTTCGTAGGGCACTTGCTGGACACCCGGTAATTGCAGATAGGTCAGCTCCTTGGTGGTGCGGGGCGCGTCGGTCCAATCATGGAACTGGATGCCCGCCTTGGCCATGGTGGCGGCGTAGATCTTGCCGTCGGGATCGCGACGGAAGCAAATGACGTTCTGCTCGCGCAGGTCCTGGGTGGAGTGCAGGACGCGCACCGCGGGCATGGCGGAAGGCAGCTTGGAGGCATCGAAAAAATACCAGCCTCCGCCGCCGACTTCGGAATCATCGCCGAAGGGCACGATCACGTACCCGTTGAGCATCTCGGTCGCAGCTGTCATGGACTTGCCGGCTTCGACCCCGAGCTTCGGCGATCCGAAAAACTTGAAAAGCTGGTTGGATTGGAAATGAACCTTGGCTATGCCCGGACCTGGCATGGCAATGGTCTGCGCGGAAAGGCTCGCGGCGGTGGCGGCCCAAAGCCATGGCAATAAGCGGATCCCTTTTCCCATACGTGTTACCCCCCGACCGGGGGCTCAATCTGGTCCCCGGGCAAGCTGAAGGTAAGGGTAAGGGGGGCGGGCGCGGAGTACGCCCGCCGCTTTCCGTAGACGTCCGGTCTACGCTCGGTTCCCGCCGGGCCGCGTGATCCTCGTAAATGACGCGGATCGAGGCTTTTACAGGTTACGTTTCCGCGGAGGTTTCTTCGGAGCCGTATCCGCGTATCCCGTGGGTGTGCATTTTGGAATACAGCGCGCGGCGCGTGATGCCGAGCAGGCCGGCGGCCTTGGTTTTGTTCCCCGATGTCATCTCGAGCGCCTGCAGCACCAGGCTTTTCTCCAGTTCGTCCAGGGACAGCCCCGACTCCGGGAGCCGGAAGGCCGAGGGCTTGTCCAGCACGCGCTTCTGGCGGATATGCTCGGGCAAGTGCCCGACCTCCACCGCCTGGCCCGCCGCGATGATGGCGGCCCGCTCCAGGCAATTCTCCAGTTCGCGCACGTTACCCGGCCAGGAATATTCCAGCAGCTTGGACATGACCCCTTCGGCGATGCCTCCCGAATGGCCGAAGCGCTTAAGGAACGCCTCGGCGAGGGAGGGAAGATCGTCCATACGCTCGGCCAGGGAGGGAACGAAAATGGGGAAGACGTTCAGGCGGAAGTACAGGTCCTCGCGGAAGCCGCCCTTCTTGACTTCCTCTTCCAGGTTGCGGTGCGTGGCCGCGATGACGCGGGCCTGGGTGCGGATGACGCGCGTGCCGCCCACGCGCGTGAATTCACGCTCTTGCAGGACGCGGAGAAGCTTGACCTGCA
>JAHFCH010000179.1 GCA_023249635.1 Fibrobacterota bacterium
AACGGCCCGGTATTGCGGGGCTTGGCCGGCGGGCTGGGAGCCAATTGGGTATGGAAGCGCCAATACGGGCCCAAGTTCTATCCCAACCTGGTGCCGCACAAGGATTGGTCCTTCTATCTGGAGAACGACAACCAGACGTTGGTGTTGTTGAACCACGAAACCGGCGACCTGGTCAACTCCTTCCGCTTCTCGGAAGAATTGGACATGAAGGTCGCTTTGTGGAAGAACGACACTTTATGCGTCAGCAGCCCCTCGCGGCTCTACCTGCTCTCCCCCGCCACCGGACCCGGCGGCCTGGGCCAGTTCCCGCTCAAGAACCCCGTATGCCAGGCCCAGGCGGTCAACGGCGGCCTGGTATATAGCGACTGGTACGGCGGCCTCAACCTCATCGGCCTTCCGGATCGCACCGCGCGCTGGGAGCGGCAACTGGGGCAAAGCGGCCTCTACCTGGGCAAAGCCAAGAATGTCGACTACCTCGACGTAGTGGACCTGGAAGGCAGTTACTTCGCGGTGCAACCCACATCGGGAAAGGTGGTCTGGCAGCTCAAGCTTCCGGGGGGAACCATCACGGAGACCTTCTCCAACAAGGATTTCATCTATGCGGGATACAGCCAGGGCGCCCTGGTGGCCATCGATCGGGCGAAGCAGTCCATCGCCTGGACCATCGATTTCGGCGAGCAGATCTTCAGCCTTTCGGGTAACCGCGATAATACCCTGGTTTTGACCACGGCATCCAAGAAACTGGTGTGCGTGCAGGCGGCGAGCGGGGCCATCCTTTCGCAGGTGCGCATCCAATCCTACCTGTTCAACCGCCCGACGGTTATCGACCATGGCTATTGGTTGGGTACCACCGAACCGGCCCTGGAAAAGCGGAATTTCAACCACGAATTGATCCTGAAATACAAGCTTCCCGATCTCCCCGGCAGCCCCATCCTGTTCGGCAACTCCATTTTCATCGGTACCCTGGACAATTTCATACTCAGTTTCCCCACCTAAGGGGGGGAAATTTTTATTTATAGGGGCATGGTAAAATCACGCTACCTGGTTCCCAACCTTTTCACGGGCCTTAATTTCATGCTCGGGATCTTCTCGATCCTGGTCATGCATGAAACCTTCTCCAGCCCGAACCCCGGCCAGCCCATTTTGGGATTCACCAAGGCCCCCATGATCCTCGCCTCCTGGATGATCATCTGGTGCGTGCTCTTCGACAAGCTGGACGGTTTCGCCGCCCGCATCCTCAAGGCTTCCTCGGACTTCGGGGCCCAGTTCGACTCGCTGGCGGATATGGCCGCCTTCGGTATCGCACCGGGCTTCCTCGTTTACTTCTACCTGCAGACCATGGACTATGCCTGGTTCGCCTCCCACCGGCCGTTGATGCTGGTCTCGGTTTCGGTCTATATGCTATGCGCCTCCATGCGCCTGGCCCGCTACAACGCCATCGACTCCGAAGAGCTGGTCAATTATTTCCATGGGCTGCCCTCCACCTTCGCAGGCGGATTCATGGCCATGAGCGTCATCCTGTATTCCAAGCATGAAATGGCGTGGCGCTTCCAGGGAAGCCTGGTGGTGCTGCCCCTGCTGCTCATTTTCACCGGCATCCTGATGGTCAGCCCGCTGTACCTGCCGAAGCTCGTATCCCGCGAGAATAAGCTATTGAACATGTTCCAAATCGCCGGCATCATCATCGGGTATATTTGCGGATTCGGGATGATCCTCCCGGAATACATGTACTGCATGCTCCTCGCGTACGGCGTAATCGGATTCGGCCTCGGGTTCCTGAAGAAGGGCATGATCCAAGGCGCGGCCTCGACTCCGAATTCCGATTAACCCTCAAGCCCCAACAGGCGTTAAGGTACCTGGCCCAGGGCGCAATCCACCCAGGCGCCCGGCTTCGGGGCCTTGGACAGGCACCAGCTTCCCGTCTCACCTCGCCTGCCCACGCTCCCCACCCCCAATCGCGTCGTCCAACCCTCCTTCATGGGCAGGGCGGTCACGGAATCGGTGGCCACCGCCGAGTAGCGTAATGAATCCACCAGTATGGAATCGGAATTGCACAGCAACAGCAGAGGGGAAGCCGTATTCACAAGGCTGAAATCGGAGTATAGGATATCGGCCCCGGAGGCCGGGCGCCCGAATCCCAGGGCCTTACCGGGAAGCAAAAGCGCGCTGGAATCGAAGGCGTAGGCCCGGGTAACGCCGCCGCTACGGTCGCGGGACAGCCGGCAACCGGCCAGCGCCAAGGTATCGGCCGTACGGTTGAAGACGGAAAACCACTCCCCCGCCGACCCGGAATCCTTATCCGCCGGGGCCGCGTAGAATCCGCTTACCACGGCTTCCCCTGCCCGGGCCGGCTTACGTCGAACCGCCGGAAACGCGGTCTCCACCACGGCTTCCTTGGGAGCCCCCAACCCCAGGGAAAGGTCCGCGGCCGCCTCGGTAGGCAGCAGGGAAAGATCCCATTTGGCCTCTTCTCCCAGCGGCAGATATACCCCCGGGCGATCGGCCTGGAAGCGGACCTTGCCCAGGCTATCGGACAAGGCCATGCTCACGTCGTAGCGGGCGTCCCCGGGCAGCTCATCCACCAGGAAGGATCCGAACTCATCCCGTACCTGCAAGGGCGCTGTGAATTGCCCCGGCACGCCGGAGAGTTTCAACAAGCCTCCGCGCACCGGCGCGGGCAGCCCGGCGGGTAGATGGAAGCGGGCGGTTACCCGCGAAAATTGGGGATCGCAACGCAGGGAGGCTTCCGTGCGCGCCTCGCGCCTAAAGGCGAAGATTCCGTGGCCCGCGTACAGCAAGCGTCCGCGACGGTACAGCCAGGCGTTTATCAGGCGATTCTCCCCGGGAGGCAAATCTTCCAGGGACACCGCCAGGGAATCGCCCGTGCGCGTGAATTCCACCGCGGGCATGTCCTCGGCGCTGATGCGGATACGCAGCGAGTCCACCGCGGGCAGGCGGGCCTCCTCGGAGCGCAGCAGGGCCGCGGGAGCCAAGGTAAGCCGCACCGACGCCCTTTGCCCGCCCTCCGCGGCTGCGCCGCCTTTGCCCGAAACCAGACAGCCTGCCAGCCATACGGCGCAACCCGCCGCCGCCGATGCCGCCATGATGTTCGCGAACCTGATGCTTCCAATCCTGAACTTGCGCATGTCATCCTCCTGTGCCCTTCGGGGCCGGCGGCCGGCATGGCCGCGGGGGGAAGATTAACCGGGGTTATTTATCGCGGCTGTGCGCACGGGCACCGCGGGCGCGTGCGGTAAGCGGAAGCTATATTTCCCGGCATGCGCGTCACGTTCCTGGGCACGGGCTCTTCCCATGGCATTCCCATCCTCGGATGCACTTGCAAGGTATGCGTCTCAACCAATCCCAAGAACCGGCGCAACCGCACCGGCATCTGGTTGCACGAAGGCCCCCAGTTCGCGGGCCAGGATCTGACCGATGAAGGCCGCGCCGCCGCGAGCGACGCCATCCGCGCCCGTGCCTCCGCCGGTCCACGCGGCCGCTCCGCCCTCATCGACGTTTCCAACGAGTTCCGCGCCGCCGCCCTCCAGAATGGCTTAAAGCACCTGGACTTCGTTCTCCTAACGCATGCCCATTCCGATCATGTCTCCGGTCTGGATGATTTGCGCATCTTCTCGCAGGTTTCGGGCCGCGCCATGCCGCTCTACGCCGATGCGCGTACCCTGGTGGATATCCGCCAACGCTTCGCCTACGCTTTCAACCCCTCCAAGGGATACGGCGGCGGCAAGCCGCAATACGATCTGCATCCGGTGGAGGGGTCTTTCGAAGCGGGCGGTTGGAATATCGTTCCCTTGCCCGTCATGCATGGTCCCGAGCCCATCCTCGGCTACCGCATCGGCAATTTCGCGTTCATCACCGACGTGACGCATATCCCGGATGCGACCATAGACCTGCTAAAGGGAGTGGATGTGCTCGCCCTCGATTGCTTGCGACCGCAACCCCATTCCACCCATCTCTCCTTCGATCAGGCGGTGGAGTACGCGAAGCGGATCAAGGCCAAGCGCACCTTCTTCATCCACATGACGCATGATCTGGATCATGGGGAAATGGAGCGGGCACTCCCTCCTGAGATGCAGCCCGCATACGATGGCTTGACGGTGGACATAGCGGATTAATCGAAGCGGAGTAACCGGAGCGGATTGAGAGAAACGGAGCGCTCCGCGTAGCCTGGCTAAAGCTTGCGCTTGAATTCGGCGAAGGACTGGTTCCGCTTATCGCGCTCCGAAATCAACGGCGCCTGCCCGCCCAGGGGCCACGCCACCGCAAGCTCCGGATCATCCCATTGGATTCCCGCCTCGGTCGCGGCGTTATACACGTTGGAGCACTTGTACTGTACCTCAGCCGATTCGGAGAGCACCAAAAAGCCATGGGCGAATCCGATGGGGATATAAATCTGGGTCGCCTCATCGGCGGCGAGATCGGCCCCGAAATGCTGTCCGAAGGTAGGTGAGCCCGGCCGGATGTCGACGGCCACGTCCCAGATGCGGCCGCGGGTGCAGCGGACGAGTTTGGCCTGGCCGGGATGGGTCTGGAAATGGAGGCCGCGCAGGGTGCCGCGGGAAGAGGCGCTGTGGTTATCCTGGACAAAGGTTTCGGACAGCCCGGCGGCCTGGAAGGTGATCCGATTGTAGCTCTCCAGGAACCAGCCCCGGTCGTCCTTGAATACCCTGGGTTTCAACACCAGCAGGCCGTCCAGCGGCGTTTTCAGCACTTCCATGCCCGGCAAAGGTAGCTAATCGGACGAATGCCGCCATCGGCGCCGGGTTCACTCGATAATGGCGGGCTCGTCCTCATCCATCGGCCTGGGCAGGGAACTTTCGGTTCCCGGGGCGACCATGCCCGGTACCGGTTCGCCACTGTTGAACATGCGGCTCTCCTTGCTCTCACCCAAGTGCAGCAGAGCCGCGCAATCGGAGCAGTAGGCCATTTCCTTATTGACCACCCAATCGGGGTCGGTCATGGGCGCCAGGCACTTCGCACAGCGCTTGGCGGGACTATCCGTGGAAACGTTTTCCATGCTGACTCTTCCTCCCCTTAGGGTCCCTACAAAGAAATTATCCTCGGGGGGAAGTCAATCGGTTTCGAGCGCGGTTTCGTCCGCGTTTCCCGAGTGCATCCGCATACCGTAGGGCACAGGATTGACCGAACCCGGGCGATTTGGCAGTTTTGCCTGAGCATGGCGGCACGCGATTTGATCTGGGCCAAGCTGGCCCTCGCCGTCGCCACTCCCGTGGTTTTTTTCGGTCTATGCGAACTCGCGCTGACGCTCGCGGGCGTGGCTCCACTCAGCCTCACCGAAGATCCCTTCGTCGGCTACGCCGCCTCCCAACCCCTTTTCGTTCCCGGCCACGGCGACAGCGCCGCGTTGATGGTGACCAATCCGGTCAAGTACACCCATTTCAACGGACAGAGCTTTCCGGCCGTCAAAGCCCCGGGTACGTTCCGTATCTTCAGCGTCGGGGGCTCGACCGCGTACGGCCATCCATGGCGCGATCCCGTTTCCTTCAGTGGTTGGCTCCGCGACCTGCTTCCCCAAGCGGATGCTTCCCGCAAATGGGAAGTGATCAATTGCGGCGGCATCAGCTACGCCAGCTATCGCGAGGCGTCCCTGATCGCGGAGCTTATCAAGTACCAGCCCGATCTCTTCCTGGTCTACAGCGGGCATAACGAATTCCTGGAGGAGCGCACCTACCGCTCCACGGCCGGGGTACCTAAGGTGTTACGGGAGCTGAGCGCCCTGATGGATCATACCCGCACCTATTCGGCCCTGCGCCGGCTCGCGCGGCCGAAGGCGGCGACCGCGGGGACCGGAGCCGAGGCGGCACCGGCCGCGGGAGCCAAGGCGGGCGGATTCGAAATGGCCGGGGAGGTCAACGACATCCTCGCCAATACCATCGGTCCCACCTCATACACCCGCAACGATACCTTGCATCACGATATCCTGGAACATTACCGCGCCTCCCTCGGCCGCATGGCCGAGTTGGCTCATTCGGTCGGAGCCGAAGTACTCTTCCTGACCACTCCCGGTAATGAAAAGGATTGTTCCCCTTTCAAAAGCGAACCAGGACCGGGCCTGTCCCCTGAGGCTGCGGGCCGCATATCCGATCTCCGCACCCGCGCCAACGCCTCTCCCCTGCCCCAGGCCGCGTTGCTACTCGACTCGGCGGCCCGCCTCGATGGACGCGATGCGGGCCTGGCCTATGCCGCCGGAAAAGCCGCTTACGCATCGGGGGATTTCCCTGCGGCGAAGCGCCATCTGCAAGCCGCGATGGAAGAAGACATCTGCCCGCTGCGCGCCACGCCCGCCATGCATGCCATCGTCCGCGACGCCGCGCTTGCCCACCATGCCCAGGTCCTCGATTTCGCGGACTTGCTGGAACGGAAAACCCAGGCCGACTCGGGTAATAACGTGCTGGGCGAACCGGATTTCGTGGACCATGTGCATCTCTCCATCGACGATTACCGTTTCATGGCCCTCGCCATCCTGGGCAAAATGAACAAGCTGGGTATGGCCAAGACCGCGCCGGGCTGGGACGAAACCGCGTTCAAGGGCAATGCCGCCGTGGACTCGGTGACCGCACGGGTAATGAGCGCCATGGGCCCGCATGAATTGGGCGAAGGCCTGCATAACCTTGCCAAGGTGGTCAACTGGGCGGGTAAGCACGCGGACGCGGCCCGCATCGCCGAGCGCGCCCTGGCGGTAGACAGCTCCGGGCTCGAGGCCATCTGGAGTTCTTTGTTCGTCGGGGCCGCCCGCGAACGCGCGGGCCTGGAAGCCGAAGCCATTCCGCATTACCGCCGCGCGGTCCGCTTGGATAGCAACAATGCCATGTCGCATCATTACCTGGCCGACGCGTTGGACCGGGATGGGAAGCTTCCCGAGGCCGCGCAAGAATACGCGCGGCTGGTGGAACTGGATCCCGGCGACGCCGGCGCCCATGCCAAACTGGGAATGATGCTGAACGCGCTGGGCAAGCCCATGGAAGCCATCCCCCATCTGCGCGCCGCGCTCAATCAAATGCCTGATCGTCCCGAATTGAAAAGCGCCTTGGGGGAAGCCTTGCTGAAGTCCGGCGACGCCGGAGCCGCCGAGTCGGATTTCCGCGAAGCCCTGGGCCGCAACCCGCGCGACGCCCATGCCCTCATGGGGCTGGCGCATTTGGCGGAATCCAAGGGGAATCTCCCTGAAGCCATCAACCTGTATGCGAAAGCCTTATCGATTGATCCCGGGCTGACCGAGGCGCGGGCGGCGTTGAGCCGGGCGCTGGGCGGGATCCCGAACCGGTAATCGGTACCGGCCAATCCAGCATAACCAAGAAAAATGCCCACGTTTCCCTGAGCAACAAAAAAAAGACGCCCAGGTTTCCCTGAGCGTCTTCTAGGTGGTAGCGGGGTCAGGATTTGAACCTGAGACCTTTGGGTTATGAGCCCAACGAGCTACCGGGCTGCTCCACCCCGCACCGAAAGCGGTAGGGAGAATATACTATAAATTCCCCCGGCTCCAAGGTCGTTTCCCCCCATATCGCGATTAAATCGAAATCCGCAGCGCGCTTCATTTTGACCTATCGGTCTGGAAATTTAGCTTTATCGGCATGACCGCCTACCGGGATCGATTGCTGCGCGCCATCAAGCTCGACCCCGAGCTGTACGAAGAAGTGGAAGCGGATAAAACCGCGAACAACCAGGCCATCCTCACCGTTCTGCTCGCCAGCCTGGCCGCCGGCGTAGGCGGCGCCTTGAGCGGCGGTTGGTACGGTTTGCTTTTACATACCACGGTCGCCTTGGTCGGATGGGTGGTGTGGGCCTTTCTCAGTTATTTCATCGGCACGCGCTTGTTGCCCGAACCGCAAACGCAGGCGGACATGGGTGAGCTGTTGCGCTGCACGGGTTTCTCGAGCGCCCCGGGTCTGCTGCAGGTGCTGGGCTTCTTGCCGGGATTGGGCGGATTCATCCGCTTCGCCGTAGCCATCTGGATGTTGGCCGCGTTCGTGGTGGCGGTGCGCCAGGCGTTGGACTACTCGTCCACCTTGCGGGCCGTGGGCGTGTGCCTCATCGGGTGGTTCGTCTTGATGGCCCTCAACGTAATCCTCTTCCTGGTGAGCTTGGGCCGCTTCACGCTGTAAGGGCGCCTTCGCCCGGGCGGCTTCTTAAAGGCTTTCGCCGCTCTTCCGGTCATCGGGTCTTTCCAGTTCGCGCAGCAGATCACGCACCGCGCGATCGGTTTCCAGGAACAAAAGCTTTTCCGAAAGATGGTTCAAAGCCAACCGCGTGACGTGGAAGGCCTCGCCCAGTGTCATGTATACCGAAACCAGGTCCATGCGCCGCGCCAGCCAATGGCCGCCCGCCATGCGGAAATGGGCGCTGCCCAGTTCTTCGTAGAACCGGAATCCCGGCGCCGCCCGCCTATCCGCCCGTCGTTGCAAGCGTCCCGGGAAGACGCCGGCATGGAAGAGCGCGAAATTGCCGATATGGGTTTGCATGGCGAAGCGCTCCTCTTCCTCCATGCGATCCAAGGCATCCAACATCTCGTGCAGGTAATCGAGGGTGCCTTCCCCATCGGCGCGGGGCTGGGATAACCTTTGCAGCATGGAGAACTCCGCCAGCACCTCGGCTACGTAATCAGCCACGTCCCGATCGCGGATTTGCTCGCGCAGCAAGGCGTGCCGCACCAGTACGTAGAAGTAAAAGTGAAGCGAGACGGTAAGGCAATTAGGCAGTTCCAGCACGGCGCGGAACAGGCGCGGTTGATCGAGGAGAAGATCGAGATTATCCGCGTCCTCGACCAGGCGGATTAAGCCGATGCTACCGGCTTCGCGCACGGGCAATACCGTAGCGACGAAGGCATAGTCGGCCGCAGTGAACTGGGCCCGGCAATTGGGGCGGATGACCTTCATAGGCTGGCTCCTGTTTAACTTATCGTTAAAAGGCCTTCAGGAATCAAGCCGAGTCGGATTCCCCGCGGGTGGGGCTGGCCCTAACGGCGCCAATACCCCAATATTATAGGACTATTCCGGTGGTTATTCGCGGAACTTTTGGCCGAACTAGTGCGGCTCGGAGGCCCATAGCGCGGTCAATTCCGCGGGCATCCCGTCCCATGCCCCGCCCAAGGCCTTATCCAGCCGGGCGTCCAGGGCCTGGTCCAGGTCCATGGCCATATCGCTCTCGCGGAACTGGAAGGCCCATTCCGGGCGGCCCGCGGCCACGTTCCATAGCGCCAGGTCAAAGCCCCATTCCAATCCCCCGGTATGGGTATTCGATGCCATGGGCGCTACATGCACGCGCACGCGCGCCGGCAGGAGCAGATGGGTCACGCCCAGCATACCCCCGAGCTTATCCAGCCGCTGACGCGCCGCCGCCGAAGTATAGCGGTCGCGCGGCCGGTAGATCACCTCTTGGCCCGAATCGGCCAGCCATTTATCCCAAGGAAGCTGAAGGCTGTCCAGGTACGCCATCAGGTCCACACGCTTCTCCAGCAGATGCGCCTGCGGGGCGATGAGCTCTACGCCTTGCGCCGGGAAGCGGGCCGCCATGCGATCCTTAAGCCAATTCTCGAGGAAGAACTCCATTCCGTTGGCGGAAAGCCGATGGCAGGAATCGCAGACCACGGTTTCGGAATAATCCTTGATGGAAACCGGGAGCACGGCGATGCGCGCCGGCAGGGCCTTCGGGTCCGGCTTGACGGCCTTGCCCTTAGCCTTGGCTGGGGACGCGGGCTTTCCCTTACCTTCCAGGGTCGGCCAGAAAAGCTGGTGATCGGTGAATACGGCTTTACGTACGCTGACCTCGGCTCCGGCCGTGAGCAGGGCGAAGTGAAGGGTGAAGAGCAGGCAAGCAGGGACGAAGCAGCGGGGCATCAGGTAAAACTACTCAAGCGCCGCTGCGCGGGCTACCGCCGCCGTCAGGTCATCAGGCGCTGGCGGCCAACGGGCGCGGGTTCTCTTCCCTGGCCCCAGGCTGGGCCGGACGGATGCGCTTGAGCTGCTGAACGAAGCGGGCGTAGCCCGCGAAGGCCAGACCGGGATGGGCGAAGTTCTCGTAGAACAGGGCGCGGATGTCCTTCAGGGGGATCAAGCCCTTCTTCACCGCGTAGTACAGCCGGTTGCCCAGCATATATCCCAACTGGGTGCTGAACATTTGCGGCAAGCTGGTGCGATCAGCGAAAACCGCGGCAAACTTTTTGCGGAAATCCATTTCGCGGCCGGTACGCTTTTCCAGATGCAGATGCTGGAGGATGAGCCGGGCTATCTTGACCGTCTCAACCTGGTTGGGTGAATCCATCCCCTGCTTGGCCTTGCCCAGGAAAAGCCGCAAAGACGATTCGCTGGGAGCCTTGCGCTTCTCGTTGATCATCTTGGAGCCGAAGAAGCCCAGCGCTTCGGTCAGCAGGTTGGCGTAGAACCAGTCATGGCCGATGGGGAGCCGCTCCAGGGGTCCGCGCAGGACAGCATGCATGAAATGCGTCGCCTCTTCGGCGGCCTGGTTGATGCTCGAGTTGGGCAGGTAGATGACGTAGGCCCCGGTGCCGCCTTCGGCATATTCCAGCAAGAAGCCTTCGCCCCGCCGGATCTTATCCTTGATGCGCCGCATTTGGCCGCGTAGTTGGGGCGTGCCCTCGATCATTTCCGTGAAGTCGAGATTGCGCGAGGAATAGACCGTCAGCCGCTCCAGGGCCTCCATGGGGAACTTGGACTGGAAGAGGCTGTCCAGGTTCTGGATATAGGATTGCACCTGGTTGAAATAATTCTCGCCGGAGAGTTCGGCCCAATTGCCGCGTACCGGGTAATACCCGTCCTCGGCGTACTCCAACCAATCGAGGTAGGACTGCAACTTGGTGGCGGGCACCGTGTTCATCAAGCAGAAGCTGTCGGGGGCGATCTGGAGGACGTCGGCCTCCTCTTTGCGCTCTTCCGCTAGCTTCCAGTACAGGTTCTCGGCATTCTGGTAAATGATTGTACGCTGGGGGGTTACACCCAGGGGTGCCAGGCGGCTTTCCACTTCCCGGGGAAGATGGTTGGGAGAGATATGGTAGTCGCCATCCACCACATAGACCAGGGCCCCGGGATGCCGGATAATCGCCTGGCCTATGACCTGGGCCGAGTATGCGTCACGGATTTGCAGCGACTTTTCCGGCGCCTCCGCTTCGGTATTGATACCCAATACCGGGATGCCGCGTTCGCGGCAAAAGTCGAGAATATGGCGCCAGGGATTCCAGTTGTAGGCCCATTTGCGGGCATAGTGGATTTTATTGAGGAAAGCCTTCTCCTCCAGCTTGCCTTCCATATAGAGGTCGACCCACTTTTGATCCTTGCCGTGGAACATTTCCAGGCATACCACCAGGCGCCGCTCCGACCCAAGCCGGCCGGCCAATTCCTGTAGGACTCCAAGGATGGCCCGCTGGGAATGGCGCAGCGTGTGATAGTCACCATGGTATACTACGTCGCTGGATAAGGCTTTCCGCAGGAGGTCGGCCTTGGAGGAAATCCCCTGATAGGATTTCAGGTAGCGATGGTACTCGCGCCCATAGCGCGCGACAAAAACATTCGAACCCAGGCTGCGCTTCACCTGGTCGAGATTCTTCTCGTAATTTTCCCTCTGGATGCGAAGGAGTTGGGCGCGCAATTTACTCATGACACCTCTTCGCGCCCCAAGCCAAGGCCCGCTTAAGTCCATGATAATGTGTGAGTTGCCGCAGCATGATTAACACCCTATATATTATCCCATTAAACCGGATTTCCGACCCTTTTTTGGACCCGTCCGATTCCGGGACAACCGGAAAATAAATTCCTCCTGCCTCTCGGGAGAAAATCGTACTTTTGCACTTCCCCCGGGTAATTTTCATCAAATTCGGCTGGAAAAAGGATATTCGTCATGGGTTTCAAATGCGGCATCGTCGGCTTGCCCAATGTGGGAAAATCGACCATTTTCAACGCGCTGACCAGCGCCGGAGCGGAAGCGGCCAACTTCCCCTTTTGTACCAAAGAGCCGAACGTAGGGATGGTGGGTATCCCCGACAGCCGCCTCAAGGAACTCTCGAAGGTCTATAAACCCAAAAAAGAGATTCCCGCCGTCATGCAATTCGTCGACATCGCCGGCCTGGTCAAAGGGGCCTCCCAGGGCGAAGGGTTGGGGAATCAATTCCTGGCGCATATCCGTGAGACGGACGCCATCATGCACGTGGTCCGGTGTTTCGAGGATATCGATATCACCCACGTGGACGGTTCCGTGGATCCGGTCCGCGACGCCGACGTGGTGAACATGGAGCTCGCCCTGCGCGACATGGATATGGTGGATAAGAAGCTCTCCAAGGATAAGAAGCTCGGGGCCCTGGCCACGGCCGAAGCCAAGGAGGCCCGGGTACGCGTGGTGGTATTCGAGAAGCTGAAGTTGTGCCTGGATGCCGGACATCCCGCGCGCAAGGCCGAACTCAACAAGGACGAGCTGCTGCTCGTCAAGGACCTCGGCCTGCTGACCTTGAAGCCGATGTTCTACTGCGCCAACGTACTGGAAAGCGAAATCCATACCGGCAACGACCATGTAAAGAAGATGACCGCCTACGCGGAAAGCCAGAATTGCGAAGTGCTCGTCTTCAGCGGTAAAATCGAAAGCGAAATCGCCGAGCTGAACGAAGAGGAGAAGGTGGCCTTCCTGGAAGAAATGGGCCTGAAGGAAAGCGGGTTGGCCATGGTCATCCGCAAGGGCTTTTCCATGCTGGGGCTACAGACCTATTTCACCGCCGGCGAACAGGAAGTGCGCGCCTGGACCATCCATAAGGGATGGACCGCCCCTGCGGCCGCGGGCGTCATCCACAGCGACTTCGAACGCGGTTTCATCAGCGCCGAAACCCTGGGTTATGCCGACTTCCTCAAGTACCACACCTGGCAGGCCGCCAAGGAAAAGGGCCTGGTACGCAAAGAAGGCAAGGATTACGTGGTGAAGGACGGCGACATCATGCATTTTCTCTTCAATGTCTGACCTCGAAGGAGAAGGCTCCCCCGAAGAGGAATTCATCCCCGATGAGGACGATTTCCTGGCGGCGCGCATCGACAACATTTCGGTGAGCAACCTGGGGTTCATCGTGTTCCTCAAGGCCAATGGCGACGGGCGCGTTTTGCCCATCTTCATCGGCGCCAACGAAGCCCAGTCCATCGCCATCGCCTACAACAACCAGACCCCGCCCCGCCCGTTGACGCATGACTTGATGAAATCCGTGCTCGGGATGTTGGACGTGGAGGTGGTCAAGGTCCAGGTGACCAGCCTGGCCGATAATACCTTTTTCGGCCGCATCCATTTCCGCAAGGAAGGCATCGAGGACATGGACGTCGACGCGCGCCCCTCGGATGCCATCGCCCTGGCGCTCCGTTACCATGTGCCCATATTCGTGCATAAAGACGTCTACGAAGCGGCCGCCATCGTGGTAAAGGAATCCCGCGATGAGCAGGATGAGGGGCCGCCCGAAGGCGAGCCGCTTAGCGAAATCGTGGGGAAGATCGGTGGTGAAGATGAGTTCAGTGAAGCCTCCGAGGACGAGACCGGCACGGTCGTACCTCCTCCACCCAAGCCGCAGGCATCCGCGAAGCCCTCGCTTCCGGACACGCTTATTACCAAGGTGGAAAAGCTGAAAGAAAAGCTTAAGAAGGCTTTGGCGTCGGAGCGGTACGAAGAGGCTGCGCGGCTGCGAGACGAGTTGAAGCGGTTCGAATCCGGGAACTAGGCGGTTCATAGTCCGAAGGCCAAGGCCCGGACTCAAGGCGTAGCGAGGCCGGGCAGTATCGGGCCGGTATCGATGCCGTTTCCCAACTTGGAATTGTCAGGGGGGATCACTGCCGCAGGCGACTTCTTAGCCGGCTGCAATAGGTAGACCGCCCCTACCCCGACCACCGCTAAGGCCGCCGCGCCGCCCGCCAGCTTCTGCCAGGTCCAGTAAGTATCCTTCTTCAGCAAATCGGATTTTTCCTTCTCGCTGATGGCATCGGCAGGACGCTCATCGACTTTCCGGTCGGCGGTGCTTTTGCTCAAATCCATGTTATTGATGGCATGCCAGGAAGATTCCATCGCGTATAGGCTTCCGTCCGGCAGGATCATGCCCGAGCTGCCTTTGAACCACGAGTTCAGGATTTTCACGTTCGCGGAAAAGGCGGTGATGGGCGTAGGCGCCTTCATCATGCCCACGTATTCCATTTCCAGCCTGCCGCCTTCGGCCACTTCGATTCCGCCCCATTGCTTTTTGCCGGGCTCGGCGCCGGTGCGGCTGCTGTCCAGGTTACCGCTCAGGGACACGTAGGAATTCTTGGTGCCCTTGAGGATAAGGGTGCCTTCCACCTTGATGACGCTGTTGAGCGAAGGCCGCGCGAAATACAGGACGGTGCCGGGATTCACCACCGTGGTCACGCCTTTGCGGACGAATACCGTGTCGCAATTGAGGGCG